>CASEFP010000087.1 GCA_949287225.1 uncultured Lentisphaeria bacterium
CGCTGTCCCAATATTCTGACAGTTGCGCCTCCCAATAATCTCGTCCTTCGCGTCCCATGCCGTTCTCCCATTATTACGGTTTGTGGAAGAACATACCACGCTGTCTGCCTCAAATCCAGATGGGGCTGGCTGGGCGCTTACTTTACCATAGCAACTTTCATTATGGAAGAAGTTCCGGAGATCGGGAAATTTTAACGGAGTTGCGGGAACTATCCCTCAACTCCGTTTTTTTATGGACCGGTCAGTGTATCATGACCGCGGGAAAAGACGATGCATTCTTCGCGCAGACCGGATTGCAAATTTGCTCCGACACTTCACAACCTGTCTTTCCTGATTTTATGCAGAAAAAGAATAATTATAACTATGATAATATGGTCAAAAGAAGAATCTCCGCTTAAATTATTCATCTTCAGACAGCGGGAACAGCCTTTATCCGGGAGATTCCAATACCTGTTCGTGTTCCCTGCTGCTATAAGAACATGGGGCAATGAGGCGGGCTGCCGGGCAGCAGACAGCCCGCTGCGTTGCCGTCATTCCAGATCCTGCGTCTGTTGCGGGCCTGACCAAAGACGGTAGTTCCTGCAATCGGTCACCCACCGGGTTCCCGGGCTGTCAGTTGTCGGGATACGTCCTCCGAGGAGCGGACCGGCATTACCGCCAACATAGACGAAATTGATCGAGTTGTTGTGCTTCAGCTGGACTTTGGCCTTATTCCAATCGGTTATACCAATGGTCCAGGAGCCGCCACCGCCGGCGACCCCGTCAAAAACAACACAAGTTGCGGAGGGGAAACGCACCTTGCTTACTCTGCGGATGGCGTCACCACAATAATCAATGATCCCATTCCCCGTATAATTGATCTCACCGTTAAACTTGTTCAAAGGATAAACAGTGTTGCAGCGGAGACCGCGTCGAAAGAGATCCCTGGAACAGGCGGTCCAGTTCTCTGAGCTCCATTCCTCTTTGCAGCCAAGATAAACAGCAATGCGGTCCCACCACATCATATTGGCGCCGTCGAATGTCCTCCGCGAATAGGGGATATAATCCCCGCTGTCGCTTATGTACATATTATACGCTCCTCCATACTGCTTCAGAGTACCGAGACAGCTCGTGGCATTCGCTTTTTCCCGGGCCTTGTTCAGGGCAGGAAGAAGCATAGCCGCAAGGATAGCGATGATCATAATCGTTATGAGGAGCTCTATAAGGGTAAAATTTCTCTTTATTCTGTTATTCATTTTGGATTCACCTGTTTGTTCAGAGACCAGCCGCCTTTCAAAGATTCAAGCAGAGGTTCGTTGATCGGATAATCCTTGCCATCGCGCCGTTGAGCATGAAGCGCCATGGTATTCGGATCCGTTGTTTCACGGAAATTCCAATAAGCCCAGTGATAACCGAGCTCTTCAAAAATGGCGATACGGTCCGCAGTGGTTCTCGCCTGATAACCTTCCGGTCCGACCTGACGCTCCACGGCGAATTCCCCGACGAAGACGGGAACATTGTACTTGCGGGCAAATTCCGCCGTCGTTTTCAACGCCTGACGGATCGAATTCCGCGTCATGAGTTCAAGCCCCATCCAACAAATGCCGAGATAAGAGTTTCCTGTCGCGTTTTTCGTTTTAATCCAGCCGGAAACTTTAAGTTCCGCGCCATGACGGACAGGGATTTCCGGACTGATCCAGCCGTGATATTCGGTTGTCCCGCGAACAGCCAGCGAACCCGGAGCATCATGTCCGACCGCTTTGTCATAAAATTCGGAAGGAAGTTCCCCACGCTCTTTTTTGAATGTTTCCGGTCCCTTGTCAAACGACCATTTTCCGAGGACCTTCCCGGTCTTGACATCCGTTACAGACACGTCGTCGAACCACGCAGTCCCGCTGTTGACATCAGAACGGAGCATCAACCGGACCTTTGCCGGGGATTTTTCGGGGTGGTCCAGTTTGTAGACCCGTTCATACCATGTCCATGGAAGCGAGCCGGAGACGCCGTCGCGTTCACCGGAGTTGCCGAGCCAGTCGGCCGGCCATGATCCCTGATAATAATGAAAGGTGTAGAGAACGTTCGGATCATCCTGTTTGGCGAATTTGTCAAGACTGGTTTGATGAATGCTGCCATCATCACCGGAGACAACAAGCATTTTGTCCGAGTCGACTTTGCGGATGCCGTCAATAACCGCTTTCACGGTTTTCTGATAGAGAGCATGATTATTCGGCAATGTATCAGGCTCATTCATGAGTTCGTACGCGGCAACGGTGGTGACATTGCCGTAGCGGCGCGCGAACTGCTGCCAAAGAGCAATAAAATTGCTGAGATCTTTCTTATTCTTGTAAATGCCGCAGTGCTCTTTTGCTTTTCCGCCCGGAACATCATGCATGTCGAGAATGACATAGATCCCATATTTTCCCGCCCATCCGATGACCTCATCCATCGCTTTGACTTTCTGCTCGTCGAGCTGAACAGTTCCGGGCAGGACAAAACGGTCCCAGAAAAAGGGCAGACGGATAACGTTTGCACCCCATTCCGCGCAGCGTTTCATATCATTTTCGGTATAGCGAGTTCCCTCCAGCTGCCACCAGCCCCAGTTGATTCCGCGCAGACGAATCGGTTTTCCATTCGCCATAACTTTGTTTCCCTCAACGTGAAGCGGCGCGAGCGCTTCTGCGCAGAAAGCATCGGACAGCAAAAAGATGCCACAGGCAAAAATTGCCCCCAAGATTATTTTTCTCATCATGCGAAAAAATCCTTATAATAGTTGTTACCTGTTATCGGAAAAAATCGGAAAAGTTCAGGCCCGGAACAAATTTACGATTGATTTCCTTCCGTAATTATAATATATTTCATCAAAAAAAACAAGGGATTTAAAATTTAATAAAGTATCAATTATCACCGGAGCGTCAAATGCAGGAAAACACATCTTATACACGTTCAAATTTGCAGATCGACCAACGTGTTTCACTCCCGTTTTACCCTAATGGCACAGGGATAAGCACATTGGAAAAAGGACAAAAAGCACTATCTGAAGCGGCGATAAAATCCTTTGTGGAAATCATCTGGGGACTCGAAGGCATTGGAGAAGTCGTTCTTTATGAACAGAAATTCCAAATCCATAAAAACGATGTATTCTTCTACTTGCCCGGTGAACGGCATCTGCGCTATGCTCTTTCCAAAACCTGGAAATTGCGCTGGCTCTGTTTCGACGGACCATTTGCCGAAGCGTTTCTGCTTTCCTACCGGTATCCACGCCTCCAGCACGCACTCCAACCGTACCCTGCCGAACGTTTTGCGGAACTGGAACGCATCATCAGCGAAAACGACTCTTTTCTTGTACGCAAATCAGCGGCTCTCATTATGGAACTGCTCGCATACTCCGCTGGAACAAGTTGCTCAAGCAGAGGCGAAAAAATCGCAAAACAAGCACTGGAACTTATCACGATCCAGCTTTACGACCCGTTCTTCAATGTCGACTCACTGAGCGAATCGCTTCATATTTCAAAGAATCGTCTGATCAATCTTTTCCGCGAATACACAGGCAAAACTCCGGGACGTTACATTCTGGACTGCCGCCTGGAACAGGCAGTGGCGCTCCTGCGCGGAACGGACGCCCCTGTCCGCGAAGTCGCGCTCCGCTGCGGCTTTTCCGAATCCCGCACGTTTACGCGATTTATCAAACGCGCACTTGGAGCTACTCCGCTGGAGGTGCGGAAGAACAATCTGTGATCATTCCGGATCCGGAAATTCCCAAATACAGGAAAGCCGAAACAATGGCTACAGGAAAGCTCCCAGTCCTCCACAGGCGGACAACATACCGGAACGGACAGAGCTTTCCGAAACCGTCCCGACGTCGATTCTCCTGACAATCATCAGAAAATTCCCGGTTGATTTTTCATTCCGCTCTTGATTTTTATTATTATCAGTATTATATTTTATTATAAACAATAATATTTTCATCATTAATGAACAATCATGAACTTCAAAGTCAACTATGATATTGCCGTTGTCGGCGGCGGTATCGCGGGGATCGCCGCCGCGATTCAGGCGGCAAGATCCGGAAAAAAAACTGTTCTCGTAGTGTAAAGTCTTTGGCTATTCCAGAGACAGTTTTTACCGTTTCAAAAAGCTTTATGAAGAAGGTGGCGAACTTGCACTTCGTGATATTGTCCGCTTGAACAGACCGAATCCGAAGAATCGAGTCGATCCGGAAATCGAATCCCGAGTCGTAAAAATTGCGCTGGACAATCCTGCACTGGGCCAGCAGAGGGTTTCCAACGAATTGCGCAAGGTAGGATTGTTTATTTCTCCGGGAGGCGTCCGGTCAGTTTGGCAGCGTCATGATCTTGAAACCTTCCA
>CASEFP010000088.1 GCA_949287225.1 uncultured Lentisphaeria bacterium
GTCAAAGATATGGATTTAATGTCGGAGCGGATAAATTCTCGCTACTGACAATAGAAAACGGAAAAACAAGCATTATGCGTCTATCGGAATGGACATTGATTTCCCAAAGCCAAAAATCTCACTCCGACAGGCTGCTAGATTTTCGGAAAGGACCCAGAGCACTTTCGGGGATTCCACTTTGACGACGTAGAATTTGCGTCCATTCGCATTTTGCCATTCGCTCCCGCAGTCCTTTGCCGTCAGTCCGTGATTTTCCTGGAACATCAGACGGCTGCAGATCGAATCTCCATGATTGGCGCCGATATAAGTGGAATTGATGTTCCACGGTGTGGCGTCATCCCCGGGTGTGGCCAGACGGAGCTTCCTGTCTTTTCCAATCAGATACACGGTGCCGAAATTGAATTGACGGTTGTATTGAGGAGGTGCTTCCTGGAAATTCTGTTCCAGCACATATCCGTCACGGAAAGGAGTTTGCAGTGTTCCTTTGCTCCCGTTCAGCGAGACTGTGATTTCCGGTTCTCCCGAAAGAAGCGAAAGCGGCAGAACTGCCGCAGGCAGAATTTTCATGAAATTGTTCATTGAAGTGATTCCTGTTTTGAATTGACGGACATGCTGAATCTTATTTTTACAGACAATAGCATGTAAAAAGAGAATTGCAAACCGTATTTTCCGTCACTCTTCCGTTTTGGGGACAGGAGCGGCGGAAATATGGATTTGCATGAGAAGTCCATGACGGCTTATTCCCATGCGTCCCGTCCTGCTGTGCAGGATTGAGCGTTCCCGCGGATTGGAGTATATGGGGGAGAAACAGGATTTTTCCCAGACAAAAATTCTAGCCTGTTCGTCTGTTGCTCCGCAACAGGCCTGTAATCCAATGAATCTGTCCCGAATGAAATCAACCTACGGAGTGTTCCAGCTGGATAACCGGAGCTCAAACAGGTATATTAATATAGCCAATAGCACCGATGATTATCAAAAACTCTATCGTTTCGGCAAAGCAAAAATTCCATCACGGGAACTGATTGCCTGTGACTCTCTGAACATGGACAGTGCAGTATATTTTATAAAGGGCAATACAGTAAAGTCAGACTGAGTGCGGACAGCAGCGGAGGCAATGCCTATTCACATTCATACGCGGCATTCCAATCAAAGTAATATCATATATGGAGATGGTCATGCTGCGCTGAAAAACGCACAGAATATCCTCGCTGACCTATCACTGGAAAGAAATTATAACGCCTGGCAGTATATTTGGTTCCTAGAAAATATGGCGCCGTCCGGAATTCGGACAATCACTGCAGCAGATGCTCAATAAATATTCATTACATTATATAATTGAAAGGGTAATTTCATGCGGATTGGCAAAAGAACAGGCGGATTTCTCCTGATATTGTTTTTCGTAATATCCATGCAAGGCAAGGATATCGGACTCGAACTTGTCTGCAATGGTTCCCCGAATGCAGTAATTATTCTTGGAGAAAAGCCGACCAGTGCGGCACAAATGGGGGTCTATGAACTTCGGCATCATATTCAACTAATAACTGGTGTAACACTCCCGATCCGCAGAGTAAAAGCGGATGCGGCTGTTAAAATTTATATCGGTGACAGTTCCGCAGCGCGCAGTGCAGGGCTGAAACCGGAATTATGCTCCGGTGAGACCTATCAATTAAAAAGTGTCGGAAATAATATTTATCTGATCGGCTGTGATTCTCCTGATTATGGAACAGTCGATTATTCCCGGTATGAGACATTCCCCAAAAACTATTTTGCTACATGCGGATCACTTCATGCTGTCTACGATTTTCTGGAACACCAGTGCGGTGTTCTGTTCTGCGGTCCCTGGGAAAATTCGACCGCATTTCAAAAACAGAAGAATTTGAGCATTTCTCCCGTTAATAAGAAATTTACCCCTCCGCTGGATGCATTCCGGGGCCTTTATACGGATGACAGCTGCCGTTTACCGAACGGGAACGCAGCCTGTGGCAACTTCGCTGGCGTATGTCCGAGTTTACGGAAAGGCCACGCATAATTATTACACCTTGTATTTTCAGTACTGGGATAGAGCAAAAACACCGGAACTGGCTCGGGAATTCAAAATGAAACGCCCCGAACTTTTTGCCGCAGGCTGCAGGGGATACCGCAGTTATACCGACGAGCCCGTCCGAAGCCAATATCCGGATGATCCGGATCTTCCGCCGCAGCCATGCTTTACCCATCCCGATACAGCCGGACATTTTGCTGGAGTCGCCGCTATTTATTTCAATGGACGGAATGTCAGTGGTGGATGGTGGAATTCCCGCGGAAGAATATCACCAGACAAATGTCTGACTCCGCGGATTTCAGGAAAACCGTTCTTTTATCCGATAGAATTAGCTAACAGCAATCTTTTTTGCAAATGTCAAGACTGTGTCAGACTTTTTCCTCATCTGAAAGGAGATCTGAAAACTTCCCATCAGAAGTTTTTCTTCATTTCTAAAATTGCAGTAGCCGCTGCAAAAATAAAGGCAGATATTGGAATTTCCACGCTAGCCTATATTCAGACCCAGCCTTATCCCGAAGAGGTAAAACTTCCTGATAATGTGTCCATACAGATCTGTCTGACACATTTTGCCTGGTGGCATCCTGGTATCCGAAAAGCGCAGGAAAAGGAGTATGAACTCCGGATGAAAAATGAGTTGAAAAAGTGTCCGATAACTCTATGGACTTATCTTTATACCCCTCACTGGGATGCACGGCGACATTATCATTATAACAATTTTCCCGGACTTTATCCTTGGAAAGCAGGAGGAATGATGAAAAAATTCACTTCGGACGGTATTAAAGGCCGGTTTTCCGAAGTAGAGCTTCAGCACGCTCTCGCAGAAGCTTACGTTTCTGCCCGGATCGCTTTTGATCCGTCATTGGATGTAGATACCGTGATTGATCAATGGTTCCGCGCGGCTTATGGGAAAGCGGCTCCTGCGATGAAGAAAATATATAGAATCTGTGAAGATGCCTTATGGAATCCAGAAAATTATCCGGTAGAATGGTTTGCCGATCTCACTAAGCCTCTCGGTCCGCGCGGACCGCATAATCCTTATTGGGGGACAGCACTCCACTCCGAAGAAGTCAATTGGAAAATCGGTTATGGAGAGCGTTTCGAGCGTATTGAAACTCTGCTGGATCAGGCGAAGAAAAAACTGGAAACCGTATTCGGAAAGGGCCAATTTTCAGCGTTTTGTTAAAGGTATCTGGAAAATCGCCCGCAAAGGATGTTTACAATATGAGCTGAAGCAATCAAATTTTGGAAAAAGCAAGCTGATGTCCATGACAGCAACTTTGATTCCGGATGCAACTGGTGATCCTCGCAAGGTTGACTGGTCGAGAGTGTGTTCCACGGGTATGTGGAGTCTTGCGAAGAATGGCGAAAAACATCCCAATAATATTTCCATGCGAATCGCGGCAGATTCCCAATACCTCTATTTAAACTATTTGGAACAGACCCCTCCTGGCAAGAGCGGTTCTGGCAATGCATTCTGGCGTAATTGCGTGGAAATATTTTTTGCGGAATATCCATGTCTGCCCGTATGGCATATTGGAATCTCTCCAGACGGTGTATTGCAACAGTTAAAACACAGTCTTCAGAATGAAGCTGAACAGATGGAGAAGTGTGATCTTCAGGGAATTTTTTACAATGAGAACAAAGGTAATAGTTGGAATTGGTTGATGGCACTTCCACTGGAGAATTTACCGTTCGGGAAACAAAAAATTGCTCTTACAGCAAACTTTTTCCGGTTTCTTGCGGAAGGACAGTCTGCAGCATGGACTCCGCTTTTTTTTATGGAATCCTATATTCAGGGTATAAAACGTTACGGACGCATTTATCTTCCGCGTATTGAATATCCGCATACGCAATTTCGTGCTCCATTCCAAGCGGAAGATCCGAATGCAAGTGATGGACAAACTGCCGCCATGGATGGAAACAAGGGGTGGACACTGCAATGTCCTTTGGCATTATAGAAAAAGCATCTTATTGGGTGAATTTATGTATTCGTACCGAAGCAAAAGGAGATTCTTCCTTAATGACCCGAATCGGATTTTATGACACAAAACAAAAGAAAATCATAAGCGTTTATCCCCTCAAAGTCCAGGATATTTCCGGAAGAGAATATAAAAAAACTTCATTTCGGACCGGTAGAATTGTCTTCAGATGCATTTTTCTATATCGGTGGATTCAACAGAAAAACAGCTGAGCCGAATCGGATTTTCATTGATTATTTCTCATTGGAGAAATAATGAAGAAAGCACATGCAATCCTATCGTATTGGGAGTGCTCAAGGAAAATAGTATTCGGAGAGAACGGAGAAGCTCCTTTCCCCCGTTGTTGTTCTGCAAGCGGGGAACAGCTCTCCAGATGATGATTCCATGGCCATGATCTTTGTTCCGATCAGGAGCAACAGTTCCTGATTCGGACAAGTGCTTGAAAGAGCAAGGTATATTTTTTCTGGTATTGCGACGAATGACAGCTCCGACTTTCACTATGTATAATCAGATCTTGCCACTGGTTGCCTGAGCAAATTTCGTTCCATTCAAAAGTAATGCTCGAAACCGTTCCATAAGAATGTAAGCCAGACTTGCACGGAGAAGTCGGAATTGATTTGCGATGCGGAATAGGTCCGATGCAGCAATCCGCCTGTCCGGTTCATTTGTTTCAGAGCCATTCTTCGAAGAAACGCGAGGCTAGGGGGGCTGCCGTTTTCGCTCCGCCGACGCCGTGCATCACCATTACGGTGATCGCATAGGTCTTTCCTGTTTTCGGATCGGTTCCGAATCCTGTGAACCAGGTGTTTTTGTAACGGTTCTCCCCTGAGCCGACTTCAGCGGTTCCCGTTTTTCCGGAAAGTTCCAGTTTGGTGTTCCTTGCCTGTTTCGCGCCGCCGCCCGGTGCGTTGACCGCACGGTGCATTCCCTGCCGGATCAGCTCCAGTGTATGGGGGGACGCGGCAAGTTTTCCGTTTGCTTCCGGTGTGTTCTCCTGAATCACCGTGCCGTCATTTCCCCGGACGGACTTGAGCAGATAAGGTTTCCAGAGGGTTCCTCCGTTGGCGATCGCCGCCGTATAGCGGGCGGCCTGAAGCGGCGTGACTTCGATTCTGCCCTGTCCGATGGAGACAAGGGCGGTATCGAAAATATTCCAGCGGTGATTCTTCTGGTTTCGCGTCGGAAGCAGTCCGCCTGCTTCCGGCAGGGGAAATCCGGTTTCGGATCCGATTCCGGCGGAGGCGAAGGTGGCGGAAAGTTTGTCCACGCCGAGAGAAAGTCCGTTTTCAATGAAGAAATCGTTGCAGGAGATCTCCAGGCCGCGCAGGAGATTGACTGCGCCATGTCCTCCGCCGTACCAGTACCAGCAGCGGATGCGCGAGTTTCCTATTGTCGTGAATCCGTCGCAGACGATCTCATGATCGGGAGCTATCCCGTTTTCCAGCATGCAGATGCCGATCAGCGGCTTGGCGATGGAGCCGGGCATGTAACTGCCCTGCGCCGCCTTGTTGAGCAGGGGGCGGTCCGGATTTTTCAGCAGTCTGGAATACTCCTGCGAGGAGATGCGCGGCACAAAGAGGTTCGGGTCGAATCCAGGCGTGGATGCCATCGCGATGACGGCTCCGCCGGAGGCGTCCAGCACCACGATGGCGCCGCTGTAATCCCCGAGCAGGCGTTCGGTGAGAGCCTGTGCGCGGGCGTCGACGGTCAGTTCCAGATCAAAACCGTTTCTTGCCGGAATCGGAACGCCGACGACCTCGTGGACAAAGCCTCTGTGGTTGACGAGAACCAGTTTTTTCCCGGGCGCGCCTTTGAGCTTGTCGTCGTAAAGACGTTCCACGCCGCTTTTGCCGACGATGTCCGGGATGTAATAGAAAAATTCATTCCGGTCGTTTGCCTGGCTCGGATCGCTCGGCCCGACATAGCCGAGCAGATGCGATGCGAGCGGTCCGAACGGATAGTGGCGCGCGCTTTCCAGTGTGACTTCCATGCCGTTTACCGGCGGCGCAAGTTCGGAAATCCTGGCGAGTTCCGCCTGATTCAGGTCGGGAAAGACCGTGATGGGGAGTCCCGGGTAATAGTTCATATGGCGCCGGATGTCCGTGACCGTGATTTCGCAGTTGCGTCCGATGCAGTCCGAGACACGCGCGAGTTCTCCCATGATGTGATTGATGGTTTTGTCCATTCTGCCCGGCTTGCGCATTTCGGAGAGATGAAAGACCGCATCGTAGGAAACGCGGTTTTCCGCCAGAAGCTTCCCGTCCGAAGAGAAGATTCTTCCGCGCACGGCCGGAATCCGGATTTTGCGCGCATACTGCCGGGAGGCCTTTGCGGAATAGCGGTTGCCGGAAAGCACCTGGACATGCCAGAGGCGGATGCCGATCACGGCATAGACCGCCATCACCAGAAAGAGCAGAATGCCGATCCGCAGAAACGGCTGAAGATTTTTCAGGTCGATGTCATTCATGGTTTGTTGTGCAGGCGTATTTTTGCGTCGGTGTAAAGATTCAAACCGAGTTTTTCGTTCATCGTGTCAAAGAGATAGATTTCCAGAGGAAGCAGAAGGGCGCAGAGAAAGGAGGCGATCACCACATCCGGGAGCTGTGCGAACAGGTTGGAAAACAGCGACGACGGGTAAAACGGCAGACGGCAGAACCAGACCAGAAACGGAATCAGCGCACCGGGAACCACATGGAGGAAGATGGATTCCGATTCCACCTTGTTCAGCCAGAACCAGGAGAGCGCGATCACCGCCGCGAACGCCGGCAGCGACCAGAGATGCGGACTGCCGGAAACAAAGTCCAGTCCGCATGCGGCGAGAAGCGCCGCCGCACCCGCCGCACGGTAGCCGAAGACGATCGAAGCGTAGAAAAGAAACAGCGAGGCGGCCGGCAGATACAGCCCGAAGGAGCGGAGCAGAAGTTCGATCATGACCGCGAAAGTCGTAAAGAACAGGATGTAAAGGGTTTCTGTCATGATTTCTCCCGGATGTAGACCGCGACAAACCGTACGGTGTCCGGCAGGACAAAGGGCCGGATACATGCTTCCAGATAAAGGTGATCCTGTTCTCTGCCCGGCTGACCATCCGCCCAGGGAACGATCTCCCCGACGGGAATTCCCGGCGGATTGTTCCCGGAATAGGAGTTCGTGAACGCCATGTCTCCGTCCGCCAGACGGGTTTTAACGGGAAGATAACGCAGAAGGGAATAAGGTGCTGCCGCGTCTCCCGTGCCTTCCAGAATGCCTGAGGCACGGGATTTCCCCAAGGTCACACCGAGTTTGAAGTCCGGGCTCAATACGGTTGAAACAACCGCCGTGTGCCGGCTGACCGATTTGATGCGGCCGATCAGAACCGCGGTCGGCACGGACATGCTCCGGATGAATGCGGAGGTCACGACAGGATCGCCTTCGGCGATGCCTGCGGCGCTTCCCCGGTCGATGACGAACTGCTCGTTCCAGGTCATCGGATCGCGCGTCAGAACCTCGGCAAAGACCGGAACGAAGTTGGATTTCTTCCGTAGTCGCAGCATTCGCCGAAGCGCCGCGTTCTCCTGTTTGAGATCCTGCTGGACGGCGTGCCCGGAGGCCAGCTCGAAATTCTCCTTCTGCAGCTTGACGAGCGCGGCGGCAAGGGTTTTGTTGTTCTGCATCAGCAAGGCTCCGTCCGCATACGAGTTTTCCAGTCCGCGCGCGGCTTTCAGGAACGGATAGTAGAAGTCCGCGGACATTCTTGCCGCCGTTCTGCGGATTGTGTAATACGCGGCAAGGATCAGAAGAAGGAAAATCACCGCACCGAGTGCGTATGCGATCATGCGCGGCGGCGAAATTTCGCGCCGTTTTGCAAGCAGCTTGTCCCTTCCGCGGTTCATTTGCCTTTTTCTCCTTCTTTCCGGAAGCTTTCATCCAGCAGCGCATTGATGCCTCCTGCCGGCGATGGGCCATCCTTCTCCCGGTCACGCAGGACCTGAAATGTAGCGAAATAGCGTGTTGCCGGAGGCAGTACACTCCGTTCCGTATCTTCCAGAAGACGCTCCATGGCGATATGTTGTTCCATTGCGCGGAAAAATTTCTTCTCCGCCTTGCGGAATTTCAGCAGCGTTTCTTCGGAGCGGTCCGTGCGGAAGCGTGTGAGCGCCGCGCGGATCTCCGACAGCGGAAGCGACAGGTCCGGTGGAGCGATCTGCCCGAGCGAAACCAGCTTTCTCATGACTTCCGAGAGGCGTTTCTCCGGGTGTTCCATCTTTTCCCATTGCTTCATAAAATCCTCCGGCGAACCGGTCAGAACGGAGCCTTCGCTTCGGTATTGAAAACGGATTGCATTCCGGTATTTTTCCTCCACTTTCCGGATGGATGCCGGCAGCAGATCGAGCATCAGCAGACGTTCCAGGCCGTTCCGGAACCATTTTTCCAGCTCTTTTTCGCGTTCCGCACCTTCTGCATCCTGCTTGAGAAGTCCCGGATTGCGTTTCAGAATTGCGGGGCCGGCCGTTGCGGCAAAAAGCTGAAAACCGTCCGCTTCGGCGGATCCGAGCGTCCGCTGAATGGTTTTCACGAGGAACCCTTCCCGGAACAGACGGTTCCGGGAGCACAGTTCGATCAGAAGTTCGCTGTATTCCTCGTAAATGAGACGCGGAGCGGAATCATCTGTCCGGAGAGGCGTTCCGGTCACCTGGCGCAGTGTCGGCAGGATTCCGTTGGAGGTAAGTGTGTAGGCTGCGGGGAAATAACCGGGGAACGGGGTTCCTTCCCTGTGCATTTCGCTGAGGGCTTTTCTTGCAAGGCCGGTCACATACCAGGAGTCGCGGATTTTTTCCGCATACTCCGGTTCCATGCCGAGATTTGCGAGCAGCAGCCACGCCGTCAGAGTGGCCACGGAAGCGATATCCGATTCGATTTCCGCGTAATCGTGCGGAATCGTGATGCGAAGCAGGCGGTTTTTTCCGACTTCCGCGTGAAAGCGCCGTGCCGTTCCAGTTTCCGCCAGAACGATATTCACCGTGTAGAAGCGTCCGCGGGGAGGCAGTGCCTGAAGCGTCAGTCGTTTCAGACGCTCTCCGAAGTCAGTTGCCCGGCCCCACGGGGAGCTGGAGAGATCCTCGTATTGAAGATTCAGATAGATTCTCTGCCCTGCAGGCGGCGTCTGCGCGAAAATGCCGCCTGCAAACAGGAAAAAAATCAGGAATATTTCAGAAAAATACCTCATGCGGTTTGCCCTTTGTAAAACAGGGTATAAATTTAACGTCTTTATGCGATCTTTGCAACAGGATAAAAGGGAAATCCGCAAAATGTTTCGTTACGCTCTGAAAAGAATTCTTTATTCCGTGCTGATCCTGATGGGCGTACTGGTTCTGACTTTCGTGCTCTTCCGCCTTGCCGCCGGGGATCCCGCGCTGACGGTGCTCGGGAAGAATCCGAGTGCGCGGGAGATTGAGGACATGCGTGCCGCGCTCGGAACGGACAAGCCGCTTTTCTGGGGGCGCTGGCGCCATACCGAACTCTATCCCGGTGCGGACTTTGCCGATTCCCGTGTTGTGTTTTCCGGCGTCGGGCTCCGCGGGAAGTATCGGGCGCTTCCGGAGGGGGTGCGTCTGGAAAAAGGGGCATCGATCCTTTTTCACCGGGCATTTGACGCCGCTGAACAGGAACGTTTCCGCATCGAGATTGAGTCGGATGCTCCTCTGCGTTTCAACGGACGCGAAGTGCTGCCGCAGGACGGGCGTGTGATTCTGG
The DNA here is from genome assembly GCA_949287225.1 of uncultured Lentisphaeria bacterium. Lineage (GTDB taxonomy): Bacteria > Verrucomicrobiota > Lentisphaeria > Victivallales > UBA1829 > UBA11452. Next base: position 9,751 of record CASEFP010000088.1, read on the forward strand.
AGGAGCGTGCCGCGCCGGAAGTTCTGGAACTTTCCGCCGGTGCGCCGTGCACGATCCACTCCGTCTCCTTTTTCCGTCCGACGAAGGGGTGGTTCGACACGCAGGCGATGGATTCTCTGCGTGAGATCGTGACTTTCACGAAAACATTTCCTTATGTCAGTTTTCTGAATTTCGGAAATACGCTTCAGACGCAGGAACCGATCCGTGCCAAGCTCTGGCATGGGATGCTCCCTTCGCTGATGCTGATGATTCCGATTTTTCTTGGTGAGCTTGTGATCGGGATTATTCTTGCGATGATCTCCTGCATTTTCCGGGGAAGGGCGGTGGATCGGATCATTCTGTTTCTTTCGGTTGCCGGGATGAGCATCAGTTATCTGGCGCTTATCATATTCGGACAGTGGTTCCTTGCCTATTATCTGAATCTGTTTCCGGTCTGGGGATGGGGAACGCCGCGTCATCTGCTGCTGCCGGTTGTGATCGGCATCATCAGCGGGACGGGCAGCGGGGTGCGTTTTTACCGCACGGTGTTTCTGGATGAGATGAACCGCGAGTATCTGCGGACGGCTGCTGCGAAGGGGGCGCCGCCGTTTTCGGTTTATTTCAGACATCTCCTGCGGAATGCGATGATTCCGATTATTACGCGTGCCTCGACGGTGCTGCCGTTTCTTTTTACGGGGAGCCTGCTTCTGGAGACGTTCTTCGGGATTCCGGGACTTGGCTATGAGGGAGTCAATGCGTTGAACGACGCGGACCTTCAGATGCTGAAGGCGCTGGTGATTTTGAGTGCATTTCTTTTTGTTGTCATCAATCTGATTACCGACCTGCTTTATGCGTGGGTTGATCCGCGTATCCGCGTGAACCGCTGACGCCTGCGCGCAGCTGCGTAATAATAAATTTTGCGCGCGCAGCTGCGCAATTAAAAAAAATTGCGCCAGCAATTTTGATTCGTGCAGGACTCTCAGTCCTGCCGCGGTCCAGCTGCGTAAGCTGGACGCCGCAGGCGAAACACAACCGCGCGCGCAGCTGCGCTATAAAAAAAATTGCGCCAGCAATTTTGATTCGTGCA
>CASEFP010000089.1 GCA_949287225.1 uncultured Lentisphaeria bacterium
AATCCTCTCCTTCTTTTTCCGTTCGGACCTGCCGATTTATTTTTCCGGTTTGGTAAAAATCATGACGGGATACGCGTCCGGCCGCCCGGAAGCGTAGGGAAGCGGAACATTGGAAACTTTCTGAGGCGCGCCCTGATCCGGAACATCCCGGTCATAAATCTCAAAAGCGAATCCCGGAGCCGCCCCGCCCGCGCTCAACTGGATCGGCATCAGGTAACGGACCGGAAACACCGCATCATAGATCTGCTTGTTTCCTTCGGCTTTGAACCGGCAAGTGACACCGCTTTCAATCCGGTCTGCGACAAAACCGCAGCCGGCCCCGCCGGTAAGCTGGTGATCCGGAGCCAATCGCCGGTAAACAACCGCTTTTTCCTTCGAAACGGGAAGAAGTTCGTAGCTGAAGTCATTGGTGTCGAATCCTTGAACTCCGCGGGAGAAATTGAGTCTGCCGTCTCCGAAGGAATCAAAGAAAAGCTGGATGTTGTCATAATTCCAGCGCTGTCCCCACGGGGTCCGGGAATCCGGAAGAAGAAAGCGGTCATCTGTCACTTCAAAACGCAGATAGAGATTTTTCTCATTCCACGCGAGACGGCAGCTTGCGCTCAGATCGGACTCCCCTTTCCATTTGTGACCGGTCTTCATGACATGGAGATACGGAACTTTGACCGACGGGATGTCCTTCCAGTCGAAACCGTCTTTTACATGTCTGACAGCAATGGCAGCGGTCTCGAATGTTTCGTCAAATGTTTTCCCCTGATATCGAACGCGGATCGGAAGCTTGATCTTAGCAAAGCGTTCCGCCGGAATCGCTGTCTTCAACCGGAATGGGACCTTAAGGCTTCCTTTCGGTCCGAGCTGGATGGGTTTCCACTCACGATCCGTCAGAATTTCCGCCTTGACAGTACGGGTCAGCGGATTGGTAATCTGAACATCCGCTTCTGCGGCATTTCGGAAAGTTGCGGAAAACTGAAGCGGAAGACGTGCGGCGGATGCAATTTCCGCATTCTCGATTGCCCCTGCGAGCAGTTCCGTCTCACCGGCCTTCATCCGGATGAAAACGGGAAATCCGCTTAACGGGATCCGATCTTTTCCATCTTTCCGCGGAACGGAACAGGAGTTGCCCATCATATCGAACCACTCGGCCGTTCTGCTACGGAGATCCAGTGTCATTGAGGTTCCTCCGGCAATACCGCGATCGAAGCGTTCATCAAAATTCCAGATGGCAGCAACGGGACGTTTTTTCTCATCTTCAAAAAGATATGCCCGCGCTCCCGGGGCGAACCGGATATCCTTCCGGAAATCCGCATTTCCGAGAAGATCGACCAGAACCGCATTTGCCAGAGTCCAGGCGACCGGATGACGGTTGTCGATGCTGACCGGACACCAGGAGCAGTTGGCAATGACGCGGTGGGCATGCTTGTAATACACCAGCGTTTCGCGCAGAACCATGGCTGCGCCGATCCGCTCACCCCAGCCGAGATCGTAGGAAGGAATCACGATTCGGGAGTATCCGTCTTTCTGAGCGACGCCCGACCAGGGATTGACATTTAGCAAATTGCGGATCATCGGATAATAATAACTGCCCTCTCCTATTTTGATTTTAATGTCCGGGTATCCGATTTCGTCAAGCGCCTTCAGAAAGGCAAGCAGATCTTCTTCGACATCCGGAGACTCGGGAAACGAGCGGTAGGTATGAATATCAATCACCTTGAATTTGGTTTCCGGTTCCAGTTCCTGGCAGGCCTTGAGAATGCTGATGACGTCGTTTCTGCCCTGCTGGAACATATTCCATGCGCCGTACGGATTGAAAACGGCGTCCGGGTTCGCTCGCATGATTCCCCGGTTGATTGCAAGAATCAGTTTTGCATACTCTTTGTTTTTTCCGAGGACAAGAGTCCGGTAACGTCCCCGGGGTTCCGTCGGAAGAGACCAGAATGTCGTATACGGATTTGCCTTTGTCTGCTGATAAGCCATTTCTTCCATCCATTTCAGCAGTTTCGGCGGATACGCCTCCAGCGCTTCGATCGTTTTTCCGTTCCAACTCCACGGTTTTCCATTGATCTCATTTTTCCAGTTTTTCGACCAGATGACGCCGCCCCATAAATCGGAAAGTCCGTATTTTGCGATCCGTTCATACTCTTCCTTTGTCATGCGTTCCCCTTTCCGCGCGGTATCCCCGAGATAGGAAAGAGCCCCGATACCTGAATTCCGCAGAAGCTGCAGCTCATATTCCGGACTTCCCAGAAACGGTTTGGTTCCTCCATAGATAGATGTACTTTGAAGATTTTTATGTTTCTTTGTATTGTCTGCATAAGGGAATTGATAAAAACGCAAATAATCCGTATATTCCGGCAGGCCGTCCGGCCGAACCGTGACACAAAATAAATGGATGCCGTTCAAAAAAAGGGATGGATCGGAAAAAGGGATCTCCTGTTCTCCTTTTTCTCCGATTTTAAAGGGAACGGTTCCGGAAAAGAGTTTCCGGTCGAAAAAATCGGACACGCGGATCTCCAGTGTCCCGGTCTGCCCGACGGGACCGCGGACGGCAAGACGGACCTTGCTCTTTCTGCCTGCATCCGCCATTGGATTCTCCGGACTGTCCGACAGAATTTCCAGTCCCATTCTATTTCCCGCGTATTCCCCCGCTGTACACCCCTCTTCCAGCTGAAAATCATCCATCAGGAGATTGTTTTTCCCATGTTTTTCAAACCAGAGAGTCACTTCATGCATGGAGGGTTTTGTCCGGAAGGTCCCGGATACCCGCTGCCATTGCCGGTGCGGCGGTCTGGTTGTAAACGAAAAACGGTTCAGAAAAGAGGAGTATCCGTGAATGCCCCGCGGATGCACCCCGATGGTGGCGGGGTGGTCATCCAGGGACTTGATCCATACGCTGAGCGTGTATTCGGTATCCGGCTTCAGAACCACGCCGACCGAATAAAAGGTTCCGGTCGGACGCAGCGAAAATTTGCCGGAGTGAGCCTCTTTGTCATACAGAACGTTTGTGCAGTCCACTCCGACGGCCGTTTTGAAATAACGGAAGCCGGATTCCAGCGAGGGATTGATAAAGTAATTCCTTTTCTGATCGAACGCTGCCACATGAAAATTGTTTTCCTGCATGAAATCGACCCCGCCGACGGAATTTCCCTTCTTTTCAGTCATGAAACCGCTGCCGGGATCCAGCACAATAGTGAACGGGACGCCTTTCTTCTTGTTCAGTGCGATTTGAGTGGTATTCCTGCCCTTGTGGATCACCAGAAGAGTAATCTCCGGGGAAAACTCGAATGCGAACGATTGTGCCGCATTTCCGCAAGCGAATTCCAGACGCTTCGGTTTGGGAAAAACGTGTCCTTTTCCCCCGATGCCTCCGCCGGATTTCGGCAGAACCGCATTCACATATTCCTCCGCACTTTCCGGCAGCGGAATCGGCTCCCTGTCGTTAAAACGAATCGTTTTGCCTCGCAGGAACGCGGTCGGGATTTCAATTCCGAGGACCTCCTCTGTCAAGGGGGTGTTTCCGGAATCATACTGGAAAGTCATGGCGATTTTGCCGTCCGGAGTCAGCTTCACGGTCTGCCGGAAAACGCCCTTTCCCCCGCCCTTGATCTCAAACGGACATTCATTCCGGAGGATTTTTTCCGATTCCTGGAACCGGGTTGTAAACTGCTGGAAAGGCGCCCATTTCGGTGCGGGAGCAATTCTGCCGTTCATCTGGAACAACAGATTTCCCTTGTGGAAAAACTGGGTAAAGGCATATCCGCTTCCGATTCTCAGGAACTTGTCTCCGATCCGAACACCGGTCCGGTCCATTACCGGGACGGCTTTTTTCATATCCGCCGTTACTGCGGTTTCCGGGAACGGGACCGGGGGAATTTTCAGCTCCGCCCCGAATGCCGCCGCTGCGAGAGGCAATACGGCGATCCATGTTTTTTTCCAACTCATTGCGACCTCCTTGTTTTATTGTCTGCGGTCCGTTGCGGAATCCGCTTCCGCGTTAAACGGACGTTCCATTTTGTTATATTTTCCGGCAAGGGAAAACAGAGAGTGTCTCCGGTTTTCTCCGGAGGATATTTCATTCGATTCAGTTGGGCGATCGAGTTCCGAGAAGACGCCCTGCCAGGAGCTCCAGAAAGGCGCTTTTCTCTTTCCATTCGAGTGCAACATTGATTTCGTTCGGCGCGTTTTCATTCTCTCGCAGAATGGCATTCTCAAAAGAGAGACGGAGTTTCCGCATCTCCAGCAGTTCCCGCCGGGAAAGCGCCAGATAGACAGCCACCGTATCAAAGAGGGAAGATGTCCGCGGCGGAAGATTTACCTGATCGATTCTCTTTTTTTCGACAGACGCAAGCCACCAGCGGTATGATGTCATCAATTCGGCGATCAGGGGATCTTTCGATTGTTCCAGCGGAAGAAGCGCCGCGCGGGAGAAAACGATCTCTCCGCAGGTATCCAGCGGAGTGATCGTCATGGATCGCCATCTTGTCCGGTTGAATACCAGATCGGCGGATTCCTGATCGCACCACAGGTTCCACTCGGCACAGCGCCCTTTGCTCCCGTCGTACTGCCGGAACAGAGAACCGAACATGCCGACGAAGTCGATTCTGGATGCGATTTCCGGTTCCAGCCTCAATGCGTCGGCGATATTGGTCAGCGGCGCGATTGCAATTAAAGTGACGGGTTCCGGACTTTCCCTGACGGTCCGGACAATGGACTCCGCCGCATCCGGATAGTGTCCCGGCAGATCTCCGGTATGCTTCAGATAAGCCCCCAGATGAAAGGCCATCTCCTTTGTCTGGTAACGGCGTCCGGCGGAAACAGGAATACCGGAACGTCCGGCCGCCGCGAGAAGACGGGAAACCACCATAGCTCGCAACGAGGGCTCCCCTGTTGCCGCAGCAATCAGGCGCAAATCGCATTCCGGCGATCTCAAAAGCATTGCGATCGCCCATGAATCGTCGATATCCGATCCGGGGTCCGTATCCAGAATCACGGGAATGCGATGTTCCATTTTTCTCTGTCTCCTGCTGCTTTCACGGGTTGAAAATCTCTGACCGTTTATTATATTATAAGAGATAATCCGCTAAAACACAAGGGGTGTTTCGGTTACATATTCCACGATTTAACAGCACAATCTAATGATGGACGCAAAGGTCAGATTTTCCTATGCCGGCAGTTACCGCGAAACATGGTTTCACGATATACACATAGCATCGCATGTGCATTCCGGCACGGAACTTGTACTGGTGACTCGGGGAGAATGTGTTTCGGAGTTTTCCAGCGGAGAACTTCTGCGGGGATCGGAAGACGATATTTTTATCATTCCGCCGGGAATCCGTCATGACCAGCGGGGACGCTGCATAACGCTGTATATGGAATTCGATCTGCCGGAACCCATGATCCCCGGGAAAGTGCAGATCACGAATATCGGAAACGATCCGCATTTGCAAAGCTGGATGAAATCCCTGCTTGAGCTGGGAGAAAAGGACCGGCCGCCGGAAACGCATCCGCTTGCCGCAGCAGTCTGGACCAGACTGTCATCGCATTTGGAGGCTCGGGAACAGAATCTTCCGGTCTATGTGCATCGGGCTCAGGATTTTATACGGGAACACTATTCCAATTCCCGAATCCTCGCTGAAGAAATTGCCTCTGCCGCCGGATGCTGTGTCAGCCATCTGGACATGTTGTTCCGGAAAACCCATGGATGCAGTATGATGCGCTGGCTGTATTCCTACCGGATGGAGCGTGCCAGAGTGATGCTGGAAAATCCATATTATTTTCTGGATGAAATTGCAGAGGCATGCGGATTCAGTTCTTCCAACTATTTCATCCGGGCATTCCGCAAAGTTCACGGGAAACCGCCGGGCGAGTTCCGAAAGCGGAAATCATCCGAAGGCCGGTCTTGAATCACGTCTTCTTCACGAAGGAAAAGAAGAAGGGGGAAGAGTCTCTTCCCTGTCTTGTCTCCTCATCAGG
>CASEFP010000090.1 GCA_949287225.1 uncultured Lentisphaeria bacterium
AAAAAACAGTTTCATACAGCGATGCTCTGCATCGCAAAAATGCTTCGTGCAGGACTCTCAGTCCTGCCGCGGTCCAGCTGCGTAAGCTGGTCGCCGCAGGCGAAATCCCCGATACCGCGTATGCTTGCATCGCGGTAATTGATTTTCTCGTCATCCTGGAAAATTCCGGGGGTGAATACAGTGGACGCGGCAAAACCACGCAGGATTGTGCGGTTCAGGAAGCCGTATTCATCCGGCACGGAAGGGATCATCCGCTATGCATTTGAATATGCGAGACGAACAGGGCGGAAGAGTCTTCTGAGCGCGACATAATCCAATGCGTTGAATCATCCGATGGTGTTCAGGAACAGCATTTTCGGGGAAGTGCGGCACTCTTATCCTGAAATCGCATCATCGCAGATGTACATTGGTGCGCTTGCCGGTTACTTCATACTGCATCCGGAGCGTCCGGATAGGGTTGTGACGAGCAATCTTTCAGCGGCATCCTGACCGATCTCGCTTCGGTGATGCCGGGAAGCATCGAACTTTCTCCGTTCCGGCAACATCAATCCGGAAAGCGTCTATCGAGCATATTTGAGCCGATTCATGGTTTTGCGCCGGATATCGCGGGCAAGGGGATTGCCCATACGGCCGGCACATTCTGGGCGATTGCCATGATGCTCGAACACCTGAAAATGCCGGAATGCGCCGCAAAGCTGATGGATTCCGTCTGCGCTGTTCTGCGTAAGGGGCGATTCCTGCCCCCGGATCTCTGCGGAAGCGCCTCGACCACGGAAATGACCGATGCTGTGATCCGCATCCACCGGGGCTGACACAGGAACGCAGATTGTTCAATGCGCCATCGCGGGCAGAGGGAAAGCGGATTTTCCACAATTTTTCGCAGCAGCTTCCGCAAACGAAAGAAAATGTCTTATCAGTTCTTCTGCCGCGTCTTTCCGCCAGACTGCGTAAATTTCAACAGGAGGCAGCTCCAGGCCAAGCGTCCGGAAAGCGACTCCCTCCGGTGCGTTGTTCCGGATGGACTCTGTGACAAGGGCTATGCCGACCCCCGCACGGACAAGCGCAAGTGCAGTGGATTTGCTGCTTGCGTCCTGTCTGATATGCGGGCGGACTCCTGCACCGCGCAGTACCGAAACGATTTTATCAAATACGCCGGGGTTCACCTTCCGGGCGGAAACCAGGAGTTCACTCCGGTTCAGCGCTTCCGGCGGAACGGAGGAATAACGCGCGAGGGGATGATGATTCTCCATTGCCAGAAGATAACCTTCTGAAAAAATTTTCCGGCGGGAGAATTCCTCCAGATCCTTTTCCGCCGACGGACGCAGAAATCCGAGGGTGATCCGCCGGGCGCGCAGCGCCTCGAACTGTGCCGCGCTTTCGATCTCCTCAAGGCGCAGTTCGATTTCGGGATGCTTCTTCTGGAAACGATACACCGCTTCCGGCAGAAAGGTATTGATTGCCGGTTCGTTGAATCCGATCGTAAGGAAACCGCTCTTCCCGTCCGCAAAGGCGTTCATGCGTTCGCGTGCGCGTTCCGCATTTTCCAGAATGTTCCGGGCTTCCGGAAGAAACACTTTGCCAGCTTCCGTCAGCTCAACGACCCGGCTTGTGCGGTGGAAGAGCGCTGTGCCAAGCTCTTCCTCAAGTTTCCGGATCTGGATGCTCAGCGGCGGCTGGGAGATATGCAGCCTTTTGGCCGCTTTACCGAAATGAAGTTCCTCCGCGACTGCCGTAAAGTATTTCAACTGGCTGAGTTCCATCGTTTCAAAAACCTTTTTACTGATATAAAAATAATATCAATACTATATTTCATTTTATTGTAAAAATCAATATCTTCTTCTATATTTTTTCTGTAATCCGAATAAAGAAAGAAGATTTTCCATGTATTTTATTGAGAAACAGCTCGAGGAATTGCGGAGATTTGAGTCCCCATTGACGAGGGCGGAGGATTTCGACTTCTTCTGGGAGGCGGCATCAGGAAAAGTGATGCACCATGATTTTCATGCGGAAAACCGTCCGGCGGAACATTGCCCTTTCCCGGACTTCCGCATTTATGATACCCGCATATACGGTCTGGACGGCACTCCCGTGCATGCATGGACGCTTCTGCCCGCTTTCGCCTCGCGCGAGCGCCGTGTGCCCGCCGTCGTGCTTTTCCACGGCGGCAACGGTTCGCGCGGGAAGAATCCCTATACCAGGCTTCACTTCGCCGCTGCGGGATTCGCGGTGATTGTTTCGGAGTTCCGCCTTCAGGGAGGAGCGACCCGTTCCAATACGCCGATAAAATACTGTGCCGGAAAAAGTTTTGCGACCGGCAATCTGGATCAGGACAAGGAGAACTATTATTTCCATCACGCTTTCACCGATCAGATGCTGATGGTCCGCTATGCAATGTCGCTGGAGGAGGTGGATGCTTCGCGCGTGGCGGTTGCCGGCGCCAGCCAGGGCGGCGGAACATCCCTGATCCTCGCGGGGCTGATGAAAAAAGAGATTGCCCTGTGCATTGCCTCCGTGCCGAGCTGCACCTGCTGGGAGCGCCGGATCTTTACGCGGACCGCTTGTGCGGCGGAGATTGCGAAGTATCTGGAACTCCATCCGGAGCGTACGGAACAGATCTTCCGTTTGATGAGCTACTTTGACGCGATGAATTTCCGCGACCGCATTGTCTGTCCGGTGGAGGTCCAGTGCTCTCTGAAAGACGCTCTTGTCCCGCCGGAATGCGTCTATGCCGGATACAATAGAATCCGTGCGCCGAAAAATATACGGAATTATCCGTTCGGCGAGCATCATGATGTTGACGGGCAGCAGTGGCTGCTGGATCTCTGCGCCTATCTGCATCCGGAAAAAATACGGGGAAAGAAGCTGGAAATGAGAATTGAACGAATCTCTCTGAGAAGAGTCTGCAATCCGGTCAAACATCCCTACGCCACGGCGTTCGGCGGAGGAGCTGAAATCACGACCGAATCCGGTTATCTTCCGTTCTGCAGTTCGCCGGGACTGGAAAAAAATCATGAAACAAAAATGAAGCGCCTGGATCCGGATTCTGGATTCTACAACTACGGGCACCGCGCTTCCTCGACCGACATGGGCGACGTCGGCATGATCATGCCCGCGCTTCATGCCTGCAACGGCGGCACGGCGGACGGACCGCACACGGCGGAATTTTCCGTGCCGGATCCGGCTTATCTGCGCCCCCCAACTGCTGGCAATGAACGCTGTGGAACTGCTCCCCGGCGGAGAGGCTGCCGCGTCCGTCCTGGGGGGAAAGGCCCGAACTTACGAGAGAACAATATCGGAAATTTTTTGAGGAAAACAATCAAATGAAGGAATGGGATTACAACCGATGATTACGGAAAAAATCTTGGAAAACGCCATGTATGAGGCGATGCGGACGGCCGCACTGGAAATGCCGCCGGATATCCGCGGTGCTCTGGAGCACGCGCTGGAGGAGGAAACGGATCCGATGGCGCGGAAACACCTTGAAATCAGTTTGCGGAACGCGGATCTCGCGCATCGCGGAGAGGGGCTGGTCTGCGCCGATACCGGTTTCCCGCTTTACTTTGTAAAAGCGGGTGCGCATACGCAGGTCGAAGGCGGTTTCGGAACCATCCTCCGCGCGGCGGAAAGTGCCACTGCACGGGCGACGGAAGAGTGTTATCTGCGTCCGACGATGGTCGATCCGCTGACCAGAAAAAATCCAGGTGCAAATGTCGGCGCGGGAATGCCGAAGGTGGATCTGCGCTTTGAAGGGGAAGGCAATGCTCTGGAGATCATTGCCGCACCGAAGGGCGGCGGTTCAGAGATCTTCGGCACTTTTTACCGGATGCTGTTTCCCTCGGACGGAGTGAATGGAATCAAGAAATTCGTGATCGAGTGTATCAAAAACGCCTGCTATGCGGGCAAAATCTGTCCGCCGGCGCTGATCGGAGTGGGAATCGGCGGCACGGCAGATCTGTGCATGGCGATGGCAAAGCGCGCCGCGCTGCTGCGGCGCGTCGGGAAGCGCAATACCGATCCGGCGATTGCATCGCTTGAGGAAGAACTCCTCCGTGCGGCGCGGACGCTCGGGATCGGACCGATGGGCGCGCGCGGTATCAACGCCGTGATCGCGCTCAACATTGAAACGGCGCTCACCCATACAGCCGCGCTTCCCGTCGCGTTTAACGCCCAATGCCTTGTCGGACGCCGCTGGATCGTGCGGATCGCCGGGGACGGCAGTTACACTCTTACAGGAGAACTTGCATGAAAAATCTTCGTCTTCCCATGTCGGAAAGTACGGCGCGCTCGCTTAAACTCGGCGAGATCGTGACCGTCAGCGGCCTGCTGTTCACCGGGCGCAGCCGCCTGCATATCCGCGCGATCGAGGAAAATATTTTTCCGCCGATCGATTATGAACGCATCAACTGCTTTTTCCATGTCGGCCCGGTCATGAAAAAAGAGGACGGCATATGGCGCGTCGTGAGCTGCGAACCGACCTCAAGCATCCGTTTTGAACGTTACGGCGCAAATGTCGTGCGGAAATTCCGTCTGCGCACGCTGATCGGGAAAACCACGATGGGGGCACGCACCGCCGCGGCGCTCAAAGAGGTCGGAGGCGTTTATCTTTCCAAAATCGGGCTCAGCGGGAACAGTCTGCGCAAACAGATCCGCAAAGTTCACAATGTCTATTTTCTGGACGAGCTCGGCAAGACCGAGGCGACCTGGATTTACGAGGTTGAGGAGTTCGGCCCCTTCTTCGTCGCCATTGACGCGGAGGGGAACAACTATTTCGAGCTTCTCGCTTCCGATGTGGAAAAGAAAATACCGGAAATTGAACGCGAGATGGGCATCGCGCCGGATTACGCGTTTACGGAGGTCAACGCCGAATGAAGAAAGAGGTGATCCGTTATCTCTCCCTGTGCGGGATGCTAGGGTATGGCTATGCGCGCGAGAGTCTGGAAAACGCGCTCAAAGAGGAACTTGATTTCATCGGCGTCGATGCCGGTTCCACCGATCCGGGACCGTACTACCTCGGAAGCGGAAAACCGTTCGTCAAACGTTTGCAGATCAAACGCGACTTGTCGCTGATCCTGAAGCACGCGCTGGAACAGAAGATTCCGTTCATCATCGGCAGTGCGGGCGGTTCCGGCGCCCGTCCGCATGTGGCGGCAGTGCTGGAAATCCTGCGCGAAATCGCGGAAGAACAGCATCTCCGTTTCCGGACGGCCATTCTCCATTCCGATCTGGATCCGGCGTTTCTGCGCCGTGCCGCCGCACTGGGGAGGATCCATCCCTGCGGCGGTTCGGGAGAGTTCGATCCGGCGGTGATCGACCGCCTCCGCAATCCGGTTGCGCAGTTCGGCACGGAGCCGATCATCGAGGCCTTGAAGAGCAGTGCGGATGTGATCCTCTCCGGTCGCTGCTGCGACACAGCGATTTTCGCGGCATATCCGATTCTGCACGGTTTCCCGGCAGGGCTTGCGCTGCATGCGGCGAAAATCGCCGAATGCGGCGCGCTGTGCGCCCGTCCGGTCGGCGCGAACGACTCGCTTCTGGTGACGCTCCGGCGCGATTCCTTCACGGTTGAACCGCCGAATCCGCTGCGGAAATGCACGGTTGACTCCGTTGCCGCGCACTCCCTCTATGAACAGCCCGATCCGAACTGCTTCTACGAACCCGAGGGGATGATCGACCTGCGTGAATCGGAGTTCGTCCAGAGTGCGCCGCACGCGGTGACGGTTTCGGGGACGCGTCTCGTGCCCGCGCCGAAACCGACGCTGAAACTCGAGGGTGCGGCATTCTGCGGATACCGTTCGATCACGATCGCGGGAGTGCGCGACCCGGTGGTGATCGCTTCGCTGGACGCGATCGAGGAGGGGGTTCGCGCGGCCGTCGCTTCGAATCTGGAGTCCGCCGGAGAATGCCGTTTGCGTTTTCTGCGCTACGGGGTTGACGCGCTCGGCGGCCGTCTGGAAGCGCCGGGGATTCCGCCGCGCGAGGCTGCGCTTCTGATCGAGGCGGTCGCGCCGACGCAGGAACTGGCGGATACGGCGATCAGCCTTGCCCGTTCCAGCGCACTGCATCAGGCGTTTCCGAACAGGAAGGCGACGGCGGGGAATCTGGCGTTTCCATTTTCCCCTTCGGATTTCAGCGGCGGGGAGGTTTATGAATTCGCGCTGTATCATCTGCTGGACACCGAAGAAGGGTTCGATCTGAAATTCAAGCCTGAACTTGTGGAGGTGGGAGAATGAGACTCTATGACATTGCTTTTGTCTGCCGCAGCAAGAATGCGGGGCCGTTCCAGCTGACGATCGACCTGATGTTCCGCGACCGTGCATCGTATGAGAGGGTTCTGCACGCGTCTTCGTTCACGCCGGAGGCAATCGGGCGGTTGTACCGGGTTGATTCCGCGCTTGTCGCGATCAAGCCGTTCGAACGGATTCTGACGGTCAAAGTTGTGATTCCGCGCCGCTTCGGTTCGGGTTCGATGGAGGATACCGACGTTTACGGCAGTCAGCAGCATTTCCCGCTCGGAGCTCTGGAGATTCCGTAATGCACTGGAGGATCTGCGCATAATCCGCGGCCGCGGGAAAGTTTCCCGCGGCTTTTTTGTTTCTGCATCGGGGAAAAATCTTTTTTATCAGACATCACTGCTCTATAGTTGACGCTTTCTCATATAGCAATATATGGAAAAAGACGCTGTCCAGGCGATGGCGGAATGAGAAGCAATCAAAGATTGGACTTTGGTCGAAAGTGTTTCAACCGAGGTTGCGTATGTCGCAACAGTCCGTCAATGGATTTTTTCCAGCGGGGATTTCAAAGGGAAGAGGGTTCATTAAACTGGAGATGTTGACAATGTAATACAAAAGTAAGCCGGATTTCCTGTGGTCTGGTTTTCGGGACGGAGTTTGTGGTGATCTCCGTCCTCTTTTTATTTTAAATGTTTCAAAAATGTTTCAAATGCCGAGAGTAACCGCGTGTGCAGTTGAGTGGCTGATTATTTGAAGCATAATTGAAGCATAAAAAAGAATATCCACTATTTTAGATCATATTTTGAGGCAAAAAAATGGAGCCAATCATCGGATTCGAACCGATGACCTGCTCATTACGAATGAGCTGCTCTACCGACTGAGCTAGATTGGCCCGCAAATGATTCATAATGTAATCCCGTTTCGGAAAAACGCAAGGAGAAAATTGAAAAAGTTCGTCAGTTTCTCCAGCTTCCGCCCGGTATCCGCAGGGGGCGGAATGCTTTTTTTTGAAAATTTCAATATCCCGCAGAGGATTTTTCCTTGACTGGAGCGGAAAGCAGAGTATCTTACCACATCTCATGCGGGTGTAGCACAGTGGCAGTGCACCAGCTTCCCAAGCTGAGTATGAGGGTTCGATTCCCTTCACCCGCTCCATTTTTTCCGGGTTTGGAGCATTTCTATTTTCCCCTGAATTTTTTTGTTAGAAAATTATTATTTTTCTGTCTTGAAAATACTAGATATACCGTCTATATTTTCCATCTCTACAATATATAGTGTTTTTAAATGGGCTGTGTGCGACTGGGTTCACCGTCGCATTTTTTTCGGGATTTACTGGGAAAATGGGGAAACTTCATTTCGGTCTGCAGAAACTGACTCTGCTCGATTTTCCGGGCAAGGTGGCGTGCACGCTTTTTACCTTCGGGTGCAATTTTCATTGTCCCTTCTGCCACAATGCCGGGCTGGTGCATCATGAGGGCGAGATGGAGGCATGGGACGAGGAGGCCGTTCTGGCGTTTCTTGACCGGCGGCGCGGGATTCTGGACGGCGTCTGCGTGTCCGGCGGCGAACCGCTGCTGCATCCTGAACTGCCGGCGTTTCTGCAGAAGATTCATGAGGCGGGCTTTGCGGTCAAGCTGGATACCAACGGCTCTTTTCCGGAGCGCCTGCGCGAGGTTGTCGAGGCGCATCTTGTCGATTATGTCGCGCTGGACATCAAAAATGCACCTGAAAAATACGGGGAGACCACTGCGGAGGAGGGAATGCTTGACGCGGTGCGCAGGAGCGTAGCCTATCTGAAACAGGGAAACATCCCATACGAGTTCCGGACCACGGTGGTCCGCCCCTTCCACAATGAGGGAGATTTTGAAGCGATCGGCGCCTGGATTCAGGGAACGCCGCGTTATTTTCTCCAGGGATTCGTTGATTCTGGAAATCTGCTCGGAAAGGGGTGCGCCGCGCTCTCCGGAGACGAAATGGCGCGCTGTCTCGCCGCGGTGAAACGTTTCGTTCCCAATGCGGGAATTCGCGGTGCATAAGAAAAACGGTCATCAGCATAATATTTAAAATATACGAGGAAAGGAACAACATGTATCAGGTCCAGAAACGTGACGGGAAAAACGTCGATTTCAATCTGCAGAAGATCTCCGACGCGATCCGGATGGCTTTTGAAGCCCAGGAAAAGCAGTATCATCCTTCGATCATTGATTTTCTCGCACTGAAGGTCACGGCCGATTTCGAGCCGAAAATCAAGGAGAGCCTGATCTCCGTCGAGGATATTCAGGACAGCGTCGAATCCGTGCTGGTGCAGGCGGGTTACGCGGATGTCGCGAAAGCCTACATTCTCTACCGGAGGCAGCGGGAGAAACTCCGCTCCATCTCCTCGACCGCGCTGGACTACAAGAGCACCGTCGACAGCTACCTCAAGATCAGCGACTGGCGCGTCAAGGAGAATTCCACCGTCACCTACTCCGTCGGCGGACTGATCCTCTCCAACTCCGGCGCCATCACCGCGAACTACTGGCTCTCCGAGGTCTACGACGACGAAATCGCCAACGCCCACCGGAACGCCGACATCCATCTGCACGACCTCTCGATGCTGACCGGCTACTGCGCGGGCTGGTCCCTCCGGCAGCTGATCCAGGAAGGGCTCGGCGGCGTCCCCGGCAAGATCACCAGCGCTCCGGCGCGCCATCTGGCAACTCTCTGCAACCAGATGGTCAACTTCCTCGGCATCATGCAGAACGAATGGGCGGGCGCGCAGGCGTTTTCCTCCTTCGACACCTATCTGGCTCCTTTCGTCAAGGCGGACAAACTCTCCTACGAGCAGGTCAAGAAGTGCATTGAATCGTTCATTTTCGGCGTCAACACCCCCTCGCGCTGGGGCACCCAGGCGCCCTTCTCCAACATCACGCTCGACTGGGAGGTGCCCAACGACCTCGCGGAACTGAACGCGATCGTCGGCGGAAAGGAGATGCCCTTCAAATACAAGGACTGCAAGAAAGAGATGGACATGATCAACAAGGCGTTCATCGAGACGATGATCGAGGGCGACGCCAACGGGCGCGGGTTCCAGTATCCGATCCCGACATACTCCATCACGCGTGATTTCGACTGGTCCGACCGCGAGAACAACCGCCTCCTTTTTGAAATGGCGTCGAAATACGGCACCCCCTACTTCTCCAACTACATCAACAGCGACATGGAACCCAGCGACATCCGCAGCATGTGCTGCCGCCTGCGTCTCGACCTGCGCGAACTCCGCAAGAAATCCGGCGGCTTCTTCGGCAGCGGCGAAAGCACCGGCTCCATCGGCGTCGTCACGATCAACATGCCGCGCATCGCCTATCTCGCGGAAAACAAGGAGAACTTCTTCAAGCGCCTCGACCACATGATGGACATTTCGGCGCGCTCGCTCAACATCAAGCGGAAAATCATCACCAAGCTCCTGAACGAGGGGCTCTATCCCTACACCAAGCGTTACCTCGGCAAGTTCGACAATCACTTCTCCACGATCGGACTGGTCGGAATGAACGAGGTCGGGCTCAATGCAAAGTGGCTGCGCGCGGACATGACCGACAGACGGACGCAGGAGTTCACCAAGGAGGTTCTCAACCACATGCGCGAGCGCCTTTCCGACTATCAGGAGAAATACGGCGACCTCTACAATCTGGAGGCGACGCCGGCGGAATCCACCAGCTACCGTCTCGCCAAGCATGACAAGAAACGCTTCCCCGACATCATCACGGCATCGGAAAACAGCGAAACGCCCTACTACACCAACAGTTCGCACCTGCCCGTCGGCTATACCGACGACATCTTCAGCGCGCTCGACATTCAGGACGATCTCCAGGTCCTCTACACCTCCGGCACCGTCTTCCACGCGTTCCTCGGCGAGAAGCTCCCCGACTGGAAGAGCGCCGCCAATCTCGTGCGGAAGATTGCGACCAACTACCGTCTGCCCTACTATACACTCTCCCCGACCTATTCGGTCTGCAAGCAGCACGGCTATCTTCCCGGGGAAAAGCTCGAGTGCCCGCACTGCGGACAGCGCACCGAGGTTTACAGCCGCATCACCGGCTACTACCGTCCCGTCCAGAACTGGAACGACGGCAAACTCCAGGAGTACAAACAGCGCAAGGTCTACAGTGCGAAGAACATCGCGCTGAAATGCGCCGATGCGCCCGCCGAAACGAAAACGGAAGCGAAAAAAGCGGAGGAACACTTCATCCTCTTCGCGACAAAGACCTGCCCGAACTGCAAGACAGCCAAAGCGTTTCTGGATCAGGCCGGGATCACCTATGATGTGGTGTTCGCCGATGACGATCTGGAAACCGCCGCACGCTTCGGAGTCCGTCAGGCGCCGACGCTGATCGTCAATAAAGACGGAAAGTCCGAACGGATCATCAATGTTTCCAACATCCGGAAATACATTGACGCCGTCTGATTCCGTCAGTTCCGTTCGTCACTTTTATTTTGACGCTTCTGTTCCCACCCTGAAATGACGGATTCGTCCGTCATTTCGGAACGGGCAGTGTGTTCCGGATGCTTCCTCCTCCCGCTGCCGAAGAATTCCTCAAGGCAGATAATTCGGGCACCATTCCTGAATGAAATGCCGGTTCGTCTTTTCCGTCCGGTCGCCAACCGTTTCTTCAAACGGATGTCCGGCGGCGTGGCCGTCGGCAAAGAGATAATTCGACATGCGTCCATGGCGTTTCTTCGCAATGTGATCCTCCCATTCCGAAACGGCGTGCATGCTGTGATAACACTGATGCTCATAGGGGATTCCGGCGCTGTCCTCCCCGCGTTCGGCGAGAAGAACATGGAAGGAAATCCTGCGCAGGGTATCGCGCCTGTGCCCGTAGGTGAACATGGCGTTGATAAGATAACTCTGCACGGCGTCGTGCATGTGCTCCTCGTGACGGTATCCGGCCTGAAACGCGGAATCCGCACTGCATTTCAGATAGGTTGTGCTGTAATTGTAATGGAGGATCAGCGAAGTGTACCATTGCGTCTCGTCATGTGTGTGAGTGTCGGCGGACGCCGCATGTGCATGCGTTTCGCTCTCCCCGGAAGAAAACGAGCCGCTGTGCAGCTGCGGAAAGACGCCGTTGAAGTCATCTGCGTAGAAATTGAGGGCAAGCGCGCTCTGTTTCAGATTGTTCAGGCAGGCGATTTCCTGCGCCTTGGCCCTGGCACGGTTCAGCGCGGGAAGGAGCATCCCGGCAAGAATCGCAATGATCGCTACAACAATGAGGAGCTCGATCAATGTGAATGTTCCGGAGAACGGCTCCCCGACAGGCATCCGGCGCGGAATGCGGATTTTCTGCCGCAAAACGCACGGGCGGCGCTCCCGTTTGTCTCTCAAACGGAAAGAAAAAAAATTCATGGTTCCTGCTTTCTGATGAAGAAAAATAGATGTTTCATGCCGGTCCCGGCTCTCCGGCCGGGACATTATGCGGGAGCTGGAAATGCTTCGCGCCTTTTCCGTCCCTTTTTTGCAAGGATGAATCAGAAAGCGGGAGGAGCCCGCGGCGTGTGTTCGCGCGGAATCTCATCCGGACAATGCTGGGCAGGAGCCGGCACAGGGTCAGCCGGTTTTTCACAGAGCGCCTTGAAAGAGAACGATTCCGGCTCGTCGGACTGCAGAATGCCGAGACAGACTGCGCATACGCTCTGGCAGGCATGAAGAGGTGCCGCAAGTTCCTGTTTTTCATGATGACCGCATGCGTGATGAAGCAGCGGATGCCAGAGACCGCTGAACGTGAACAGCAGAACCGCTCCGAAAAGAATGCCGAAGGATGGAGTCAGACGTTTTCGCTTCATGGTATTATAAAGTAATACCGAAAGGAAGGAATGCAACCCCGGAGAGTATTTTTTTCTGAAAAAATGGAATGAGATTTCTTATCCGGCCTTGCGGATGACGAAGAACCATCCATAGAGCAGAAATGCCACGGTCGGCGTCAGCCCTCCGACAATCGGAGGAACAATTCCCTGCTTTCCGAGAACCAGGAAAATCTCCGTCATAACCTGATAGACCACGATCACGACAACAGCCGTGATGATGGAAAGGAAGATGCCGCCGCGCTCGTTTTTCGCCGCCA
The DNA here is from genome assembly GCA_949287225.1 of uncultured Lentisphaeria bacterium. GTDB lineage: Bacteria > Verrucomicrobiota > Lentisphaeria > Victivallales > UBA1829 > UBA11452. Next base: position 12,332 of record CASEFP010000090.1, read on the forward strand.
GCGGAAGCGCCAGAAAGACGCAGAGGAAGCAGACCGTCGGAAAGGCGAGACGGTAATAGAGAATGGTTTCATACATGCCGCGCAGGGAAGGCACCATGGCTTTGTTTTCTGTCAGCATATGCCAGATGGTCCAGGAGGAAAGCTCCTCGGGCGGCTTGACGGCGTTGACGATGTCGTCGGGCTTCTCCGGAATGTCTTCCATGGAGATTTTGAGTTCCGCGATTTTCTCCGGACTTCCGGGGAGGAAGAAGCGGCGGTTGTAGGGAGTCCGGACAACATTTTTGAACGTCCATCCCTCGCCGTCAATGTATTTTGCCTCCGCCGCGCGGATGTCCCAGTCGAGCACTTTCTTCCCGTCGTCGCCGATGTAGTATTTTTTCAAAATCACTTCGTGCTGAACACCGTCCTGATCGAAGTTCTGGAAGAGCCAGTCGCGGAGCTTGTCGCTGCTGCGGTACTGAAGCATCTGATACATCCGCTCGTCGTAATTCGGATTCTTGACTTTCTCAATAAGAATCGTGGACTGCTGTTCGGTATAGGGAATCACCTGCTCGTTGAACCAGAAGTTGACCAGCATGACGGCAAAACCGACACAGTAGATCGCGAATCCGCAGCGGACAAGCGAAATTCCCGAGGAGCGCATCGCGGTGATTTCACGGTTCCGCCCGAAGTTCGCCAGAGTGTACATGCAGGCGAGAAGAACCGAGATCGGCAGCACAAAACGGATGTTTCCCGGCATTTTGTAGGCGAAATAGCGCGCCCCGACGGAAAAGGACGCCTTGTGTTCCAGAAAATCGCCGAGATCGTTGAACACGTCGCCGATCAGGAAGAGAAACACAAACGCGAACAGAAGAATCGAAAACGGAATCATGAATTCCCGGAAGATATACATATCCAGAATCGGCAGGAGAAAGAAGGTGCGTTTCGCCTGTTCGTCCTGCGATTTACGGATGACGTCGTCGGTTTTTGCCATGATTCCGTTCCCGTGTGGATGCCTTACGGCAGTTTTTCGTATGCGTCAAGGATCGCCGCCTCGGTCTCCGCCCATCCGAGACACGGATCGGTCAGCGAAATGCCGGGGATGATCTTGCCCTTGGCGGTGATGTCCTGACGGCCGGTTTTGATATAGCTTTCGAGCATGACGCCGCTGATCGCCGTCTGCCCGTTGCGGATCTGGTCGACGACATCATTGAGAATCTTCGGCTGGTTCAGCGGATTGCGCATTGAATTCGCATGGCTGCAGTCAATGACGATCGACGGCGTGAGCTTGAGCTTCCGCATGAGTTCGACGGCAAACGCGACGTTCTCCGAACCGTAATTGGGCATATGCTGGCCCCCGCGCAGAACAACGTGCCCGAACTTGTTCCCCTTGGTCGTGAACACGCCCGTGCGCCCGTCGTTGATGATGCCGAGGAAGGAGTGGCGCGCAAGCGCCGTGCGGATCGCGTCGATCGCCACGGTGATGGAGCCGTCGGTCGCATTTTTGAAGCCGACCGGCATCGAAAGGCCGCTGGCGAGCTGGCGGTGCGTCTGGGATTCCACGGTCCGCGCGCCGATTGCCGCCCAGGTGATGAGATCGGCGAAATACTGCGGCATGATCGGGTCGAGAAACTCCGTCGCGGCGGGAAGTTCCATACGGACCAGTTCCATCAGCAGTTTGCGTGAAATCCGCAGCCCTTTTTCAATGTTGAATGAACTGTCGAGATCCGGATCGTAGACGAGCCCCTTCCAGCCGAGCGTCGTGCGCGGCTTCTCGAAATAGGCGCGCATGATGAGGAACATTTTCGAAGCCACCTTCTGCTGGAGCTTCTTCAGTGCGGAGGCGTATTCGAGCGCGGCCGGAATGCTGTCGATCGAGCAGGGTCCGGCGATCACGAGAATCCTGCGGTCCTTGCGCAGAATGATGTTTTCGATCTCTTTGCGGAAGCGGTAGATCGTATCGGTTTCGACGAAGGTCAGCGGAAGCTCCTCAAGAATCTCCTGCGGCGTCGGCAGCGGATACTGCCGCGCAATGTTGACGTTGTAAATGCGGTTTGTCGTGGTCATCGCATGCACTCCTCCTTCACGGCCGAAAGCGCAATTTTACGCTGGGAGCCGTCGGACATCTGTTTGAGATCCGCGACGCCCCCTTCCAGTTCGGCGTCCCCGACGATCAGAACCTTTGCGGCCTTCAAGCGGTCCGCGGAACGCATCTGGGACTTCATGCTTTTCTCCTCGGCTTCGACCGCGGCGTAAATGCCCGCACGGCGCAGCTCGTATGCCAGCTTCCAGTTGAACGCCAGCGCCTTTGCGCCGAGAGAGACGAGATAAATTTCGGGCGCGCGGACCGGTTCCGGCTTCACGCCCATGGCTTCGCGCGCCATCAGAAGACGTTCCACGCCCGCCGCGAAGCCGACGCCGCGCACGGGTTTATTGATTCCGGGCAGATTCAGCTCGTAACGGCCGCCTCCGGCAATCGCGTTCTGCGCGCCAAGTCCTTCGTGGGTGAGTTCAAAGACGGTATGCACATAGTAGTCGAGCCCGCGCACCAGCCGGGGTTCGACGGTGAACTTGACATCCAGCGAGGTGAGAATGTCGCAGACCTGATTGAAGTAGTCGCGGGACGGCTGCGCAAAGAGCGCGGCTGCGTCCGGAGCGGCAGCGATGTGCGCCTGGCACTCCGGCTGTTTGCAGTCGAGAATGCGCCAGACATTGCGTTCCAGACGGCTTCTGCAATCCTCGCACATCGAGTCGATGACGGGCTTGAAATGTTCACGCAGCGCATCTTCCGCGGGCTTCCGGTCCTCGGGAACGCCACGCGTGTTGATCATCAGGTTGAATCCGCCGACGCCGATCTCCTCCAGGAACTGGGACAAGGCAAGAATGCACTCGGCGTCAAGAGCGGGCGCGACACGTCCGGCATTCTCCACGCCGATCTGGTGAAATTGTCTGCGGCGCCCGGCGGCGGGTTTTTCCCCGCGGAACATCGGGCCGATGTAAAAAACGCGTGTTTCAACCCCGTTCACGGCATCGGTGCCGGAAAGGGCTCGCATGACGCCCGCCGTCCCCTCGGGGCGGAGCGTGAGACTGCGCCCGCCGCGATCCTCGAAAGTGTACATCTCCTTCTTCACGACTTCCGTCTCGTCGCCGAGTCCGCGCTGAAACACTTCCGTATATTCAAAAACAGGAGTGCGGATTTCTCCGTATCCGTACAGGCTGAATACTCGGCGTGCCGCATTTTCCACGGCGAGCCAGGCATTCACCTCATCCGGGAAAATATCACCCGTTCCCGGCGGCGGAGTCGAAATTCTGGACATGATGCAAATTTTCCTTCTTCAGTGTCAAACGCTCCCGGCGTGAAAAAAAAGCGCCCTGCGGTAAAACAACTGCAAGGCGCATTCATCTCAAAAAAATCAGGCGATTACTGAGAAACGAGTTTGGCAATGCGCTCTCTGAGTTCTTTTCCCGCACGGAATTTGACGACCACGCGCTCGGGGATTGCCACCGTCACTTCGGGCTTGTTGGGATTGCGGCCTTTGCGGCTCTTGCGCACCTTGATTTCGAAGACGCCGAAGTTTCTCAGTTCGATGTTCCTTCCGGAAACCAGCTCTTCAGCGATATAATCGAGCGTCTTCTGAACGACGTTCGCCACATCGCTCTGAATCAGATTGGTGTCCGCGGCGATTTTTACAACAAGATCTCTTTTTGTCATGGACTGTTCTCCAGGCTGTTTTATATTTTTCAGAACTTTCCGTTCCTGTTTGCCGGATGTCTAACTACCTTGCCCGCAAATTGTAATGAAATTTTTCATCCCAATTCGACTGCGCCTTTAAAATACCGCTTTATTCCGGAAATACAAATTGAAATGCTACTTTTTCAGAAAAATTTTCTCGAGCAGGAGTTTCAGGAAGCGCAGCCTGGAATCGGGATTGGTTCCGGAGGGAAGACGCGGGATTTTTCCGTCGGGCTTCAGGATTTCATGGGCCCGTTCCAGAATGACTCTGTCGTCGGCACAGGAGATCGCATCCAGATTCGCAAGCACGCCGATGATCCGGATCTGCGCGCAGACAAAGAGGTTTTCCGCCATCCGGGGCAGTTTGCCGAACCGGTCGCGCAGCTCCTGGCGGAAACTTTCGAGAACGGTCAGGTCGTTGATTGTCGCGATTCTGCGGTAGGCTTCCAGGCGCAGGCGCGACGAATTGATGTAATCCACCGGAAACGCCGCCGGAATCTTTTCCTCGACCGTCGTGAGCGCGTAGTCCACAAAGTCGATGAACACATTGCACTCTTTTTTCAGGGATACCTCAATTCCCTTCAGCTGTGAAGTGACGGTCCGGAGCAGCTGGCAGTAGAGGTTGAAACCGATCGCGTTGATATGCCCGCTCTGTTCCGCACCGAGAATATTGCCAGCGCCGCGGATCTCCAGGTCGCGCAGCGCCAGCTTGAATCCGGATCCGAGATGCGTGTATTTGCGCATTGCAGCGATCCGTTTGCGGACGTTGCCGGAAAGAATGCTGTTGCGCGGCAGCAGCAGATACGCGTAGGCCTGGCGGCTCCAGCGTCCGACACGCCCCCGGAGCTGATAGAGTTCCGCCAGCCCGAACCGGTCGGCGCGTTCGATGATGATCGTGTTGGCGTTCGGGATGTCAAGCCCGGATTCAATGATCGTCGTGCAGACAAGCACGTCGATTTTCCCCTCGATGAAGGCGCTCATGACATCTTCAAGCTCGGTTTCGTCCATCTGCCCGTGCCCGACTCCGAATTTCGCCTGCGGAACCAGCGTCCGGAGGCGGTCCGCCGTTTCGTCGATGGTGCCGACACGGTTATGCAGATAGTAGACCTGGCCGCCGCGCTGGAGCTCCCGCGTGATCGCAGTCGCCACGATGCTGTCGTCATACTGCGAAACGACGGTCTGCACGGGAAGGCGCTGCACCGGCGCGCTCATGATCGTGCTCAGATCGCGCATGCCGGACATGGAAAAGTAGAGCGTCCGGGGGATCGGTGTCGCGGTCATCGTCAGCACATCCACCATCGTCCGGAGCCGTTTGAGCCTCTCCTTGTGGACCACGCCGAAGCGCTGCTCCTCGTCGACGACCACCAAACCCAGATTTTTGAACTTGACGTCGCTTTGAAGCAGACGGTGCGTCCCGATGACGATGTCGACTTTTCCCTCGTTCATGCGTTCGACGATCATCGCCTGTTCCCCCTTGGTCTTGAAACGGCTCAGGGTCTCAATGATAAACGGGTATTCGGCGAAACGTTCGAGAAAATTGTAGTAGTGCTGCTGGGCAAGAACGGTTGTGGGAACAAGAATCGCGGCCTGTTTGCCCGACATGACGCATTTGAAAATCGCGCGCATCGCCACTTCGGTCTTCCCGTAGCCGACGTCGCCGCAGAGCAGACGGTCCATCGGGCGGTTCGACTCCATGTCGCGCTTGATCTCCTCGGCGGCGCGCAGCTGGTCTCGCGTCTCCGTAAACGGGAACGACTTTTCAAACAGCCGCTGCTGGAGATCATCCTTCGGAAACGAACATCCCTGCGCCTGGCAGCGCATCGCATGGATCTTGAGCATGTCGAACGCCAGCGTCCGGACCGAGCTCGCCGCCTCGCTCTTGATCTTGTTCCATTTGGCGCTGCCGATTTTGCTGAGCTTGACGAACCCCTTCTGGGCGCCGATGTAGCGCGTGACGCAGTGTGCCTGCCAGACAGGAACGTAAACGCGCGAATCGTTGTCGAATTCCAGATCAAGCGCCTCATAGGAGCGCTCCTTCTCCTGGATCGTTTTCAGTCCGTGGTAGACGCAGATGCCGTAATTGATATGCACTGCGTGATCGCCCTCTTCCATGTCGGTGGAAACCGCTTCCTCAATGACATCCTGTGCCGCTTCCGGCATGCTTTCAATCTCGGGCACGATGGTCTTTCCGCTGAGCAGACGGCGCGGCGACGAGAAGAGTTCATATTCGGAAAAGAGCGCAAAATTTTCTTCGGGGAGAAAAATGCCGCAGGGCACCTCCGCCTGAATGCACTCGATGTTCCTGAAATTTTCCAGATCCTCGTCCCGGAGCCAGTCGGAGAGGCTGGCGAGATCCCCCTCCGTCCTGCCCGCGATCGAAATCCGGTAGGACTCCTCCGAGAGCTGGCGGATCAGGCTGGAGCTGATCTGGCGCACAAGTTCGGAAAGGTTCTCCTCGGCACCCTGCGGCACCATCTGCAGGATATGCCGCGCGGACGGAAACACCGGGCACTGCATCGCATCGCCCGGAGAAAGTTTCGCGCTTTCCACTACATCAAGCAGTTTCACGGCGGCGCGCCAGAGGGGCTCGCCGGACAGTTTCTCCCATTTGCGCTGAACCCCCTCGTCAAAAAACCGTTCGAGACTCTTTTTGCACTCTTCCGGAAACACGCGCAGAATCAATGGCTTGTAAATGGCGATGTAATCGCAGAAATCGCTTTTCTCCCCGGATTCGCCTTCCTCTTCCGAACCGGAACGCATGATGAGCTTGTATTCGGGGACTTCTCCGACTGAACTCTGCGTTTCGGGTACAAAACGGCGGATCGAATCAATGACATCGCCCCAGTATTCGATGCGCGCCGGATAATTCTGTGCCGGCGAAAAGATGTCGATCAATCCGCCGCGCCGGGAGAACTCGCCGGGCTGCGTGACCTCCGGCTCATCGTCATAATCCATTTCGACGAGAAGTTCGGCGAGACGCCCGAGCGGAAACTCCATGTCCTTTTTCAGAAGAAGTTCGGAACTGCGCATCTTTTCCGGCGGCGGCGCGGGGGACATCACAGCGGCGCTGGATCCAATCAGAATATCCGGCGGATTATGAAGCACCGCGTTGAGCAGGGCCGCACGCGGAAGTTCCGACTCGGCAAGCTTCTTGCCGCAGGATGTCCCGTCCGGCAGAATCTCAATCGTCCGGGCGATCCCCAGCGTCTTTGCCCAGAGCGCCATTTCCGTTTTGACCTTTTCTCCCATCGCATAGCCGGGAATTTCAAGGAAAACAGGGCGGGCGCTTTTGCATGCAACGGCCAGGGCTATCAGGGAAATGACTCCCTCGTCGACGAGAGAAATCGTCTTTTTGGTGATCTGGAAGCGTTCCAGCCACTCTTTCATGTGCTTTTCAAAGAATTTATCGGTCTTTGCCACTTGACAAATCGCTTCCGGGATGTTATAATATAAACTTATTTGCATTGCACATTTGTGCAGTGCTTTCTTGTTTCACGGGTGAAGCTCCGATCCTGTGAAAGAAATTTACATGTTATAATAAACGCAATAATGGAAAAGTCAATAGTGCCAAATGGCAAGGAGGCCGGTAAGCAGATGAAATCTTCCTCTCTCTCTCATAAGAAGAATGATGCGAAGAAAGTTTCCTCCGCGGGCGCTAAGACGGAAAAAAAATCCCTTCCGCAGCTCAAAATGACGCCTGTGAAAGCGTCTTCCAATACAGTAAAAACGTCTGGCGCAAAGAAAAACGTCCCGGCGAAAACTTCTGAAAAAAAACAGGAAAAAACGTCCGTGCCGCCTTCCCCGTCGAAAAAAAGCCCGGTTCCGGCAAAGCCTGCGGCGAAAGCTCCCGCGAAACCTGCGGCAAAGGCTCCAGTAAAACCTGCCGCGAAACCCGCGGCAAAGGCTCCCGTGAAACCGGAGGTCAAAGCTCCCGCAAAGCCTGCGGCGAAAGTTGCGGTGAAGGCTCCGGCAAAGTCTGTGGCGAAAACTCCCGTGAAACCGGAGGTCAAAGCTCCGGCAAAGCCTGCGGCGAAAACTCCTGCGAAACCGGAGACAAAGGCTCCGGCAAAACCAGCGGCAAAAGCTCCGGCGAAACCGGAGGCAAAGGCTCCGGCAAAACCTGCCGCGAAAACTCCTGCGAAACCGGAGGCAAAGGCTCCAGTAAAACCTGCCGCGAAACCCGCGGCAAAGGCTCCTGTGAAACCGGCGGTCAAGGCTCCAGCAAAACCTGCAGAGAAAGCTCCGGCAAAGTCCGTTGTGACATCTGTGCCCAAGGCTCCGTCAAAGACGGAAGAGAAAAGTTCCGGAAAGAAAGTCGCCTCTGCGAAGAAAAACCGGAAAGAGACTCCGACAGCTGAAAATAAACAGCTTCCGGAAAAGATAGACTATTCTCCCGCGACCCTGCAGCTTGCTCCCGAACCGGAAACACCGGAAAACCAGGAGGGCGCCGAGGGGGATGGCGAACTGGATGATGAGAAGAAGGAACTTCTGCCGGGCGGAAAGGTCGGAGTCGTTTCCAAAAACGACACGATGAAGGTCTATATGCAGGACATCGGCCAGATCTCCCTTGTGACGAAGGAGCAGGAGGTCGATCTCGCCGCCAAGATTCACGGCAGCGACAACATGGCGCATGACGAAGCGCGCGCGACACTGATCAAGGCGAATCTGCGTCTGGTCGTCAAGATCGCGCACGACTTCAAGGGACTCGGCCTTCCGCTGCTCGACCTGATCTCCGAAGGCAACATCGGACTGATGCGCGCCGTGGAGAAGTTCGATCCGGCAAAGGGCGCGAAGTTCAGCTCCTATGCCGCATGGTGGATCAAGCAGTCGATGCGCCGGGCGCTGGCGAATCAGAGCCGGATCATCCGCATTCCGGTGCAGTCGGCGGGCAAGATCAACAAGATCAAGTCGATCCGGCTGAAACTGGCCGAAAAGCTCGGGCGCGAACCCACCGACGCGGAAATCGCCAAGGATCTGGATTACAGCGAACGGACCGTCGCCGGTCTGCGTCTCGCGGACCTGCGGACCTTTTCGCTGCACGATCCGATCCAGCAGGGCGAGGACGGCGAATTCCAGGACATCATTCCCGACCGCGGCGCAATGACGCCAGACCGGATCCTGAGCGATGTCGAATCCGTCGGACGCCTTGTCGATCTGCTCGGGGAACTCGACGAACGCGAGCGCATGATCCTGAAAATGCGCTTCGGCCTTGACGGCACCCGCTCCAGAACGCTGGAGGAGGTCAGCCAGGAGATCGGAAGGACAAGGGAACGCGTCCGCCAGATCCAGAATCAGGCACTGAGCAAACTGCGTGATCTGCTGGTCGACGAGGCCGGCTTTGCAAACGAATAAGAGAATCAGAGAACAGATACCCAATCGCGAAAGGGGGTGAACACAATGGAAGCAACTGAAATCCGCATGAAGAAAGGCGAACCGATCGACAGAGCGCTCCGCCGTCTCAAGAAGAAGCTCGACAAGGAAGGCACCCTCAAGGAACTTCGCAACAGAAGACACTTCGAGAAACCCAGCGAAAAGAAGCGCCGGACACAGCGCCGCCGCGGCTGAAGCCCGTTTTCCGAACTTCCGAAAGCAGTATCCGGCAAAAGGGATACTGCTTTTTTTCATTCAGCATTGACGGAACATCGTCCGCCAGGAACGGACGATTTCAGAAGGAGATATGATGATGAGAAAGGATTTTCTCCCGTTTTCCAAGCCATCCATCACGGAAGAGGACATTGCCGCGGTTGCGGACGTCCTGCGCTCCGGCTGGATCACCACCGGCCCCCGGGCGGCACAGTTTGAAGAGGCGTTCAGGCGCTACACCTCCTGCGGCGAGGCGGTCGCCATGACCTCGGAGACCTCCGTGATGCAGGTTCTTCTGCGCGCGCTCGGAATCGGCCCCGGCGACGAGGTCATTTCTCCTTCCATGACCTGGGTGTCGCTGCCGAACACGGTTCTTCTTTACGGCGCCAGGGTGGTTTTCGTCGACGTGGACCGCGATACGCTGATGGTTTCGCCCGAAGCGGTCGAGGAGAAGATCACGCCGCGGACGAAACTGATCGTTCCCGTTCACTTCGCAGGCGCGGCGCTTGACATGGGACCCCTTCGCGCTGTCGCGGAGAAGCACGGCATCCCGCTGGTGGAGGATGCCGCCCACGCGCTCGGAAGTGAATGGAACTCCGAGCGCATCGGCTCGAAAGGCACCTGCATGTTCTCCTTCCACCCGATCAAGAACATCACGACCGGAGAGGGGGGAATGTTCACGACGTTCGATCCGGAACTTGCCGCACGTGTCCGCAGTCTGAAATTCCATGGTCTCGGTGTGGACGCCTACGACCGCCAGACCCACGGGCGCGCTCCGCAGGCGCAGGTCGTGGAACCCGGATTCAAGTTCAACATGCCCGACATGCAGGCGGTGCTTGGCTTGCGCCAGCTTGCAAGAGTCGATGAACTCAACGCGAAACGCGAAGCGCTTGCACTCCGCTATCGCGAAAAATTCAACGAAATCGAAGAGATCCTTCCGCTGCGCGATCCGGATTATAAAATCAGGCACTCCTGGCATCTTTTTGTCGTCCGCGTGACCGACAAGGCAGGCGTGACACGCGATGAATTCATGGCGGAACTTAAGAAGCGCAACATCGGGACGGGCCTTCACTTCCGCTGCACGCACCTCCAGAAATACTACCGCGAGGCGCTCGGCTGCCGCGAGGGGATGTTCCCGAACACCGAATGGAATTCCGAGCGGATCTGCTCGCTTCCGCTGTTCCCGGATATGACTGAACGCGACCAGGATGACGTGATTGACGCCATAAAGGAGATTCTTGCCGGAAAAAAGGCTTGATTTTCCATGAAAAGGAAAGTATAGTCTCCGAAACGGTGCGATCCGTAACAACCACAGGAGACTATACCATGGATGACAAACTGATCCGGAAGGACGTCAATCACCGGACACCGGGCTGGTATCTGGCGAGCCGCGACATCGAACTGTTTCTCACGGAAGACGGCGGTCAGCACGCGCCGGTCACATTCCGCAAAAATACGGGAAAGCCGATCCGTCCCTATTTCATCAGTCCCTGGCAGGATCAGCGTCCGGATCTTTCTTCGGTTCCGCTGCTCCAGAATCTGCGCGGCGACTTCTTCTGCCTTCCGTTCGGCGGAAACGGCGATCCGGTCGACGGTAAAAACTATCCGCCGCACGGCGAGACAGCGGCATACCGCTGGTCACCCTTGAAGGCGGAAGCCGACGGTGCAAAGACCGTATTTGAATTTGAAATGGACTGCGCCGTCTCCGGCGCGCACGTGGTCAAGCGCATTGAAATGCACGACGGAACCGATGCCGTCTACTTGACCCATACCATCAGCGGTTTCGAGGGAAAAATGCCTTACGGGCACCATACCATCCTGGAAATGCCCGAGGAAAATGAGAAAATGTTCTTTTCCGTCGGGAAATTCGATTTCGGCATGACCTGTCCCGGGGTGTTTGCAAGCCCGGTCAATCTGGAATACCAGTATCTGGCTTCGGGAGAGGAATTCACCAGTCTGACGGCGCTGCCGACGCAGTTCAAGGCGGATCCTGTGCACGACTACTCCGTCCTGCCGTCGCCCGTCGGTTACGTCGATCTCTTCGCCATGCTCCGGAAACCGAACGGGAAACCTGCCTGGGCAACCGCCGTCTATCCCGCGCGCGGCTACCTTTTCTTCTCGCTGAAGAATGCCGATGAGCTGCCCTCCACGACCGTCTGGACCTCGAACAGCGGACGTTACGCCGTTCCGTGGAACGGCAATACGCGCTGCATCGGCATCGAGGAAACCTGCTCCTTCTTCGCCGACGGCTGCAAACCCTCCATCGGGGAAAACACGTTGACGGAAAAGGGATGGAAGACCTGCGGCACCTTCCATAAGAACTCAACAGCGGCAATCCATCACATTCAGGGAATTGCGCTGATTCCGGACGGTTTCGGAAAGGTTGCGGAGGTCTCGTTTGAGCTCGGGAAAGCCGTATTCACGGACGAGGCGGGAAAAACAGCATCCGCCGCGGTCGACTGGGAATTTCTCGAAAACCGGTAAACAGACATTTCCGACCCGCGAAGTGCGCCTTCTCCGCACGGAGACAGAACCGGAGGCGGATTTTCCACGGCATCCGCCTCCGGGATGGTAAGGTTTTCTTCCCATCTTCCGGAACGGACGGCTTGCAGAACATGGCGGACCGGGTGTTCCGCGATCAGTTTCCACCGTGAAAAGACACAGGAAACGGACTCCAGGCAGACAGCCTGTTTCCCGCCGGAGCGATAAGTCTGAATCGCCGGCGAGTGCATTTTTCATAAAACTGCTGAATGAACAATCGCTTCGTGTTCCGTACATGGGGTATTCCCATACGGAATATTCCGCGATAAGTTCAGATTTTTTCTTGAATAAACTGTTTTTCAACCTATATTTTATCGTTTTGTAATTTTTCAACGTTCGGAGTGGGAAACAATTATGGCGGAAACGGAAATCATTTTGGGATATGATGTCGGCGGAACCAAGCTCGGAATCGGCCTTGCCTCCGCGGACGGGAAAATCCTCGGCAAAGACAGAATCGAAAACAAGGACACCTATCCGGAGGACATTCTTCCGCAACTGGTCGAAAAAGGGCGGAAACTTGTGGCGGACGCCGGATTGAAGATGAGCGACGTCAAGGGATTCGGCATCTCCGCGCCCGGTCCGGCGGATATTGCCAACGGCATTCTGACCGCGCCGACCAACAACATCCACTGGCGCAATGTGCCGATCCAGTCCTATCTGGAAAACGCGCTTCAGATCAAAGGATGTTTTGAGAACGACGCGAACTGCGCAGCGCTCGCCGAATGGTTTTTCGGCGCCGGCAGGGGATGTCACGACTTCATCTACCTTACGATGAGCACCGGAATCGGCGGCGGCATCGTGACAAGCGATACATTGGTCCGCGGAACCGGATTCTACGGCGGCGAGGTCGGGCATGTCGTCATTGAAGTGCACAACGGCCGCCGCTGCGGCTGCGGTCACTACGGCTGCTACGAAGCCTACTGCGGCGGCCGCTCGGTCGCGCTTTACATTCAAAGTCTCCTGAAGGACAAACCCGATCACCCGATCGTCCAGTTCGCCGGCGGAAAGGTCGAAAACATCGACATGATCGCGCTGGAAAAAGCGGTGCGCGCCAAAGATTCGCTCGCACTGGAAATCTGGGAGGAGATCGCGATGCGCAACGCGCAGGCCTTCGGAATGCTGATGAACACCTTCAATCCGAAGCGCATCATCCTCGGAACCTTCGGCTGGGCAATCGGCGAACTCTATACCGATCCGATCAAAAAATATCTGCCGCGTTTCGCATGGCCCGAAACGCTGGCGCAGTGCGAAATCGTTTCCAGCGAACTGCGGCGCGACATCGGATATTATGCGGGTGCGGCCGCAGCCATGTATTTCCTGCTGGGCAAACGCGCATAAGACAAGGAGTCTCCCATGCTGACCAAAACCTATTCAGCGGCGCTGACGGGAATCGAAGCGCTGCCGCTGGAGGTGGAGGTCAACGCCTCGGGGCGCGGCGAACAGGATTTCGTCTCGATTGTCGGGCTGCCCGACGCGGCGGTAAGGGAAAGCCGGGAGCGCATCCGTTCCGCCCTCTATGCCTGCGGTTACAACCATCCGTCCGGCGCGACGCTGGTCAACCTTGCGCCCGCGGACATCAAAAAGGAAGGCGCCGGATTTGATCTGCCGATCGCGCTCGGACTGATCGCGGCAACGGGACAGCTGGACCCCGCGCTTCTCTCCGAGGCAATGGTGGTAGGCGAACTCGCGCTCGACGGCATGGTGCGGCCGGTCCGCGGCGTTCTGCCGGTGGCGTTGACCGCCCGCAGTTTCAAGCGGATCACAAAACTGATTGTGCCTGCAAAGAATATTTCCGAAGCAGCGGTTGCGGCTTCGCGCCTCAAAGTTTATGCGGCAGGATCTCTCCCGGAAGCGGTCGCCGCGCTGAAAGGGGAGGCGCTTCCGCTGGACCCGTCCGCCGCGGAACAGCTCTTTGCCGAGCCGGACTGGGCGAATATTCCCGATTTTTCCGACGTCAAGGGGCAGACCGCCGCGAAACGCGCGCTCGAAATTGCGGCGGCGGGCGGTCATCATGTGCTGTTTGTCGGACCTCCCGGAAGCGGCAAGTCGATGCTGGCGAAGCGCCTGCCCGGCATTCTGCCGCCGATGACGGAGAATGAAACGCTGGAAACCAGCCGCATTCACAGTATTCTCGGCCTTCTGCCGCCGGATTCGCCGCTGATGAAGACGCGGCCGTTCCGTTCGCCGCACCATACGGTCAGCGACGCCGGACTGATCGGCGGCGGAACGAATCCGGGGCCCGGCGAAATCAGTCTCGCGCACAACGGCGTTCTCTTCCTGGATGAACTGCCGGAGTTCAAACGCAGTGTGCTGGAGGTGCTGCGTCAGCCGATTGAAAGCGGAGTTGTGACGATTTCGCGTGCCTCCGGAACCTGCACGTTTCCCTCGCGTTTCATGCTGATCGCCGCGATGAATCCGTGTCCCTGCGGGCACCTGGGCGACCGCCTTCACGTCTGCCGCTGCCGCCAGATGCAGATTCAGAACTACCGGGCCCGGATTTCGGGGCCGCTTCTCGACCGGATTGATCTTCATGTGGAGCTCGCCGCGCTGACCGATGAGGAGCTTCTCGGCAAAAACTGTTCCGAAAGCAGCCGGACGATCCGCGAACGGGTCATTGCGGCAAGAAAAATCCAGACCGCGCGCTTCGACGCCTCGCCGCGTCTGACCTGCAATGCGCAGATGGAATCCGCGCATATTCTCAAATACTGCAAACTGGATGTGACGACGGAAACGATTCTGCGTCACGCAATTCACGAATTCGGTTTGAGCGCCCGCGCCTACGACCGTATTCTGCGGGTGTCGCGCACAATCGCCGATCTTGCAGGAAGCGGGGAACTGAAGCGCGAACATATTTTTGAAGCGATCGGATACCGTGCGCTGGATCGCAGAAACTAATAAAACAACACAGAGGAGGAAAAAACATGTTCAAAACGAAAACCATGCGTCTTATCCTCGGCGGCGCGCTGTTTCTGACGGCGTCCATGCTGTCGGCTCAGATCACAGTCAAAAACGGCGACCGGATCGCTTTTCTCGGAGATTCGATCACCCAGCAGGGCAATTACAGCGCGGGGTATCTCAATCTTGTCATGTCCGCACTGGAGGCCAACGGGATCAAGGCCGTCAAGATTCCGGCGGGGATCAGCGGACACAAGTCCAATCAGATGCTGGGACGCCTTGACCGTGACGTCATCCAGAAAAAACCGCAGATCATGACGCTGAGCTGCGGCGTGAACGATGTCTGGCACGGCAAACGCGGTGTCCCGCTGGAAGATTATAAAAAGAACATCACGCAGATCGTGGACAAGGCACAGAAAGCCGGCATCAAGGTTTACATTCTCACCGCCACGATGATTACGGAGAATCCGCAGCATGCGAACAATAAGAAACTCGCAGCCTACAATGATTTCCTGCGTGCACTTGCGAAGGAAAAATCCTGCGTGCTTGTCGATCTGAATGCCGACATGCAGAAAGAAATTGCCGCGGTCAGGGCGGAACATCCGAAAATCAAAGGGAATCTTCTGACCGTGGACGGTGTTCATATGAATCCGCTCGGC
Source organism: uncultured Lentisphaeria bacterium (assembly GCA_949287225.1). Taxonomy (GTDB): domain Bacteria; phylum Verrucomicrobiota; class Lentisphaeria; order Victivallales; family UBA1829; genus UBA11452. Next base: position 27,722 of record CASEFP010000090.1, read on the forward strand.
AACATCATGATGGCCAGCGGCATTCTCCGTGCCTTCGGCATGACCGATGCCCAGCTTGCAAAAGCGCAGTCCGCATGGGATAAAAAGATTTTCCAGCAGGGAATCCGCCTGACTGTCGCGGAATACAAGGCGCTTTCAGAGAAAGCGTTTCAGGCAAATCAATCTCTTCCGGATTATCTGACCAGCCTGGTGAAGAAAGATCTTCACTAGTAAGACGGCAATGCCCGGACGGGTGCGGACAGGGTTCTCACAACAGAATCAGGTGAAGCCGGAGCCGTTTTTCCCCCGAAAAAGCAGGTTTGGCCGGTCTTATCCGCGCCCGAGACTTCTTTTCGTGCGCCCCCGATGCGGCTGCGCCTGAAGGGGATCCTCCGGCCAGTCGTGTTTCGGGTAGCGGCCGCGCATCTCCTTGCGGACAAGGTGATAGGACTCCCGCCAGAAGCCGGCGAGATCGCCTGTCACCTGTACCGTCCGCATCGCGGGAGAAAGAATGTCCATGACGACGGCGACGCGCCCGTCCGCCACGCGCGGACTTTCCGTCATCCCGAAAATTTCCTGAAGCCGGACGGAAAGGCGCGGCGGTTCCGTTTCGTAGTTGACGCGGATTCTCGAGCCGCTGGGAACCTCGATCCGTTCCGGCGCGAGCGCATCCAGCATCCGGCGCTTCCGGTAATCCACCAGATTTTCCACGGCGCTGCGCAGCGTATCGCCCCGCAGCGATTCCAGCGAGGTGTTCTTTTCATTCAGGAACGGGACAAGCCATTGTTCAAGCGTCGCCTTCAGCGTCTCTTCCGAGAGATCGGGCCACTCGTCTCCGAGCGCGCGGCGGAGAAACGCGATCCGCGTCAGGAGCGAACGCTCGTTCTCCGACCATGGCAGCGAGTCGAACGGCTCCTTCCGCAGCGCGGCGGCAAGCGCGGCGGCGCGGCACGGCTGTGCAATGAGTTCCGACGACGCCGGAATGGATTTCTTCGAGAGCACGATCGAACCAAGGCGCCTGGTGCGCGCGGCATTCAGGGATTTCGTATCCGTGTTCCACTCCAGTTCCACCGCCTCCTTCACAAGATTTTTCCCGCCCTCTTCGATTTCGGAAAGGGTCAGCGGTGCGCCGAGCACAACCGTCGGCAGTTTCCCCATCCCCTCCACCTGGGCGGCACAGAGGAATTCCGCACTCACCATGTTATCGGCGGGATTCAGTTTCGCCGCCGTTCCGTTGGAAAGGATGTATTCACCGGAATTCGGAATCCGTGCACGGCCGATCCGGTCGGGATAAGCCAGAGCGAGAAGCGCTCCGCAGTGCGCCGTATCGGCGGGAGGAAAGGATTCGCCCGCCAGCTGGCGGAAAACGTTTTTGACGCGCTGGAACGCGGCATGATCGGCGTTCGGCGGAAGGTGCGGGGCATTTTTTCCAAGAAAAACAACCCGTTCCCGGATGTCCGCATGCGGTGAACTGCGCAGGAAATCCCGCTCGGACAGGAGCGCGGCCAGGGCGCAGGCAATTTCTCCGAGATGCTCTCTGCGCGCCGTCAGGATCATGTGCGCCAGACGCGGATGCAGCGGAAACGCCGCGATCTTCTCCCCGTGCGGTGTGAGGCGTGGGGAATCCGGTTCGAGCGCGCCCAGTTCGCAGAGGAGGCGGAACGCCTGTTCGAGCTTGGCGCGCGGCGGCGGATCGAGCCATTTCAGCGTGTCCGCACGGTCCGGAGAGACCCCCCACTTCACCAGTTCCAGCGTCAGAGACGCCAGATCGGCCTCCAGAATCTCCGGCGTGCTGAACGGAGCGAAGGCCCGTTCCTCGAGCTCGTTCCAGAGCCGGAAGCAGACGCCCGGCGCGGTCCGTCCGACGCGTCCGCGCCGCTGTTCGGCGGACGCGAGGGAAATGCGCACGGTCTCCAGTTTGTTCATCGCCGTTTTCGGCGAGAAGCGCGGCATGCGTACGAGTCCAGAGTCGATGATGACGCGCACCCCGTTCACTGTGATGCTGGTCTCGGCTACCGGCGTGGAAAAGATCACCTTGCGGAAAGGAGGGGAAACCTCCTCCAATGCCCAGTCCTGCTCACGCGGCGGAAGATTCCCGTAGAGCGGCAGCAGCAGAAGATGATGCGCCTCCGCATCGGGAATTGCGGACTCGACGGCGCGGATCGCGGCACGGATCTCATACTCGCCGGGCAGAAAAACCAGAATATCGCCTGATTCATGATTCAGCGCATGGATCACGGCGCGGCAGACCTCGTTTTCAAGCCGTACCCCGCGCTCCGGCGCACGGTAAAAGACGCTTACGTCGTAAAGGCGTCCTTCCGAGACAATGACCGGCGCATCGTCAAGCAGAGCGGAAACACGCGCGGCATCCATCGTCGCGGACATCACGAGAATCCGCAGATCGTCGCGCAGTGCGGAACAGGCATCAAGCGCCAGCGCGAGCCCGAGATCGGCGTGGATGCTCCGTTCGTGGAATTCATCGAAAATCAGCAGGGAAACCCCCTCCAGAGCGGGATCGTTCTGGATCATGCGTGTCAGGATTCCCTCCGTGATGACCTCGATCCGCGTCTCCGGTCCGGTGACGCTCTCGAAGCGGGTGCGGTATCCGATTCGTTTCCCGACCGTTTCCCCGAGCAGATACGCAATTCTCGCGGCAACGCTTCTTGCGGCGATCCGGCGCGGCTCCAGCATCAGGATTTTTCCGCCGTGCAGACTCGAAGCATCCAGAAGCGACGGCGGCACCACGGTGCTTTTACCTGCACCGGGCGCGGCGCAGAGAACCGCGTAACGGTTCTTTTCCAGCGCCTGCTCCAGATCGCCCAGCACCGCTTCAACGGGCAGACCGGTATTCAAGCGCATGCATGAACCTCGCGCAGAAGCGTTTCCATGACTTCGACCGCGCGTCCATGCAGAAAGAGATCCGTGATGGAGTTCGTGTAGGCGGATTCCTGAAGATTGATTTCAATGATTTTCGCGCCATGGCGTTTTGCTTCGCGCGGGACTTCGCAGGCGGGCATGACTTCGCCGGTCGTCCCGATGACGATCACGTAATCGCAGTCGGCTGCCGCGGCGAAGGAGCCGTGGAACGCGTCCTCGGGAATGCCCTCGCTGAAAAAGACGAAATCGGGCTTGAGCAGTCCGCCGCACTTCGGACAGGAGGGGCGTTCCGGCGCAATCAGTTCACGGGTTGTGTCGAAACGTGCGTCACATTCCGTGCAGACGAGCTTGTCAAGCGTGCCGTGAAATTCCAGCACATGTTTCGAGCCCGCGCGCTGGTGAAGGCAGTCGATGTTCTGCGTGACCACGGTATGAAGAAATCCCTCCTGTTCCAGCGCGGCAACTGCCCTGTGCGCCCCGTTCGGGAGCGCAGAACCCCAGTTGTCGTAGAAAACCTCGCGGATCTGCGCCCAGGAGCGTTCCGGATGGGCATAAAAATAGTTGAGCTCGATAAAATCCGGATCGTATTTGTGCCAGAGTCCGCCGGGGCCGCGGAACGGCGGAATGCCGCTTTCCACGGAGATACCCGCACCGGTGAACGCCATTCCCTTTGCGCCTTTTGCGCGGATCAGCGCCGCCGCTTCAGACGCCTGTTTCAAAAATTCCATAAAATCCCTCCTGTTCCGGCTTGATTTACGCTTGGGGGAATTATACAGTTCCATTGTCGATAATGCAATCGTGTTTCAGGTGGAAAATGGCGCGAAAATTGAAAAATCAACTCATCAAAGAGGCAAAGGGCGAAGCAAAACGCTCGTTTTTCCGTCTGCTCCGGCTCAAATTCGCGCTGCCGCTTCTGCTGCTTGCATTTCTGGGGGCGCTCGGTTTCACCTTCGTGCCGGAGGAGTCCGTGCCGCCCGCGCTGGAGATGGTCCATACGTATCTTCTGCGGCAGCGGAACCATGCGGTGCGCGCTACGGGGCTTCCCGTTTCGCTTTACGAAGACGCGGTCCGGATCGAGGATTCCTCCGGCAGAAGTGTCCTTCTTTATTTTGCACCGTCGCCGCGGATCGCCGGCGCGCTTGCCGAGTTCATCGGGACGGCGGTCTCCACGTTGTATGTCTGCATCTACGATCTGGATCTCGAAAACGTCGCGGACGCGCTGATCAATGCGAAGAACCGGGGCGTAACCGTCAAGGTCGTGACGGACAGCGACAACTATGCGCTGAACGCCGTGCGCCGCCTGCTGGAATCCGGCATCGAGGTCGTTCCGGACAACCGGAAAAGCATCATGCACAACAAATTCGTCGTCGCGGACGCAGCGCGCGTCTGGACCGGCTCGTTCAACTTCACCGAAAACTGCGCGGGAAAGAATGACAACAACGCCCTGGTTCTGGAATCCCCGGAGCTGGCCGCCGGATATATCGCCAAATTCGACGAATACTGGGAGGGACATTTCGGAAAAAAGGCGGAACTGCGTTCGGAAAATGCTTCCGTCAAGGCGGGTTCCATCCCGGTGCGCTATGCGTTTTCACCCTCGGACGGCGTGCGCAGAATCATTCTTGAGGAACTCTCCGGAGCAAAGCAAAGCGTCGATGTGATGGCATTTTCCTTCACGGACAACGATCTGGCAATCAGGCTGGCGGAGCTCGTCCGCAAAGGGGTCGCGGTGCGCTGTCTCTTCGACAACGGACAGGCGGGAAGCAAATACAGCAGAAAACAGTATCTCGCGAAGGCCGGAGCAAAGGTGTATCCCTCCCCGAACCGGACGGGAAAGATGCACCACAAAGTCATCATCATCGACAATGCGACGGTCATCACGGGAAGCTACAACTATTCACGGAACGCCGAGGAATCCAACGATGAAAACATCGTTGTCCTGCGCTGCCCCGCGATCGCGCACTATTATACAAAGGAATTCAACCGCTGCATCCGCGGAACCAAGGGTTATTGACAGAGGATTCCCGCTGCCGCCGTTCAGCGTATGCGGTGATACACGGAGCCGGACTTGCGGACCTTGCGCAGAAGCTCCAGTCCGATCAGCGTCGCCATGACCTCGGAAGCGGGAATCCCCGTCGCAGCCGAAATGTCGTCAACCGAAGCGTCGCCCTTCGCCAGAAATTCCGTGATCTTTGCTCCTTCCGTCGAAAGCGAGGCGTCCGCCTGTTCCTCGAAGAACTGTTCGGAAGCGCTCTCCTCGCGCAGTGTGTTCGTTTCGCGCGAAAATCCGGGCAGGAAATCGAACTCCTCCAGAATGTGGTCGAAGTTCTCCACGAGAATCGCGTTCTGGCGGATCAGCTTGTTGCATCCCGCCGCCTGCGGATTGTCCGCCTGCCCCGGAACGGCGAAGAGCGTGCGGCCCTGTTCGCAGGCGAAGGAGGCGGTGATCAGAGATCCGCTGTTCAGCCCGGCCTCGACAACGAGCGTCGCCCGGGAGATGCCCGAAATGATCCGGTTGCGCATCGGGAACGAGTGACGCGTCGGGGAGAACTCCATCGGATATTCGCTGATGACCGCGCCGTGCTGCGCAATTTCCCGCGCCAGCGGCACATGTTCCTGCGGCTGGATCCGCGCAAGCCCCCCGCCGAGCACGCTTACGGAGAGTCCGCCGGCATTGAGCGCGGCGCGGTGGGCGACCGCGTCCACGCCGTAGGCAAGGCCGGAGACGATCGTGAATCCGGCGAATGCGGCCGCCTCGGAAAGATGCTGCGCCATCCGCTGCCCGTACTGCGTCATGTTGCGCGTGCCGACCACTGCAAGGGAGCATCGGGAGATGGATTCGGGAATCTCGCCGCGCACATAGAGACACAGCGGCGCGTCATGAATCGTGGAGAGAAGCTCGGGATACGCCTCCTCGCCCCGCGTGATGATCCGGACACCGCCGCGTTCGGCAAGTTCGAGTTCCCGTTTCAGATCGACGTAACGCTCCCAGTGGGCGACCTTTTCCGCAAGCACGGGCCCGATTCCCTGAATCGCCGCAAGCGCGTGTTCCGGACAGGAGAAAATCTCCCGCGGCGTTCCGCAGAGCGCCAGAAGCGTCGCCACCCGCGCGGGCCCGATCCCGCTCAGCATGTTCAAAATGATATAGGCTTCCCGTTCGGTCATCGCGCGCTCCGTTCCCGGATCGCCTCCAGAATCCTTTCACGCGGAACATCCGTATAGATGCCCGCCTTTCCGATCCGTTCCGGAAGAATCAGCTTCAATTTCCCGTTGCAGTTCTTCTTGTCCGAACCCATCGCCTGGAAAACGGCTTCCGGGGAACACCCTTCCGGCACGGTGACGGGCAGCGCGAACGCACGCAGAAGCGCATCCTGCCTCCGGGCCGTCTCCCGGGAAATCAGCCCCAGCAGGACCGCGAGACGCGCAGCCACGGACATCCCGATCGCGACCGCTTCGCCGTGCTCGATTTCCGTGTATCCGGTCAGGGCTTCAATCGCATGGCCGAACGTGTGCCCGTAGTTCAGGATGGCACGCTGCGAGGACTCCTTTTCATCGGCAGCCACCACCCCCGCCTTCAGGGCGCAGCAGCGGGAGACTGCTTCGCCTGCCGGGTCCGGAGCCGGGCGGGGAAGCAGCGCGGAGACATTTGCTTCCAGATAATTAAACAGACTTTCATCCAGAATCACCGCACTCTTGATGAGTTCGGCATATCCGCAGGAGAGTTCGCGTTTCGGCAGTGTCTCCAGAAAAGCGGTGTCGATCACGACCGCCTCCGGCTGGAAAAAGGCGCCGACAAGATTCTTTCCTTCCGGGAGATCGACGCCGGTCTTTCCGCCGACAGAGGAGTCCACCATCGCCAGAAGCGTCGTCGGAATCTGAATAAAACGCGTGCCGCGCATGTAGACGGATGCGGCAAAGCCGGTCATGTCGCCGCAGACACCGCCGCCGAGCGCGACGAAGACGGATTTGCGGTCAAGCCCCGCGCGCACTGCCTCGCGGCAGATCATTTCGATCGTGGAAAGGCGTTTGGAGGCTTCTCCCGCCGGGAACACACAGCTGTGAAGCTTGCGCGCACATCCGGAAAGACACTTTTCCACGCAGGGAAGAAAACGCTCCTTCAGATTGGAATCCGTGACGATGCAGACGGAACGGCCCGCGAGATGCTCTCCGATCAGGCCGTCCAGCGTTTCCAGCAGACCGTTTCCGACAAAAATCGGGTAGGAACGCTCCCCCAGCTCCACGATGACTTTTTTCATGCGTCTGTTTCCTTCGTATTCGGTTCGGCATGCGGTTCAGCGACTTTGCCGCCCCAGGCGGTCACCCGGCCGCGGATGAATTCGACCACATGCGCGTGCTCCGCCTTGCCGGAGGGGGAGATCTCCATGATCGGCTCGCCGAACTCAAAATAGACCGGATTGCGCCGCCGGATCGGCCCCAGATCCTTGATGAGACGCCCGTTCGCGAGAAAATCCGTCCGGAGCGCCATCGGAATGACGGGCACGCCCGCATGTCTGGCGAGTTTGACGCCGATTGTGTTGAACTGCGCAGGATCAAAGACCTCCGAGCGCGTCGCCTGCGGAAAGATCACGATGGTTTTTCCTTCGGCGACCCGTTTTTTTCCCTCCTCCATGACGGTTCGGAAATCGTCACGCGGATTGACGCGGTCCACGGGAATGCACCCGAGATAGCGCATGATGTCGCCGAAATAGGGCACGTCAAGCAGCGAACGCTTGATGACAAAGCAGAATTCGCGGCGCGGCCGGATGAACGCGTGCATCAGCGCGGTTTCCAGCAGGCTCATATGGTTGCCGATGATGATCGCGGGTCCCGGGAAGCGCGAAAGGTTGTCCAGTCCGCGCAGATGGATTTTCCCGCCGCAGCTTTCGACGATCCGGAAGTTCTTCACGGCGTTGTCCGCCTGGGTCTGGCCGCTGAAATTGTTTGCGCGGCAGGATTTTCCCGAATCGTAGAACACGTAGAAGTTGCGGAGATAGAACGAGGCGCGCGTGCCGAGCGTCAGATACTCCCAGGCACTGCGCGGGAAATTTTCCGACGTGTCATAGGTGTTTTCCGTAAAAGGCGTTGAGATATTTTCCGGCGTGAACATCGTAATACCTTTCCTCATCCGCGCGCGGCGGCTTCCACAAGTTCCCGGTAGGTGGTTCTGGCGTCGTAGAGCGCCTTCCCGACGATCACGCCCTCCAGATTCGGCAGTTTGAGCGCGGCAAGTTTCGCGGCGTCCTCCGCGCAGGAGACTCCGCCGGAAGCGATGATCCGGCAGGAGGGAACCAGGCGGCAAAGCGCTTCGGTCGGCTTCAGGCTCGGTCCGGTGAACGCGCCGTCGGTTGCGATGTCCGTGAAGATGATCCGCGTGACGCCGCACTCCGTCATTTTCACGGCGAGCGCCTGCGCGTCGATCCCGCTGGTCTCGAGCCAGCCGCGCACCGCGACTTTGCCGTTGCGGGCGTCGATGCCGACCACGACCTTTTCCGGTCCGAACGTTTCGACAAAGTGCCGGGCGATTTCCGGGTTCTCGCATGCGACGGTGCCGAGGATCACGCGGGAAACGCCCGCATCAAACAGCAGTTCGGCATCCTGTTCCGTCCGGATCCCGCCGCCGATTTCGCAGGGAATGTCGACACTCGCGCAGATGTTCCGGACGGCTTCCACATTGACCGGATGGCCCTCTTTCGCGCCGTCGAGATCGACAAGGTGAATGATTTCCGCTCCTTCGGTGCGCCATTTGACGGCCTGTTCCGCGGGGTTGTCCCCGTAAACGGTCTCTTTTGCGTAGTCGCCCTGAAACAGACGGACGCAGCGCCCGTTGCGCATGTCAACAGCCGGTATGATCAGCATGGTTCCGAACCATCCTTTCCGCAGATTGTTACAAAATTCCTGAGTATGGCCAGTCCGCAGTCCTGACTTTTCTCAGGATGGAACTGCGCGGCAAAGACATTGCCTTTCGACAGCGCGGCCGCGAATTCAATCATATACGTGCATCTTGCGGCAGTCACCGAGGGATCGTCCGGAAGCGCATAATACGAGTGTACAAAATAGAAGAAGGAGTCCTGTCCGAGCCCCTTCAGAAACGGATTGCCCGGATCGAACGAAATGGAGTTCCAGCCGATCTGCGGAATCTTCCAGCCGCGCTCGGGAAAGCGCAGAACCTTTCCGGGAAAGATCGAAAGCCCCGGCACACCGGGCGCCTCCTCGCTGGAGTCAAGCAGCATCTGCATGCCGAGGCAGATGCCCAGAAACGGCAGATTCGCGCGCACGGCATCCTTGAGAAACGGCACGAAGCCGCTCCGGTTCAACTGCTCCATGCCGTCGCCGAAGTTGCCGACGCCGGGCAGCACCACGCCGGACGCGCCCGCGGCTTCGGCGGGCTTCTCCACAATCCGGATGTTCCCGCCGGCGGCCTCCAGGGCCTTGGAAACGCTCATCAGGTTTCCCATTCCGTAGTCGATCAGGGCGATGAAGGACATCGAATCAGACTCCGGAGAACGCGGCGAAACCGCCGTCGACCGGGATGACCGCGCCGTTGACGAAACCGGCCGCCTGGTCGTCCGCGAGCCAGAGCAGCGTCCCGAGCAGATCCTCAGGCGTTCCGAAGCGTCCCATCGGGGTATGCGAAAGAATCGTGTTGCCGCGCGCGGTGAGCGAACCGTCGGGGTTGGTGAGCAGCGTGCGGTTCTGGTCGGTCAGGAAGAATCCCGGCGCGATCGCATTGACGCGGATGCCGACTTTGGACATGTGCGTGGCAAGCCACTGCGTGAAGTTGCTGACCGCCGCCTTGGCGCCGCTGTATGCCGGAATCTTGGTCAGCGGGCGGAACGCGTTCATCGAGGAGATGTTGATGATGACGCCGTGGCCCTTGAGCGCCATGTCGCGGGCGAACACCTGTGTCGGGAGCAGCGTGCCGATGAAGTTCAGATTGAAGACGAAACCGACACCCGCCGGGTCAAGGTCGAAGAAGGAGATTTTTCCGTCGGTCGGCCCTTCGGCGTCCGCCTTCGTCACGAATTCGCTCGAGGTGGTTCCCTTCGGATGGTTGCCGCCCGCGCCGTTGATCAGGAGGTCGCAGGGGCCGTAGGCGTCCTTCACGGCCTGATGAGCGGCAAGGAGGCTCTCCTTTTCCAGCACGTTGGCGGCAATTCCCATTGCCTCGCCGCCGTTTTTCCGGATCGATTCGGCGACCTTCTGCGCATTTTCGAGCCGCAGATCAAGAATCGCGACTTTCGCGCCGCACTCGGCCAGCGCCGCGGCCATGGAACTGCAGAGAATGCCGCCGCCGCCCGTCACGACGGCCACCTTGTCCTTCAGATCGATTTTCAGAGGAACACTCATGATTACACTCCTTTGTATTTTAGGGTTTCATCGGGAAACAACGCGGTAATATACTCCGGAAATGCAAATCTTAAAATGTTTTTTTGAATAGTTGCGCGGAATATTCGCATTTCTCTTGCAATCTGGAGTCTGAAAACGTATATTTCCCTGTCAAAATAAGAAGGATTGTTAAAGATAAAGGTGTCAGCCCATGTATCAGAAACTGCTGTTCTGCTCGCTCTGCGCAGCGCTCCCGCTGCTGCTTTCCGCCGCCCCCGCTCCGCAGACGGAACTCAACCGGAAAGGACTCGAAGCGGACCGCTTCGCCGACCGCGCCGCGGCGGAGCCCCTGCTCAAGGAACGCAGGGCATTGATCCTCAAGATGCACCGGACGCGCATGGAGCTCATCCGGAAAGATCCCAAACTGAAACGGATTCACGCACAGATCACCGCGCTGTATCAGGAACTCGCGGCCGGTCTGGACAATACACGCGAAATGACGATTCTCAACGGCGAGCTGAAACGGCTCGACTCGAAAATCGATTCCCTTGAAAAAAAGTGAGCGGGAGGAGATGACATGATGAAAGAAACACATACGGAGTCCTCCAATCTGATCGACGGGAAGGCGATTGCCGCCGCAGTCAACCGGGAAACCGCCCTGAAGGTCGCCGACATCGGAAAACAGTACGGGGCGGTGCCGGGGCTTGCCGTCATTCTTGTCGGCGACAATCCCGCGTCGCAGGTCTATGTGAACACAAAGGTCAGGAAATGCGCGGAACTTGGCATCTGTTCGGAAAAGATCGTGCTCCCGAAAGAGACGACGCAGACGGAACTTCTGGAAGTCATCGACAAACTGAATCACAATCCGACGATTCACGGAATTCTCGTGCAGTCCCCCCCGCCGCCGCAGATTGATGAAACGGAGGTCGTGAACGCGATTTCTCCGGACAAGGATGTGGACTGCTTCCATCCGCGGAATGTCGGAAAAATGCTGCTCGGCGACATGACCGGCTTCCTGCCGTGCACGCCGCACGGAGTGCTGGAGCTTCTGCAGCGCTCCGGCATCGAGACCGCCGGGAAAAACGCGGTTGTGCTGGGCCGCTCCAACATCGTCGGCAAACCGATGATGGCGCTGCTTTCGGCAAAGGGCGTGGACGCCACCGTGACGATGTGCCACTCCCGCACGAAAAATCTTGCCGATTTCACGAAAAAGGCAGACATCATCGTCGCCGCGATCGGGAAGGCGGAATTTCTGCGCGGCGACATGGTGAAGAAAGGTGTTGTCGTGATCGACGTCGGGATCAACCGCGTCGAAGCGCCGGATGCGCCGAAGGGATACCGCCTGGTCGGAGACGTCGCCTTTGACGAGGTCGCTCCGAAGGCATCGAAGATAACACCCGTGCCAGGCGGCGTCGGACCAATGACCATCGCCATGCTGATGCGCAATACCGTGCTAGCATTCGAGAATTCGTTCAAACGCTGACGGATTCCGTCCGGGACGAGGGAAAGGAGGGTGTCATGGCTCATCTGATTTTCATTCTGATTTTTTTCATTGTCATTCTGAATGTCTTTGCCAAAATCGCCAAATCGGCGAAAAAAATCCAGACCGGGAAAAAGGCTTCTGCCGGCGGGCTTCTCGACAACATCGGCAAGGCATTCAGCGCCTCCAGCCGGAACGAGGCGTGGATGAAAGCCGCTGGCGATCTGGGGCTTTCGTTCATCCGCCCCTCCACGATCTATGACAGCCCGTCGATCGCCGGACGCATCGAAGGATTTGAAATCAGCGTCTCCACCGAACGGGAGCCGGACAGGACCATCTACCGGATCACGTTCCCGAAAGGCATCGACATCGGCTTTCTCGCAATGCGCGACCAGGCGGAAACCATGCTGAACCGCCAGTTCAGCGGACGGCGGCGTCTGGAAAAAATCCTGAATCTCCTGCCGGACGACCTGAAGAACAGCGCCGTATCCGCCTACGAGGAAAAGACGCTGACACGTTTTCTGACGCCGAAACGCAAAGAGGCGCTTCTGCGCTGTCTGCGCCTTTTTGAAAACGTCAAGATCGACGATAATTCCATCACGGTTTCCTATGACGGCGTGGAACAGAACCCGGAACGGCTCTGCGCCCGCATCAACACGGCGCTTATGTTCGCCCGCGTGTTCGGATGCGACGCAGAACTCGTGCCTGCGGCATCCGCTGCCGCGCCGGAAACCACCACGCTCCCGAACGACATCCGTGTTCCGGCGGAAAAGAAACCGGAGGTGCCTGCGCGGACGGAGCCGGAACAGTCGGAAAAAAAGAATCCGGAACCGACGGAAACACCCGCTGCCGCGCCGCCCCGGAGTCCCGATGAGCTCTCCGGAAACGAACTGCTGAAAAAGGAGGCGCTCCTGCCGGCGCTGTTCTCTTCGACATTTGTCGGGGCAAAGGAAAAGGAGCTGTTTGAAAAGGTCAAAGGCAAAGAGGTTGTCTGGAACGGCCTTCTGAAAGGCGAATACGAGTTCGGAATGGATTTTGCATTCGGCAACCAGGGCGGTGTGAAGGCGATGCTGGAACTCATGGAGATCCGCCAGGGGTCCTATTCCATGAAAATCAAGGTGAAGGGGGTTGTCTGCTTCCCGAAGGAGGAGCTCCAGAAACTCCGTTCCCTGAACGGCGAAACCATCACCTTCCGCGGCAGGCTTCTGAAATTTGAAGGGTTCGCCCGGGAGGTCTACCTGACCTCGGGTGCACTGGTATAAAGGAGTATCCCCCATGAGACCCAACACACCGGAACAGAAATCAGGCATGCTCGGAATCGGGCTGGACAACAAGGACGGGCACAAGCGCATCACGAAAGGGGAGAATTTCCTGCTGGTCGGCGGCTCGGAGGAGACGCATGAACGCATGACGGAAACCGCGATCAAGATCAATGAAAAACTTTCGTCGCGCGGGAAATCCCTGGACGATGTTTCCCCCGAGGAGTTCCGCGACATCGTGGACGAGTGCAGAAGCTGACCGCCGTCTGTCCCCCTGTTCCGCTTCTCTTCAGGCGCGGCGGCGCGGGATGTGCTTTTTGCCGAATACGGCCATCACCTGCTGGAGATCCTTCCAGACGTCCGCCTTCGCCGCCGGATTGCGCAGAAGATACGCGGGATGGAAGGTCGGCATGACTCTGATGCCATGGTAATCCATCCAGTTTCCGCGGAGCCTTGTGATCCCCGCCCGGACCTCGGGAAAGAGAAGGCGGAGCGGCACCGCGCCGAGCATGACAATGACCTTCGGACGGATCAGCTCGATCTGACGCATGATGAACGGACGGCACGCCTCGGTTTCATCCGGCTCGGGATTGCGGTTGTTCGGCGGACGGCATTTCACGGTGTTGGCGATGAACACCTCCGCGCGGTTGAACTGCATTGCGCCGATCATGCGTGTCAGAAGTTCTCCGGCGCGGCCGACAAAGGGAAGTCCCTGAAGGTCTTCATCCGCACCGGGCGCTTCGCCGAGGAACATCAGATCGGCATTCGGATTCCCGTCTCCGAAGACGGTGTTTGTCCGTGTCGCGCACAATTTGCACGCATGGCAGGCGCTGACGGCGTCATAGAGCTCGTCCCAATTCATTTTGTCCGGCGTTTTTCCCTCCGGTGCGGGGGTCTGCCGCCGGACGGAAGGCGCGGGTGCGGCAACACGCTGCGCAGGAGCAGGGGAAGGCCGGACAAACGGAGCGGGACCGGAAGCGTGGTCCGATCCGGAAGAAACAGGAGGGATTCTGCGCGGCGGCACAGGAGCACGGCGCGGTTTTTCCACGTCGGAAAAGAACTCCCTGCACACCTCCGGACTGACGCTTGTGTCCGGAGAGACGAGCGCCTGCATTTTGAGACACTCGATGATTTCATCGAACAGATCCTTCTTTGCCATAAATTCGAACAGCCTCCCCGCGATTTGCCTTTTGGAAAAAGCAATGTATTATATATCCCCGAAAATGCAATATGCAATCGGAAAGAAACCGGAAAATTGTGAGGAAGGAACACGGGATCATGATTGAGAGATTCGCCGCTGCCGTTCTGGCATTCATTCTGTTTGGAGCTGTTTTCACCGGATATGCGGAAGCGCCCGCCGCCCCTCAGGAGGGAGATCAGGGCGATTCCATGGAACAGCTTCAGGGGGAAACGCTTCTGGATACGCTTGGGATCGACCTGAACGACAAGGCCATCCGGGCGGATGAGACCAAAGCCTATCTGACAATCTTCCAATCCCTTGGGAAAGTGATTTCCGAGGAGACGGAAAAAGTCGTGAACTGGCGGGGATTCGAGCTGCGCAGGCTCATGATCGCTCTCTGCGGCTCGCTTCTGAGCGTGCTGATCGCCCTCTTTTTCCGCTGGTTCGTCAAATACAAGTGGTGGCAGTTCACAAGCAGAATTTTCCGTGTGAAGAATCCGGGCTCGTTCTGCGCGCTGCTTGCCGGTCCGCTCGCGGCGTTCCTGCTGTTCAGCGGCCTTTTTCTCAGTTTTCTGCCGATGCTGCTGTGTCTGCCGGGACGCGGGTATCTTTTCTTTGAAAAACTTTACTTCGGGCTGGTCACCGTCTCGGTCGCGGCGCTGATTCTGAACCTTCTCAAACTGCTGGACGCCGTTTTCCTGAAATTCTTCTCGCTGAACGGCAAAAACACCACGATGGATGAACTTGCCGTGAAAGTGATCGGGCGCGTCATTCAGGTTCTTGTCGTCATGTTCACATTCTTCTTTCTCTGCGAGAACGTGTTCGGGATCAACGTCACGGCGATTCTTGCCGGTGCCGGAGTCATCGGACTCGGCATCGCCTTTGCGGCTCAGGATACGATCGCGAATTTCTTCGGATCGCTGATGATCATCATCGACCGTCCGTTCAAGGTCAACGACTACATCCGCGTCGACGGCAAGGAGGGCACGGTGGAGCGGGTCGGGCTGCGCAGCACCGGCATCCGGACGCCGGACGGTTTTCTTGTGACGATCCCGAACAAGACGACCGCCAACGTCACGATCGAAGATATCTCCTGCCGGCCGACGATCAAGCGGATTCTGACGCTCGGGCTTGTCTACGACACGCCGCCGGAAAAACTGGAGCGTGCAGTTGCCGTCCTGCATGAGATTCTTGATCATCATGAATCCGTCGATCCCAAATTTCCGCCTCGGATTCATTTTGTCGAGTTTGCCGCCTGTTCGCTGAACATTCAGGTCATTCTCTGGTACAACACCACGGGGTTCTGGCAGGGACTCGACTGGACCGACGAGATCAACCGCACAATTCTCAAGCGCTTCAACGAGGAGGGGCTCGAATTCGCCTTCCCGACCAGCACGACCTATCTTGCCTATGATTCCAAGCGCGAGGTTGAATTGAAGATCCGCGACACTGCCCGTCTGCCGGATGGAATAAAGTGATCTTCCAACTTTATTATTCAATAAAAAAGCGCGCGAAGCTGCGCAATTAAAAAAACAAAAAAGCGCGCGAAGCTGCGCAATTAAAAAAATAATTTGCAACGCAAATTATGATTCGTGCAGGACTTTCAGTCCTGCCGCGGTCCAGCTGCGTAAGCTGGTCGCCGGAGGCGAAATAAAAAAAGCGCGCGAAGCCGCGCAATTGAAAATTGCGAAGCATCTAAAATGCGCGCGAAGCTGCGCAATTTAAAAAAAATTGCAAAGCAATTTTGATTCGTGCAGGACTCTCAGTCCTGCCGCGGTCCAGCTGCGTAAGCTGGTCGCCGCAGGCGAAATAAAAAAAAGCGCGCGTAGCTGCGCAATTATTGTGCTGGCCATAGAAAATGTCAGTAATTTTCAGAT
>CASEFP010000091.1 GCA_949287225.1 uncultured Lentisphaeria bacterium
AAAGTGCGGACTATGCTTCGCCAAGCATATGGATACCGAGATCTTGAATATATGCGCCTCAAGATTTTCAACCTGCCGGAAAACAATATCAAAATTATCATTTGAGGCGAGTTTTTGAACAAAGTGCAGAAGAGGCGAAATTTGCGAATTTTCCCCTTGACAAAAATGGAATCCGGTATTATAATTTAGTTATGAATCGTTTTAGAAACATATATCGGAGGCAGGAATGACGCTCAAGGACATAGCGGCAAAACTGGGAGTTTCCCCGGCTACGGTGTCTTTGTGTCTGAATCATCGGGATACAGATCCACGCTACTGCATCAAACCGGAAAAGGCGAAACGGATTCGCGCCTACGCCCGTGAATGCGGCTACATCCCCGATGCGGCAGCCGTGAATCTCCGTTCCTCACAGAAGCAGCCGCCGGTCGGCATCCTGTTCAACGATACGCACGGTTTCGAACGGAGACTTCAGCCGCTGCATGATGCCATTGCCCTGCTGGAAGAGCACAGCCGGGAATACCTGGTCATCAGCTATCATGTCGGAAGAATGCACAAGGCTCTGGAACTGCTGCGCAGCCAGCGGGTTACAGAAGTCGTTACGCTCGGTTATCTGGAAGAACCCTGTCCGATCCGCCAGCAGAACGCCGTGGCCGCCATGACACCGCTGGAGAAAAAATTCTGGGAGGAGAATCTGGAAGACTGGCGCAGAATCGAAAAGCTGCTGGAAAGTATGACTGTATATGCTCCGTACTACCGTTTCCCGCGTCCGGTGGGCGGCGGCATTCAGCATGGACTGATCCGGATGGGCAATGACATTGCTCAATTTGAACGGACGGTTCTGCGCAGAATCATCGATCAGGGACTTGGTCCCGTGGTGATTGCGCGCTGGAGCGGTCAGGAAGAACTGTTTGTTCCGGAGCTGATTCCGTCGCGGGAATATATTGCGGAGCCGGGACCGGAACCGAACCGCTGTGAAGCCGGCCGTCTCCTCGGTCATCGTCTGGCGGAATTCCGTAAAAAACACTTTTTCCGCACGGTGTTTTACGGCAACGACATCATTGCCAGCGGCATCATGACTGGTCTGATCGAATCCGGTCTGCGGGTCCCCGAAGATGTCGGTGTGCTGGGATTCGGCAACGATGATCTTTGTCCCTGTATGCGTGTCCCGCTGAGTTCGTTCGACAGCGGCACTGCCGGCAATGCGGTCAAGGCGGTTCGCGCCATCGTGGAACATAAAGCGATTCAGGATGAAGTTCACTCGGATTTTCAATATTTTGAAAGGGAGTCTTTCCGTTTCAAATAAGTTTTTTTAATGGAATTCTAAACCGGTTTATAGAAAGAAAAGGAGGTTCTGCATGAAGGAAAAGACAGTACAGCCGGTGGTAAAGGCTGACGGAAAACTGCAGCACCGGTTCTTCTGGAACTGGGATCATTCCACCAACTGGTGTCTCAACACGGTCGGACGCCAGAACTGCGGGGTCAGCAACAATTACACCAAACCGGCAGAGGAATTCGTGCGCGATTTCACCCGCATGATTGACTGGTGTGCAGCTCACGGCATCGACGCCATCGGGGTGGTCGGACTGCTCCGGGATTGTCACGGCGGCGAGGAAAGCGTCCGGAGATTGTGTGGTTACGCACGGGAAAAAGGCGTACGGGTCTACCTGATTGCCGGTCTTTACACGTACGGCGGACTCTGGTACGAAGGAGACAACAAGCTCTCTCTGAACACGTTCCTGCAGAAAAATCCGCAGTGCATCGGCAAAGATCTGGACGGTTCCCCTCTCTACATCCGGTTCCGCTATCCGCACGGACACCGGGCGCAACCCATGGCATGTTCGTCCAGCCGGGAAGTCAATGAATACATTGTGGATGCCCTGGCTCTGCTGTTCATGAAGATTCCGGAACTGGGCGGCATCCAGATGGAAACCGGCGACTGCTGTCCGGTATGTCTTTGCCCACGCTGCCGGGAACGCCGTGCAGCAATGCGGGGTGGTGAACGGGTCCTGCCGGAAATTTCCCTGAGCGATATGGCGTGCATCTATCCCGAAGCCGCCAATGCCGTCCGGAGCATTTCCAAAGATGCCTGGATCATCTGTGAAAATTATCTGCATTTCCGCGAAAATCCGGTCTATGCGGACAAGGACAATCCGTCAGTTCAGCGTCTGCTGACTCTGCCGGAAGGAACATTCCTGCAATGGGGCGGCGACCGCCGGATCAAACAGGATATCTGGAAAACAACTCCGATTCTGCCGGAACATTTCCGGAAATATCACAATATCCAGCGTTTCCACCGCGGTACCCAATGGGACGGCGGACGCCACACGCTGGCGGTTGACCGCATTCGGGAGATGTGCCGTCTGTCCTATACTTCTGGAATGGACTCCATTTCCATGTTCGGGGAATGCTCGCCGTTCCATGCCAATACGGAAATCAATTATCTGGCACTCCAGTATTTTGCGGATCATCCGCTGAACTCCGTGGATCAGTTCGCCGCCGATGTCATGGCGGGTATGCTGGGCGGTGAAGGTCTGGCGCAGGAGTATCTGAATTTCGCGATCATGAACAAGACACCTGAAAAAATTCCGGCAGCCGAAAAGCGGATTGCGGAAATCATCGGCAGAACCAAAGATTTCCAGACACTCCGCCGCTGGACTTATCTGGCTTCGTTCCTGCACAGTTATTATTGGGAACACTGCCAGTCCGATCCGTCGAAAACCGGTGAAAAAATCAATCTGGATTTTGTATAAGAAACATTTCCGGCGTCCGTCACACGATCCGGACGCCGGAGCATCAGCAAGAGGGCTTGAAAAAATGAAAAGACAGGACACACCGAACACCGTCCGGCTCAGGGGAAAATTCACCCTTATAGAACTCCTCGTGGTGATAGCAATCATTGCCATTCTGGCGGGAATGCTGCTGCCGGCTTTGAACAAGGCGCGCGACATGGCGAAAAAAATCAACTGTGTCAGCAATCAGAAATCCTGCGGAACTGCAGTTATCATGTACGCCGGCGATTACAAGGAATGGCACCCGCTGGCTTTTGTCGGCGACAATTTCTACACGAACTGGGAATACCGGAACATCATCAATCAGTTTGCCGGATGGGCGATCGGGCTGTATACTGGATACAGATATGTCAACGCCAATTCCCAGAACGCCCCGAAAGTCATGTTCTGCTCAGCCGCCAATCAGGAAAAAACCTCGTTTTTCCTCTATGACAACAAGAGAGTTTACCGCGGTAATTTTCTCTTTCACCCGGCATTGGGGGTTCTGCATTCCAGCATCCCATGGAACAACGCGGCAAACCGCGAATCCTTCGGCGGACGCCGGCTGGGAAGTGCAAAGCACCCCGCGCGTCATGGTCTGATGTGGGATGCCGAGACACGGGAAAGTCCTGCCGGACAAGCCTGGCTTGGTCTTGCGGCATCGGAGCCCTGGGCCGGTTCTGATATGAACACCAAGGCATCTTTCCGCCACAACAACTACGGCAATGTGCTGTATGCTGACGGTCACAGTGCCTCCATCCGGCGCACCATTCCCCGCAGCGAGGAACAGAAATACACCTTCGCCTGGGGCAGTGCCAAACTCTGGTCTTACTGAGTTCAAAACCCGATTATAATTTCATGAAACCCAAACAGGAGGAAAAACAATGAACAGAAAAATCAATGGAATTCTGCTGGCTCTCGGTCTTGGCGTGCTGACTCCGATGATTGCCGGCGCGCAGGAAACTCAGCCGCTGTTTACGGACAATTTCAGCAAAGACAACGGAAACTGGAAGTTTATCAATTTCGAAAACCGTCTTGCCATCAACTGGAAAACGGTAGAGGGCAAAACGGCAGTCGTGCTGACCTGTGCCGGCAATAAAGATGTCGACACCGCTTTTGATCTCAGCACCAAACCGCTGCCGCTGTCCGGTCAGCAGACGTATGAATTCTCATTCGAAGCCGCGGCGAATTTCCCGCCGGACAATTTCGGCGCGCCTCACCGGGTCTGGAGCAACCGGGTGGTGTTTTATGATGCCGATGGCAAGATGCTGGAAAAACAGCATTTCGGATATTTTACCCTGAAAACCGGATTCCGGAAGAAAACCGTAACCGGTAAAATTCCTGCCAATGCAAAATCCATGTCGCTGATTTTCGGCGGAGATGCTCCCAACATCACTCCGGGTAAATTCCTTGCCATCACTAACGTGGTTATCCGCGTAAAATGAAATCCAGCTGCTGAACCCAGGAAAACAAGATGAAAGAATACATTAGTGGATTCCTGCTGCTCCTATGCTCCGGCATACTTGCCCAATCCGTCTGCCAGCCCCGCGGCGTGACGGTTGAGAACGGCAGAATTGTCTCTTCTTCGGCAATGAAAACATTGTTGTCGGATGATTTCAGCAAAGACAGCGGCAATTGGGAAATCGTCAATCACCAGGATCGTCTCCGCATGGAACGGAAAACATTCCTCGGAAAACCGGCTCTGGTCATCACCACGGTGGACAGCAAGATGAAAAAAGATACCGCGTTCATGCTCACCAGCAAAGTTTTTGCAGTGGAAAATCCGGGGCAGTATGCACTTACGTTTGAATCATCGGCAGACTTTCTGACGGTCGGGTTCCGCGGACATGGCGAAAGATACCGCAACCGTATTATGTTCATGGATGCCAATGGAATCAAACTCGGAGAAAACATCTTCCGTTTTGCCGCGCCGGATAAGGCATACGGCAGAACCGCTGTTGCCGGGGTATGTCCCAAAGGAACCCGAAGCATTGTCCTGTCCATCGGCGGGGACGGTCCGGATTTTCCGCCCGGATGCTATCTTGCTCTGACGGATGTGCAATTCACGGTTCAGGACAACACCGGCAAATGGGAAAAACAGGGTGAATTCGTTTCCGGTGCGCTGCCCGTGCAATCTTCCGGCGGCTGGTTTTCACGGAAACCGGCAATCTCCTGGAAAGTTTCCGGACCCGATGCTTCCGTGCGTTTTCAGATCGCAACGGCTGCCGATGAACAGGGTTTTCCCGGAAAATTCTCCGCGTTCTTTGGACCGGACGGCACTGCCGATACTTGGTTTACTCACAGCGGAACGGCTCTGCCGAAACTGAATTCCTCGGCAAAATGGGTTCGTTATAAAGCGCAGCTGACCGCATCGCAGAAAGGTCCGGCGATTCTGGAACAGGTCGAGGTTTGCGGCAGTAAAGATTCCGGCTGGCTCACGGCATTTGATGCCGATGCTCCGCGGCTCACCCGTACCAGCAAATCCCCGGTGACGGACGGCAGTCTGCCGCTGACGGTCAAGGTGGATGATGCCAGCGGAATCGACTGGGCTTCCGCAGAATTCATGCTGGACGGCAAAGACGCACGTTCCCGGATATTCCGTACAGAGGAAGGGTTTGCCTTGCGGCCGGAAAAAGCGTTCAGTACCGGCATTCATGAATTGAAAGTGAAAATCTCCGACTGGAACGGCAACCGGACAATCCGGAGTCTGTTTTTCCGAATCGGAAAAGCCGCTGACCGGAATATGGTCACACTGCGCGACGACGGCATGACGCTGGTGGATGGCAAACCGTTCTTTCCGCTCGGCATTTACAGTGTCACGGATCACGCATTCCATGGAAAAAATATAGACAATACGTTCGAAGCTTTGAAAAAAGCCGGAATCAATCTGGTGCAGACATACCGAACCCGTCGGGATGCGCGTTTCCGGAAATTCATGGACTCCGCCGCAAAACACGGAATGAAAATCTGGATTGCCGGAGAAGGTTCCTCCAATGACAATGATTTGACACGGATCGCAAAATCGCTGGCGATGGATATGGACAATCCAGCGCTGCTGGCATGGTACATCGCGGACGACACCAATGTCTACAATGCGCCCTGGCAGCTGCGCGAACGCACAGAAATGGTCAAAGCCATTGCGCCGCAGCTGATTACGGTTCATGCCGATGAAGTATGGGATGAAAAATACGGTTCCAAATTCCGGGCGTTTGCCGATACGGCTCTGGCGTTTATGCCGGAAATCTACGCGGTTCGGGAACTCGGTCAGGCAGAAGCGGAATCCTGTGTGGCAAAAGTGATTCGCGATATGGAACAGTGCAGAACGGACATCCGCGAACAGCAGCTTCCACCGCGCAGCATCTGGCCGATCATTCAGTATTTTCACGGTTGGGGCTGGCAGCGGTTTCCGACTCCGCTGGAACTGCGTGCCATGAGTTTCGCCGCCCTGATTCACGGCGGACACGGCATCATCTGGTACACATACAATTCTTCCGGAAAAAACCGCGGCGTTACGGCATCGGCGGAAAACTGGAATATCTTTACGGCGGTTTCCCGAGAAATCAGTTCATACGCGCCGGTTCTGTCGGAACGGAATGCTTCACGCCAGCTCATGCCGCAGATCTGCGAAGGTTCGGAGAAAAATGTTTTCGGCTTTCCTTCCATTTCCGCATTGACCAAGGAACACAACGGCAGAACGTATCTGTTCTGTGTGAATTCCGTAATGAAAAACGTCAAGGCAAAATTTGAGGTGCAGGGATTCCGGAACTGTACTGCCGGTCCGGACGGTGCGGCTGTCAACATTGACGGCGGAGTTCTCACGGCAGATTTTGCCCCGTATGAGGTGAAAATCTTTGTTCTGAAGTAATTTTTTCACCGCATAACGAAACCGCAGTCCGGACTCTGTGAAACGGACTGCGGTTTTTTCGGCGTTCTGCGGAATGAAACTTTATTTCAGTTCAATCACGGAACCGGGATATACCCGGAATACGCCGTCTTTGTCCGGCAGAACAGGCAGCAGATTAACGAAAATCTGGGTTCTTCTGCACTTTGTGTAAAAAATGGGAATGGAATATCCGGAACCCCTGTGCAGTCAAGTCCCAATCCGGCATAATCGGTCGCGATGCTCCCTTTTATTCCGTTTGAAACTTGACAGCTTCGGGAACCCGTCTGAAAA
>CASEFP010000092.1 GCA_949287225.1 uncultured Lentisphaeria bacterium
CGAACTGCAAAACGCGGCAGACGCCGCCGCGTATTCCGGGGCGCTGGTTCAGGCGGACACGATCAGCCGTGTCGCCGTCATCAACAAGGCAATGGCCTGGAATTACGTCATGATGACGCGCCGCCAGATGGATCACATCGTTGGAGCCTGGCTGACCAAAGTGACGGAGCGCTGGCAGCATGACTGCGCCGTGACTGCCGCCGCCCAGCAGCTCTGCGCCTGCTGCTGGCACAAAATCGAGGCGGTCAACTGGCGGGTCGGAGTCGATGCCTCGGGCGGGGCAAGCGAAGGAATCACGCATCAGTTAATCCGCCTGAATGAATCGCAGAACGCGGGAATCCCGGAAATACTCGGCGGACTCGGGGTAAACGCCGCACAGAATCCGGTGTCGCTCCTGAGTTCTCTGCGGAGGTGCATCTCCTCCATGAATCAGGCGGAGAAGGAACTGATTTCCGGCATGAAAAAACGGATCGAGAGTGCGGTGGAATTTGCCGTCAACGCCAATGTCTCCCTGACGGAAAACGACAGAAAAACCAGGGAGAAACGCGACATTCAATGGACTCTTTACGAGCTGCAGGATGCAAACCGTTATTTTGAGGCGCTCAAATCGAACGAGGAAAGCCGCTTTCTCGGATTCGGGGACTTTTCCGGTTCGGCCGAAGAGACGTTCGGCGCCGGAGCGAATACCTGGCTGACCCTGGCGGATTCCGAAGGGTTCCAGCGGAATTATCAGCAGCTCGGGAATGCCCTCACCGCCAGATGGTTCACCTACACTCAGAGCTGGTGGCACGCGGTCGTCTGTCAGGATGGGGGCTTCGCCGCCCAGGCGGCTCCGCCGGTGACCGGCGAACAGGGGCGTGACGCGTATTACACCGGGGAAAAGGCGTCACCGATGGTGCTGAAGTCCAACTTCTTCAAACCGGACGGCGCGATTGTCGCAGGTGTGTCGCGTCCGTTGAACAATCCGTTCGCCTTCATTTTCGGCGGCGGGGAGCAGTCCGGGATCTATTCGGCGTTCAACGTCGGGGGCGGCACTCAGACGATGTGGTGCATTTCCGGAGCACGGGCCGGCTATCGTCTTTCCGACTGGAAAGAGGGGGAATACCGCAACACGGGAAAGATCGAGGACAAGGACAATCTGTGCGTGGCGGACTGGGACGCGCTGTTTCTGCCGCTGCGCGACAAGGATTCGACCGCCAAATCCAGCCTGCTGGAAGATCTGGCGAAAAAACTCGGCGCGTCGAGATCGTTCGTCGGAAGGGACTATACCGGTCCTTATTCAAATATAGAGTTCTCAGGTGCGAGAGAACACTTGCATCATTAACTCAAAAAGGGAAGGCAAATCATGAAAACAACAAAATTGCTGACAACGGCCGCACTTATCATGGGGTGTGCGGGAAGCATGCAGACGGCATTCGCGGAAAATACACAGAACAGTGTGGGAAATCCGTTTGAAGGCAATATTTCCGTCATGCGGATTTTTGCCAAGGAGACGCCGGTGCAGACGGTAAAGGACTGGATGAGCAAAGGTGCCGGAGCCAAATGGGAAAAAATGATCCGGCCGACTGTCCTGGAAAACGGCAATGCTCCGCTGCTGAAGAATTTCTTTGCAACGGCGGTTGTTTTTACGGGCAGTCAGAATGAAGACAGTGGATTTGCGGCATTTTACAATGTCTGGCAGGACTCCATCCTCCTGTTTCAGATGGACAATTCCGGGCGTTTCAATGCACCTGAAAATTTTATTTTCCTTCCGGGAGCGGTTTTCCGCGGAGAAAAATTCAATGAGGAAAAACCCGCACAGTCCATTTGCCCGACAAGTGAGCCTTTTGATCTGGCGGTCATCCGGACATATCAAGCCACGAAAAAAGTTTTTGACAGCAAATTTTCAGGGAAAAGAGCAATGGCGGAATTTGCCCGATATCTGAAAAACGATTCTGACGGCATGTTCGCGGATGTTACAGTCAATGCCTATCTGAATGCAAAGCTGCTGGCCGAGCTCAAGGACCCCGGCAACACAGCCGCGCTCAAGGAGGCGGACCGTTTCGGTGATCTGCTTCAGTCAGGAAGCACCGGCGACTTGGAAAAAGTCTTTTCCGGCGGAAATGCAAAAAGCATGATTGAGAAATTCACCGCATTCCCCGCTGAAACAAGGGAGAACATCGTCATTACCGCCTATCTGAAGGGGAAGAACCAGACGATCTACGCATATGCGTCGAGCATCTGGCCGGAGCTTGCCGTTCTGATTTCGGTTCCGAAAGGAAACGGGAAACCAAGTTTACTCATGCTCCTTCTGAATGATAAGTTTGCCCAGCAGATCATGAATATCAAAAGCAGATAAACCAGGAAAGGAGGCATGGCTATGAAAAACAACGGGACAATCAGATTTTCAATGGCAATCCTTTTGGTTTGTGGATGCGTTTTCCTTTCCACCGACCTCGCGGCTGCCGAAAAATCCAAGGCTGCATCTTCATCGGTTCAGAAAAACGATACAGCGAAAAAGACCAAGGCAACGGGGAATGTCATCTCGAAGGAGGACCTTGAAAAACTCACCACAACCGCCATGGAAAAAAGCGGAAATCCCCTGATGCAGGCCGGTTCAAAATGGCTTGGATGGATCGACAAGATCAAAAAAGTGAATTCTCTGGTCTGGGATGGACTTCAGATCGGTCTTGCGACAAACGAACAGGAGTTTCTCACGGCATGGGAAAACGCGGTTGTCGATGCGTTCGGAGAAGGCGTCCGCAAGAACAAATGGCTGATGGAGCAGATCAGAAAGATCGGAAAAGAGATCTGGGCGTGGCACCTGAAAGAGGACAAGAAGCTCAAGGAAAACAATAAAGAGGATTATGAAAGAAGCCAGAAGTTCCTTCAGGGACTCCTCAATCTGGGCAGATGACAACGGGAACGGCACAGGAGAACGCGATGCACATGCAGAATAAAGCAAAACGGTCATGGAAACGCAAAGACGGATTTTTCCGCCGTCTCATATTCAGCGGTTCTGGCGCCGTCACGATGGAGTATGTGCTTCTCTGCGTCCTGCTTGCAGGCGGCGCGGTGATGATGGTCATCACATTCTCCCGCGCCGTCACCAGACAGTTCGCCCTGATGTCCTATGTCATGGCTCCCCTGCCGGATGAGGATTTTTCGGAAATTCAGAAGCGATTCCGGGAAAACACGGAATCGGATGCTCAGGTCGGAAGCCAGTATTCCGACTATATGCATGGCATGAAAGGCGGACAGCAGTGATGAGGGCCACGTTGAAAAAAATGATGACGGAACGGGGATCGGTTCTAATGGAAACGATCCTCGTGATTCCGTTGTATATCGCTTTTTTCAGCGGGATCTATCTGCTCGGCGATCTGGAGCTCGGGCGCAACCGGCTGACCGCCGCCGACCGTTTCGCGGTCTGGCTCTCCGGCTGCCGATACGGGGACAGGGACGATGAGACGGTGAAAAAAGAGACGTCGAAAGCGTTTTTCCCGGACGGCGAATTCGCCGAGGGGACAAAAGCCGAATTGTTTTCCTCGCACAAGACGAAGGCGGACTGGTATTCCGTGGTGCGCGGAGCAGCGAAACTCAGGATGGTTCTGCCGGTCTGGGCGGTGGGATGCCGGAAAGGGGTGATTCAGCTTTTCGCCGACATCGGCAGAACGCCGGACAAAGAGCTGTGGGACAAGCTTTCGTTCAAGGCGCGCGAGATTCAGGAACCGGACACCCACAGTGTGCTGATGCGCGCGGATTACGATGTCCGGGAGAAACCGGGCCGCGAACTCGCGCAGGGGGGGCCGCTGTGGTATGTGGAATACCGCACCGCCTTCATCGACCGCGAGGGGGTCCCCGGTGACAAGCCGGATGCGCTCTCCGTCAGCGACGGCGCGGAATACACCCGGAACCCGCAGTTCGAGAGATGGAGCAAATGAGGTGAAACTGTTTTTTACATTTTTATATGCGTTTTGTCTTGCGGGCGCCGCTGCCGCCGCGGAGATCCGGCTTCCGGCGGAATCGCAGCTTTCCGCCGAGGAAAGTGCCGACGGAAAAACGTGGCGTCAATGCGGAACCCTGCCGCTTGCCTACACGGCGGCAAAAAGGAATTTTGATCTGTCTCTGCGGAAACAGGGCTGGACCCGCTTGAAAACGGTCGAATACGACCGGATTCAATGGAAGTCACTCGAAGTGTGGGGCAAAGGCAAAGAGCGGATTCTGCTGCAGTTCTGGCGGGAGGACGTGTCTCTCACCGGATTTGCCTGGGGAACGCTGAAGGAAGAAAAGAAGTCATGAGCGAAAACGAAACACGGAAAAACAAGCGGAATCCCGCTTCGGATGCGGCGTCCCCGGCGCCGGAGCGTCGGGAGACAGCCTCCGCCGTTTCGTCGCCGGACGAGGAAAGAAAGTATGCCACCGAAGTCACGATGGTCGATGCTCCCGGTGTGAAAGACGCAGCCCTGGACGATGAAAAAAAGTATTCCACCGAAGTCACGATGATCGACGCTCCCGGCGTGAAAGACGCCGCCTTGGACGATGAAAAAAAGTATTCCACCGAAGTCACGATGGTCGACGCTCCGGCCGCACATCATCAGACCGATGTAACCATGCTTCAGGAAAAACCGCCGGAATTGGAGGAATCCTCCGGCGAGGACGATTTGCAGCCGGGCGACCGGATCGACCGCTACACCATCGTCAGGAAACTCGGCCAGGGGGGGATGGGAAGCGTCTACCTGGTGCGGCATGAAACACTTGGCGTTTTCCGGGCGGCAAAAGTTCTGTCCAGCGCGCTTTACAAACGCGGCGGCGAATTTGTCAAACGCTTCATTCGGGAAGCGAAGATGGCGTGTTCGATCAGCCATCCGAACATCGTCAATGTGCTGGACGTCGGCGAAGAACCCGACAGCAGCCTCTGCTATATCATTATGGAATACGTGGACGGGGGAACCGTCCGCAATGTACTGCACAACATTCCGCATCTCAGCGAAATACACGCACTGATCATCGCCGAAGCGGTGGCGGAGGCGCTGAAAGCCGTCGCCGAACAGAAAATCGTTCACCGCGACATCAAACCGGACAACGTGATGCTGACGAGGCGCGGCGAAGTCAAGCTGGCCGACCTCGGGATCGCCAAAAATACGGATGAAAACGTTCAGCTGACAAAATCCCACGTAATGATGGGTACTCCGGCCTATCTCGCACCGGAACAGGCACAGGACGCACATTCGGTGGATGTCCGCGCCGATATTTACAGTCTGGGCGCGACACTGTATGAAATGCTCACCGGAGAAATTCCCTATCCCGGGAAAAGCACGTATGATATTCTGACAAAATTAGTTTCCGACCCGGTTCCCGACCCGCGCGCGCTGGTGGATTCCATCTCTCCGCAGACAGCACGCCTGGTCATGAAAATGTTGTCGAAACAGGCGAAGCAGCGTCAGTCCAGCGCGGCGGAACTGCTCAGGGAAATCCGTTCGCTGAATCTTCTTCCGCCCGATTACGACACACAGAAAAGCATCCGGGAACTTCTGGAACAATCCGGAGCCGGTAACTACTCCATGGTTTCACTGACTCCCACCACGGGCAATCCGGTCTCGACCTGGCTGATGCGCCATGTGCTCTTGAAACTGGAAAATTCTTTACGCAAAATCCCTCTCTGCGCCCGCATGATCGACGCGATGCACAGGGATATCCGGATTTTTTACGGAGTGCTCGTGCTGATGACACTGTTATTCATCGGACTGCCGGTCACACTGATCCTGACCGCACCTCCGGCCATTCCGGATGTTCCAATCTCCACGCAGACGGGACAGGACACGCAGGAGCTTTCCGGTCATTCCAATTCTCCGGGCGTTTTTGCCCTTGACACCTCACCAGCGGGGAAACCGGGCGGAGCAGCGGCACCTCAGCAGACAGCCCCGGCGCAGGAGACAAGGAACCGGTCCAATCAAAACAGACCGGAAACGTCTTCCGCACAGGATTCCGCGCGCCTGGCAGAGGAAAAGCGCAAACTTGAGGAAGAACAGCGTCAGCTGGAGCGGGAACGCCGCGAAGCCGAACGCAAACGGGCGGAGCAGCGTCGTGCAGACGCAGAACGATCCCGTTCTGCCGGATCGCAGAAAACAAATATGCAGACATCAGAAGTGAAAAAAATCGCTGTTTTCGCGGAAATCACTCCGATCGGAGCACAAGCCGTTTTGCGGAACGAAAGCGGGCGGGAACTGGCCTCACAGCGGGTCCCGGTCACCGGAAAAGTGCAATTCAATGTTCCGGCGGGTCAATACAAACTTTCCGTATCGGCTCCGGGGTTCAAGTCGGTGGAAAGGGCTTTTCCGGTTTCGGACAGAAGGACAATCACCGGCGTCAAGATTGATCTTCCGCATGACATATGCGTCTGCACGGTGCGTGTTTACGGCAGTGCCAAGCTGCTGGAATTTCTGAAGAACAAGGGTGTGGAGCTTCGCGTCGATGACGGCGCATGGAATAAAATCACCAAATTCCCGTATAAAATGGAAGTGACCCGGACCACTCATACGCTGTCGCTGCGGGGAACGGGAATCCGCCCGACGGTTCAGAGTTTGAAAATTGCGCCGGATCAGGCGAAAAGCTCAGCTGAAATCTATCTTTCGGAAAAGGATGCCTCTCTGGAAATCGCAACGGAAATCAAAGACAATATCTCCATCAATCTATTCGGGATCTGGGAGCCTCTGAAAAAGCATATCCCGCTTGCTCCGTTCAAAACATACACATTGAGATGGAGAATTTCAGGCGGAAAGGAATCCATTGTCCAGATCCCGGAACTGCAGCCGGAATCCATCCACAGAATCGTTCTTGAACGGAAACAGCGGACCGCTCTTCCCGGCGAAACGGAATTTGCCGAAGCGGAAAAACTGATACGGAACGGCGACAACAAAGACGCCGTGGAAAAACTGAAAGAGGCCGTCGCAAAGGGGCATCCGGAAGCGACGTTCCGTCTCGGGCAGATGCACGAACAGGGAAAAGGCCGCTGGTTCTCCAGCGACACGGACGCCCTGGCCTGTTATCAGAAGGCGGCGGAACCGCCGATGAATCATGCGAAAGCCCAATATCAGGTGGGGCTGTTTTATGAAAAAGGGCGCGGCGGCCTGGACCGGGATATCAGGAAGGCAATCGAATGGTATAAGAAATCCGCGGATCGGAAAAATCCGGACGCACTGTTCCGGCTCGGAATGGCATACAAGGACGGAGATGGAAACGAGCCTGTGGATTACACGAGAATGATTGCGTATTTTACTGCGGCGGCGCAGGCCGGACACCCCGATGCACAGTATCAGCTGGGCTACAGTTACGAAAACGGAATCGGAGTGCCGATCAATGTCGGCAGGGCGAAATACTGGTATGAAAAAGCCGCGGAACAGGGTAACGGCAATGCCAGACGGCGCGGAAAAGCGCTGGAAGGATTGAAATAAAAAAAGAAAAATTCAATAAACATAAGGAACAACGGCAAATGAAAAATTCCATTCCCCTGATTCTTGCGGTGCTGCTGGGGCTGGCGGCGGTATTCGCCGTAAGCAAGATCATCTCGACCAACACGGCCAAGGTCGAGGAGACAGTGAAAATTGTGGCGGCAACCCGCGACCTGTCGGCCGGAGAGGTGATCGCGGAGGGGTTCTTCATGCCCAAGGAGGTTCCGATTTCCGCAGTACCGGCACAGGCCATTAAATGGAACCGCTCGTCCATGATCGTCGGACAGCGCCTGAAGCAGCCGGTGCAGAAAGGCAACTACATTTTCATTCAGGATGTGGGACTTTCCCAGGGAATGAGCAATGTGGTCGGCGAAGGGGAGTGGGCGGTCGCCATCCAGATCGCGGACAAAGCCATGGCATCGCTTCTGCAGAGCGGCGACGAGGTGGCGATTGTCGGCACATTCAAGCTCGACTTCAAAGGCGGCG
The DNA here is from genome assembly GCA_949287225.1 of uncultured Lentisphaeria bacterium. GTDB lineage: Bacteria > Verrucomicrobiota > Lentisphaeria > Victivallales > UBA1829 > UBA11452. Next base: position 7,914 of record CASEFP010000092.1, read on the forward strand.
CGGGGGTGCCTCCCGGCAAGAAGGATGTGACGATGGTGTTGTTCCCGAAGGTCCGGGTGCTGGAAATCCCGTCCGGCAAGCGGGATCAGAATATGGACGGGGTGATCATCGTGCTTCTGCCGCCGCAGCAGGCGCAGGCGCTGATCGCCGCGTCGCGGATCGCGGAGCTGACTCCCGTGCTGCGCCGGACCAACGACCCGACAGCGCTGAACCGGATGGACGCAGGAATGGTGACGCCGGAAACCTTCAGTTCGATGGTCAACGACCTTGAAGTAGTCAATATCCCCAAAACACCCAAAAAGTAACTTAACCACAAGGAGTTCGCCATGTTAAAGAAAATCTTCGCTCTGATCGCAGTGGCGGGTGTGGCCGTTGGAGCAATGGCCGCGGACAGTGAAAAAGTCTTTGTCCCGCTGAAAGGAATCGTCATTCTGACCCCCGGCTTCCGGGCGACCGACATCAATATCACCGACCGGGGGATCATCTCCGCGGAACCGATCGCGAACGACCAGATCCGCGTAACCGGCCTGGCAGTCGGGAAATCCGATCTGCACATCACCGCCGGAACGGTTGCAAAACTTTACACTGTGACGGTCAATGACAATGTGCGTGAAGTGTTCAATGCGCTGCGGAGGGATCTGGACAGCGTTCCGGAAGTCGAAATCAGCATCAACGGCAACAGAGTCGTCCTGAAAGGCGAGGTTTCCAGTATTGAAGGATGGGAAACGCTGCTCAAAGTTCTTCCCGGATACGGCGCCAACGTCACCAATCTGACCATCTTCCGCCCCGCGCCGGAGATCATGCTGTCCCTGAAAAAGCTGTTTGAAAAATCCGGCTTCAAGGTGGTTCAGGATATCACCGACCTTTCCCCGGGCACATTGTCTCTGCAGAACGAAAAGGATACGCTGATTCTGCGCGGCTCCGTTTACTGCCAGGAGGATCTGACCACCATCCGGCAGCTGATTTCCACGCAGGACTGGATCTCCCTCGACGGAAAGGACAGGAGCAAGCCCGTTAAATTCATCAGCAAAGTCGTCATCAAGCCGACGCTTCTGGATGTCGGCGTGGTATTCGTCGGCGTCAAGCAGGCCGATACCAGCGCGATCGGCGCAAATCTCCTGAAAGGCGGAGTGAACATCGCGCAGGGGTTCAACTTCTCCACCATTTTCAACGGCGGAACCAACCAGAGCTACAATCTCGGAGCCGATGTCAGCACCATTCTGAATCTGATGGCGGAAAGCGGCTGCAAGCGCTTCCATCGTGCCGGACACCTGAGTTTCATGAGCAATGAATCCAACGAGTTCAAGGTCCTGCATGAAGGCGGCACGCTGAAAGTCCGTGTCTACGGCGGCGCCGGCGGAACCGGAACCCTGAACGACGTCCCCTACGGTTTCATCATGCGCGCCAAAGGCGGTTTGATCGGCAACGACCGCGTCAAACTTGACCTGCAGATTGAAATCAGCACTCCCGCGCTTCAGGAGAACAACGACTACGATCTCAAACAGACCAAGGTTTCCACGACAGTCGTCGCCAAACTCGGCGAAACCGTGGCGCTGGGCGGCATGAAGGACATGATCGAGGAAAGTTCCGGACCCTCCGGCATTCCGTTCCTCCGCAAGGTCCCGGTGCTGAACTGGATCTGCGCCGAATCGACCGACTCCTTCAACGACAATCAGGTGCTGCTTCTGGTCTATCCGCAGGTCGCCGGACGGACGCCGCCGCTGAAGATGCCGCCTTCCGCGGAAACCGCGGACACGCTGGAGGAATCCGGGAAAAGCAACCGGCAGCGCACCCGGGAAGCCGATGAGAAAAAGAGCTTCTGGGAACGCTGGTTCTAATTCGGAAATGAGGTGAAAGAATGTTTCTGCAAATCATCGAAGCAAACGGGACAGCCCGCCATATCGACCTCGGCGACAAAGAGGGAGAATGGCTGATCGGGCGTTCCGACAACTGCGATATCCGTCTTCCGGAAAGTTCGGTGTCGAGAAAACACGCGAAGCTTTTCGGCGGGCCGGAAACATTCTTCATCACAGATCTCGGCAGCGGAATCGGAACACGCAATCAGAACGGGCTGATTACCGCGGCCACGGAATTCAGCCTGAGCGATTCCGTTTCCATCGGCCCGTTCCAGCTCCGGCTGGTGAAATCGGCCCATTCCGCTCCGCCGAAGCAGTCGGCGGTCGAAGGAGAAAAGAGCGCATCCCGCACGTTTGATTTTGATGACACCAACGTTCTCTACACGGACGAACTGATGGCGCTCAAGACACGGATTCACAATTATGTGCTGGGGAAATTGAATCTTCAGGAAATCGCGACCAAGCAGATCGCAAATGACGAAATGCGCGAAAAACTGCTTGCCGCGCTTGACCTGTCGCTCAAAGAGCTGCGCCATGAATTGCCGCACACCATTCCGCTGGAAAAGCTGCGGGAGTCTCTGCTGGACGAACTCACCGGATACGGACCGATCTCCCCTCTGCTGCGTTCCGACAAGGTGGATGAAATCATGGTCAACGGCCCGGATCTGATTTTTGTGGAAAGTCACGGGCGTATTTACGAAACCGGAGCGCGTTTTTTCAACGACAAACATCTCCATACGATTATTCAGCGTATTGTCGAGCCTCTTGGACGTCACATCGACGAGGCCAGTCCCATGGTGGACGCCCGTCTTCCGGACGGTTCCCGCGTCAATGCGATCATCTCGCCTCTTTCGCTCCGCGGCGCTGCGGTGACGATCCGGAAGTTTGCGAAAAAGAAGCTGACCGCCGAGGACCTGATCGCCTTCGGGAGCATGACCCCCGGCATTGACCTGTTTCTGCGCGAGGCGGTGCGCGCCGCTCAGAACATTCTGGTTTCCGGAGGAACAGGATCAGGCAAAACGACGCTGCTCAACGTGCTTTCGCAGTATATCCCGGCGGATGAGCGCGTCATTACCATCGAGGATTCCGCCGAGTTGAAACTATCCCATCGCAATCTGGTGTCGCTGGAATCGCGTCCCCCGAACATTGAAGGGAAAGGCCGGATTCAGATCCGGGATCTGGTCATCAACGCGCTGCGCATGCGTCCCGACCGGATCATCGTCGGGGAATGCCGCGGAGCGGAAGCCATGGACATGCTTCAGGCAATGAACACCGGTCACGACGGTTCGCTCACCACCTGCCACGCAAATTCGCCGAGGGACGCGATTTCCCGTCTGGAAAACATGGTGCTGATGTCGGGGATTGATTTCCCGATCACCGCCATCCGCGAGCAGATCGCCTCCGCCGTCAATCTAATTATCCAGCAGAACCGCCTGCCCGACGGATCGCGCAAAATTGTGCAGATCTCCGAGATTACCGGACGGGAAAAAGACATTGTGCTGATGCATGATATTTTCGTTTACAAGCAGACCGGATATGATGAAAACGGGAAAATTGTCGGGGAATATTATCCGACGGGAAATATTCCGGCCTTTGTGGAAAGACTTCGCCAGAAAGGCGATCTCCAACTCGACATGTCCGTGTTTGTGCCCCGGGTATAAGGAGGAAATCATTGATGCACTGGTTCGTTCTTCTCATGGTGTTTGCCGCGGTGTCCGGCATCTGCTACATTCTCTGCCGCACGCTGTTCTCCGATCTGGATCACAGCGGAACGGAGCGTTCCGGCGGCTGGGACGGACGGACGCAGCTGGAATATTTCATCTCCAAACCCAAACTCCGGAAAATTCAGATCTGCTTTGCCACCGTCGGCGCCCTGATCATGCTCTGCCTGCTGCTGGTGGCGGGGGTCACCGTCTGGGCGATTCCGATTCTCATGCTGATGGCGGGAGGGGCCGCGTATGCGCTTCCGCTTCTGTATTATAAAAACAAGGTGAAAAAGCGTTGCCTCGCGTTTAAAAGCAGACTGCTGGATGTGGTGCTCGGCCTGAACAACGGCATGCGTTCCGGCGTGGCGTTGCCGCAGGCGCTGGAGGTTGTCGGGCGGGACATCGGCGGAGTCATGCAGGAGGAAATTTCCATGACGCTTTACGAATATCGTCTCGGCGTCGATCTGACCGAAGCGCTTGTCCGGCTGGAAAAACGGATGCCGGATGACAATCTGAAACTTTTCGTCACGGCGGTCGGCATCTCCCAGCAGACCGGAGGAAGTCTCTCGGACATTCTGGACAAGATCATCGACACGATCCGCCAGCGTTCCATCATGGAGGACAAGATCAACACTCTGACCGCACAGGGCAAGTTTGAATCCATCATCATGGCCTGTGCTCCTCTCATGGCGTTCGTGATTCTTTATCTGCTGGACCGCCAGCTGATGCTGCCGCTGGTCACCACCGTGCTCGGATGGGCGGCGATCTGCGTGGTTCTGATTCTGGAAACCGTCGGGTATCTCTTCATTAAAAAAATCGTCACGGTTGAAATATGAAACAGGAAAGGAGGCCGGAATCATGGATGAACAAGTTTATATGCTGCTGGCGCGCCTGTTGAGCTTTCTTTCCGCGTTTCTGCTGGTGATCGGACTGAAATTCTATTTTTCCGGGAAGAACAGGAACAGAGGAGCGTATTCCGATCCGCGACTGCCGTTCACCTTCCGGGAATTCCACAATGAAATCAAGATTCTGAAGGATACGTTCGGTTCGGGCATGAAACAGCTCTTCTGGAGCAAGAGCGAAGCCATCGCCAAAGACCTGAAGTTGGCGGCTCTGCCGCTTGATCCGGCGGATGTTTTCGGCGCCCAGCTTCTCTGGGCGGTGTTGCTCGCCGCATGCGGAATCGTATTTATGCTGCTTCTCGAAATGGATCTCTCATATGTCGTTACGGCGATTTTTATCGCGGGCTTCATCGGATGGCTGATTCCGATTGTGCAGATTCAGAATCTGGCACAGGAAAGGCAGACTTCCATCCGCCGCGCCCTGCCCTTCTCCATCGACCTGATTTCCTCCGCTATGACCGCGGGACTGGATTTCTCCGCCGCCGTCCGCTACTATGTGGAGCATTCGGAAGTCTGTCCCCTGACACAGGAGTTCGGCGTCACGCTGAAGATGCTCGAACTCGGCAACAACCGGAACGATGCGTTGAAAGCCATGGCGGACCGCCTTTGCATCGACGAATTCCGAAGCATGGTCAATGCCGTGATTCAGGGAACCGAAATGGGCGCTTCCATCACAGACACGCTGCGGATCAACGCCGCGGAAATGCGGCGCGTCCGGGTCGCGGCGGCGGAGCGCAGGGCACAGCGCGCGCCTTCGCTCATGATGATCCCGATGGCTTTGTTTATCATGCCCTCGGTATTCATCATCATTTTCGTGCCGATCTATCTTCGTGTTCAATCCTCCGGCATGGCAGGAATGTTTTAAGGGAGAAATCATATGATCCGATATCTCATATACGTCAATCATGAAAAAACGCAGGAAGGGGAGTTGTCTCCGGGCGAACACCTCGCGGGGCGTTCCCATTCCGCGGACATTCACCTTACGGAACCGGATGTTTCCGGAAAACATCTGAAACTGGATGTGACAGCGGAAGGGGTTTTTGCGGAAAACCTGAGTTCTCACGGCACAATGTTCCGGGGCGCTCCTCTGGACAGCCGGAGAAAAATGAACGACGGCGATCTGCTTTGTCTTGGGAAAAAAGTGGAAATCCGCCTGAACATTCAGGAGGAGAGTTCTGCTCCCGAAGGAGAAGAAAAGAAAACCGTCATTCCCGCAGCGCCTCCGCCCGCGGATGCCGACGATCCGGATAAAACGGCGATTCCGTCGCAGCAGGTCACCGACAAACCGACATCTTTCACCGATGACAGGAACAAGACGGCCGTTCCGGGGAAAGACGGGGGAAACAGTCCGGAACCGCAGGAGCAGGTTTCCACTCCCGGAACCGGGGAGGAAGTCCGGAAAACGGATGTGATGCGCACCCGTCTTGCCAGCGTGGAGGAGATGAATCTTCTGCGCAACGCGGATCGCAAGCGCTCCACGGGAAAACTGTTCAAATATATTCTCGGCGGCATCGGCGCGGTTGCCGTGCTGGTTCTGCTTTATTCCCTGAAATCGTCGCCCAAAGAGGTGAACCTGACCTGGCCGGTCGGATCGGACGGCTATGAACTCGGAGCGTTCACCGATCCGGGCAACGGCGGACACAGGGCCGGAGCGTTTTCACTGGCCTATCCGAGCATCAAAGGGAAAACCAGAGTGGAACAGAAACCGGGACGAATCACCATCACCACGCGCTTCGGAAAAGACGCCTCGGTTCCGCTTCGGATCATCTTCCTTCAAAGACAATCCATCGACTTTCTGAACAAGGAGCGAAAACAGGTGTTTTCCTCGATGCTGAGCGATCTGCAGAAAGAGAATAAAAGATGGAATCTGGCGCAAATTTCCGATGTTTTTTTCATCGGATCTGAAAACGGTCTACCCTGCCTGAGCGTCGAATACCGCCGCGAGGCGGACAACGAGTCCTGGTATGGGGAAATTCTGTTTTTCCGCACAGGAGATCAGGCATACATGAGAATGGCGGAAACTCCGGTTTCGGAACGCGCCCGCGGGCAGAACTTCATATCCAACACGCCGTTCCTGAAATTTTCCACGCAGTATCTGCAGGGGCATTGGGAGGGCAATCCCGATTACAAGGGGGGAGCCGATACCTCCGTAATGATGGACGAAGTCTCCAAACACCTGTCAAAACAGGCGCCGTTTGAATGGGCGAGAACGTATCTTCTGCTTCAGAACACCCTGATGGAAAGTGTCAGAAACAGCAATCAGGCGCTGATGCAGAACGCGCTTACGCAGCTGCGGCGTCTCCGTTCCATGCAGACGATCTGGTACAACAGCCAGAAGATCCAGTATTACGAGGCGAATCTGAAAAATGACCGTCAGCAGGAGAGTGCGATTCTCGAATTATGCAAAACCGTTTTCTCCTCTCCTGACGATCTGCGCTACTTCACACTCAGGAGGAACGTATGGGAGTAAGCCATTCGAAAAGCAGTATATTCAAGCGGATGTTCTCCCGCGAGACGTTCCATCATTTTCACAATACCGTGGTGCGCGGTCTTGCCCTGAAGAAGTCTTCTCCGGAACGGCTGAGCCTCCGCCTTGAATTCAATCACAAGGTGTTGTACGAGGTTTCCGATCTGTCCGCTTCCGATACCATCACGATCGGGAGAAGCGCGGACTGCACCTGGGTGATTCCCAAGGAGGACAATGTCGCCAGCGGGCACCATGCCGTCATTTTGATGCGCAAGGGTCGTCTGTGTCTGCGTGATACCGGAAGCCGGAATGGAATTTTCTACAAGACACGGAAAATTCAGGAAAAAAATCTTGCCGCGGACGATCAGTTCTCCATCGGAAACTGCACGCTTTATGTGGAGAAGCTCAAAGCGTCCAGCACCGCGCGGCATGAGCTGGTGTATCTCAACACCGACAGAAAAGGGCAGTCGATCCGGCTTGACAATCCCAGAATGGTGGCCGGTTCCGCCCCCGGCTGCGATATCGTCATCGACGAACAGCTCGTTTCGCAGCGTCATGTCGAACTCAACAGCAAAGCGGATGGCTGCTGGCTTCGCGATCTCGGAAGTAAAAACGGCACGTTTGTAAACGGCACAAAACTCTCCGCCAGTACGGAGCGTCTGCTGGTGGACGACGATGTGATCAGCATCTCCTTTGTCGATTTCAAATTTGTGGACGGAACCGTTGAGCATTCCAAAATCAGAATATGGTCCAGTCTCGGCATCGTTGCAGCGACCATTTTCATTGTCCTGGTATTGAACTGGCTCTGGATGGGGGTCAAATCGTCTTCGGACACCTATTTGAATTACGCAAGGCGTGAGGCGGCCGCCGAACGGTTCGAGCAGGCGCGTGAATTCCTGAAGGAATCGCGTTCGCGCCGCGGGGCGGACGCAAATGAGATCGCTTACAACGAACTTGACCAGTCCATCGCAATATGGGGAAAGATTTTTGCCAACTGGGGAAAGGCAAAGTCGGCGCTGAATTCCGGAAACTGGGTCGAAGCCTCTCACATTCTCGGCATGATTACCGACGCCGACCCCAATGTGTGGGGATGGAACGACACCACCGCGCCGGAAATGCGGAAGGAGGCGTTCACCGTCAAAAAACTGCTGGATGCGTATCTTCTCGCGCAAACATCCATGCGCGATGACCGGAACCAGAAAAATCTCGCCGATTTGAAACAGTCCGTGCAGATCATCACCGGAATCGAAAAACTTTTCTCGCAGAAGTCTCCCGCCTATCTGAAAAAACTGCTGACGGATTCGGTGACTCTCCGCAAACAGATCGCGGACAATCTGCTGTATCTGGAAAAACTGGAGGCCATTCTTGCAAGAATCGAGGCGGAATCGGACAATCTCGCCCTGGTCCTGAGCGACCTGGATGAGTTGAAGCAGCATGCCGAACCGAACTTCCGCATCCGAATTGAGAGCAGCATGGTTCCGCTGGCGATGCTGCAGCGGGCCGGAAAGCAGATCAAGCGCGCGATGATCGCGGTCCAGCAGCTGGAATTTGAGAAACTCGATTCCATCCGTCTGGATCTTCCGACATTGGAACAGTGCGTCGTCAACGCGAACATTGCCACGCTCAGGAAACAGCAGGAGCGGCAGTTCGACATCATCCTCTCGGTCGCGGCCAATCTGCGTCCGCTGATCCGCAATTTGAACGAGGCAGACTTGAACAAGGATACATCCATGCCGGAATGTGTCGCGATCTTTCAAAATCAGGAGGTCATGAAAAAAGTATTCTCCTGTGATGCGTTTGAGCGGAAAATGCCTTCCCGCCTGCGAACGGAACCGGCGGGGGAATACGACCGTGTCCTCGGGATTGAAGGATTCTTTGAATTCATCTATGCGCTTCCGGCCCCGTATGACCAATCCGTATACTCGGAGTTTCAGTTCCGCCCCGAAATCGTCAAATTCAGAAATCTGCTCGGAGCGATTCAGACGTTCCGGACTTTCGCCGATCAGAAACACAACGAGTGGCTGCATTCCGGCGCGTTTCAGCGCCTGTATGAAAGTACCGGAGAGGTGCTGAAATTCCGCAACGAACTGGCAGCGAAATATTTCACGGCGAACTGCGAGTCCCTGCGGGAAAGCATCTTGAGCCGAGCCATCGCCATTTTCCTGACGGGCGGGGAAATCAAGGAAACGGAAGTGGAATCCTTTACGCGCGACTTCAAAAAGATGCGCCTTCCCCTGATTAAACTGGGACGGGACTACAATACCGCGTCGGACGAACAGAAAATTGAAATCAGAGATTCCATTCTCCGGCAGGGCATACCGGGTGATCCCGTGGTGCGCCGGATGTGGGGATTCAAGAAATATCCAAGGTGACAACCAATGCCGTATCTGCTGTTCCAGAAAAAATATTTCAGCGCCGGAGCATGTACCGACACCGGTTTGGTCCGCAGGGAAAATCAGGACTCCTACCGGTGCCTCTCCTCCAGCGGTCTGTTTGTCGTTTCCGACGGCATGGGCGGCGGGGACGGCGGCGAACGGGCAAGTGCCATTGTCGTCCAGACCCTGGAGAAAGCAGTGGTTTCGCCTTTGAAAAATCTCTCGGCAATGGTAAGATTTTCCTATCAGGCGAACGCCGAAATCCAGAAATTCGCAGCAGCGAACAATATGCGCGGCATGGGGGCCACGATTGTCGGAATGATTCTCTCTCCGTTTCAGCCGACATGCGCAATGCTTTTTTCCGCCGGGGACAGCCGTTGTTACCGCCTGAGAAAAAAAGCCCTGGAGCTACTTACCACGGACCATACCATCGCCTCGGCTATGGGAGTAGCGGAAGAGAAACTGGCCAGGCATCTGCAGGGCGTTCTGACCAACGTCGCCGGGTGCGGTTCGAAATTCTTTCTCGAAACACGGGATCTGGAACTGATGGACAACGATCTTTATCTGCTCTGTTCGGACGGCGTTTCGCGTCAGCTTTCCGAACAGGAGATCAAACAGATTTTAAGTTCCGCTACCGCTCCGGGGCAGAAGGCGGAAGAGCTGATCGCCGCATCCTTGAAACACGGCGGAATCGACAACGCGACCGCGATTGTAATTGCCTTTGGACAGCTTCCGGAAATCACTCCCGACGTCAGGGAAGAGGAAGCCGAAACGCCGGAACCCCCGGACGGAGAGGAGGTGGACGATGTTACTCCGCCGACTGAATGATCTTCTCCCGGCGCTTTGCCGCGGCTTTGAATCGCCGGAAACCGGATTTGAGCCGTATGCCGCGCAAATCGCAAGGGAACTGGAATGGCTCCGGATTCATCCTGTGCAGGTGGAATTGTCCGGTCTTTGCCCGCTAGATTTTCTCCTGCTGTTCCGCCCGGACCGGCGTACCGCCGTTTTAAACGGCAAAGCCGATATCTTCGACTGGCAATGGGCGGCGGCGGTCCGCTTGACGGAATTGCTGACGAATATCCGCCCTGCCCCCCAAGCCGGCGTTTTTGACTCTCTGCTCCGCACCTGGAAATGCGGCGTTCTGCTTCGGGAAGGCTCCGGTCTTCCGGAATTCGTCCGGACGGTTTTTTCCGAGCTGCCCCCTGATGAACGGCGTTTGACGGAGCCGACTGTGATTCACGGCGCGGAATTGAAGAGGTTTATCGCAAAAGGAAGTACCTCGCTGGTGTATCTCGCTGATTTTCACGGCAGGGAGTGTGCCGTGAAAATCCCCGTTGCCGGAGGGGAATCCCGTTTCCGGAACGAGCTGGAATGGCTCTGCCGCATGAAACACCCGAATCTGCCGGAAATTTTCGCCTGCGACAGCGGCGATTCCCCATACTGTGTCATGGAATGGTGTCACACCGGAAGAGGGATTGGAAAGCAGGCGGGAACAGCCGGTTTTTTCCAGGCGCTGGACTATCTGCATCGAAGATTTGTTCTGCATGGAGACATCCGGTGGTCGAATCTCGGCTTGCGGAACGACGGATCTCCCGTCCTGCTGGATTTCAGTCATGCCAGACGCGTCGGCAGTCGTTTTTCCGCTGGAGAAGCGGACGCCGAAACGCAAAAATTAAAATGCCTTTTGACATAAGGAGCAGATGAATATGAATGGAATTTCCTACCTGTCCATGTTTCTGGAACCGGTCAAGCCCTGCCTTGACGATCCGGCCGTCAGTGAAATCATGATTAACGGGCCGGAAAATATTTATATTGAGAAAAGCGGCAAGGTTGTCAAGATCGACTCGAGATTTCCCAGCGAATCGGCGCTTCAGGCAGCGGCGAACAATATCGCAAAATCAGTCGGGCGGGTGCTGAACGACGAATATCCCCGCCTTGATGCAAGGCTGCCGGACGGTTCCCGCGTTCACATTGTGATTCCGCCGCTTTCCCGCTGCGGAACGGTTGTTTCCATCCGCAAATTCCGGACCGATTCCCTCTCCCCGGAAAGTCTGGTGAAATGGCAGAGCATTTCCCAGGAAATGCTTGACTATCTCAAAACCCTGGTTCAGAAACGGATGAACATTCTGATCTGCGGCGCGACCTCGTCGGGGAAAACATCCATACTCAACGTGCTGAGTTCGTACATCGATCCGGATGACCGCATTCTGACGATCGAGGATTCCTGCGAGCTTCAGCTGCGCCAGCCGCATCTTGTGCCGTTTGAAACGCGCCGTCCGGACAAGGACGGCAAGGGAGAAGTGACATTCCGCGACCTGCTGCATTCGGCATTGCGGCTGCGTCCGGACCGCATCATCCTCGGCGAAATCCGCGGAGGCGAGGCGCTGGATCTGCTTCAGGCGATGAACACCGGACACGCCGGATCAATGTCCACGATTCACGCGAACAACGCATACGACAGTCTGCTGCGCCTGGAAACCTGCGTCATGTATGCCGGGTTTGATCTTCCGCTCAATGCGATCCGCAATCAGGTGGTCGCCGCCTTGAATTATATCGTTCATACCGGACGTCTGGAGGACGGCAGCCGCAAAGTGCTTGGAATCAGCAAAGTTCTTCCTCTGGATCACGGGGAATACCGCCTTGAGAACGAATGGGCGTGGACGCAGACCGGAACGGACGAGTCCGGAAAATTCACAGGAAAATTCGAAAAAATGCAAAAATAACAATATGGGAGCAAAGGCAGACATGAACAGAAAAATCTTATCGGCGGGAACGGCGGCGTTCGTTTCCCTCTTTTTCGCAGGATGTGCGAATCATCTGGAAGACATTACCAAGGAAACACCGGAGAACTCAAGAACCGTCCTCGGCAACCAGTACATTCTGACGACGGACAAGGAAATCCCCGATTCCTCCTCTTTCAAAGTGACTTTGGAGCAGATGGAAAATATTAAAGTGGAGGTTTATCAGGTCCGCAAGGTTTCTTCCCTTTATACCCCGTACGAGGGGTGGCGGGAGTCTTATGAATTTCTGACCGGTCTGGGACTTTTCCCGTTTGCGATCATGTCCCATGTCATCAGCGTGTTTTCCTTCGGAATGTTTCCGTTCGAATGGTCCGGCGAGGTTACAAAATATGCATTTGACGGCATGAATCCCTGCATGAATTTTGAATCGAGAAGCCGCGTCGAGGAAATCCCCGCAAAAGTGGAGCGGACGCTCGTGGATTCCTATACGGAAAGCAAGCGCAAACCGCTTGTCAACGAATGGCTGGTCGTCAATCCCGGAAGCGATACCTTCTGGCGGGTCTGCACCGATCAGCTCGGCCAGGCGGAAATTGTTCTTCTGTCCATTGATCTGGACAAATCCAAAAGCATTGACAGCCGCTACCTTGATTTTTATCTGGAAAAGAGCAACGTGAAATGCAAAAGGATTCCGATGAGCCGCCGTCTTCTGACACGCCTTGCCACCGCCCGGAAATCCATGATGAAGTATTATTCCGCACCCGGCGGAACCGAACTGGCGTCCTGCGTCAAAAAGCTGGAAGAACTGTCATTTGAAAACCTTGCACTTCAACTGGAAGAAAGCGAACTCAAAAAACATCCCGATTTCCGTTCTTCCTTTGAACAGGCGGTAAAATAACAGGAGAGGGCATACCCCCATGAATCTTTCAAAAGAACAAGGCTCCATGCTGATGGAATATGTCATTGTCGTTCTGATTGTTCTTCTGGGAGGATCCCTGGTCATGGGGGATGCCGGAACCACTCTCATCGAAATGGCCGGGGTTTCCGTTTCGGAAGAGAATCATTTCGGTTTATTCGGCAATTACGCGGTTGACTGGTTTCGCCGTTTGATGTGGATGCTGGCGCAGCCGTTCCCATGAGAAAGCAGCAGGGGAAGATCCGCTGATCCTGCTTGTGGTCCTGCGCTCTGCGAATTGCCGACATACCAGATTATCAAAAGACAAATCGTGCATATGAATCGCGGCTTCAGCTGAACACGAAGCTGTTTTGGCAATGCAGAGCATCGCACTGTCAACCTAATTTTTTTGAATAGGATCCGCCTTCGTTTCCATGACCTCGCGCCGGATCGCCGGCCAGTCGGCACGCTGGATTAAGGTCCGGAGATTCGGGAAAAAGAACTTATGCATTCCGTAGCGGGAGTGCTCCATCTCGCCAATCGCCTCTTCCGGCGTCCAGTTCTGAAAGACGATCCGGTAAGCGGCGACCACCGCTCCCGTCCGGTCGGCTCCATGCTGACAGTGAATCAGGAGAGGCCGCGGCGCATCACGGATGATTTTCAGCGCCTTTACCAGATCCGCACGATCCATCATTCCGGTATTGATCCCGCACTCGTATTCCTGGATTCCCGAAAGCGCCTCCGGGTATTTCACGGTGTCGCGAAACCCCTGACGCAGATTCAATACGCTTCTCACGCCGATCCGTTTCAATTCGGAAAAAGCCGCCTCGTCCGGCTGGGCGGAACGGTAGATCCGCGCGTCGGCGTCAACGATGTAGAAGTTTTCCGGCGCGGCCGTCATCGACAGCGATTTCGCGTCGAAGGTCATTTCAGGCGTGCCGCAGGCGACTCCAAGGCACAACAGCACACAGCAGAAAAAAAGAGACAATCTTCTGACCATTATAAGTTCCTCCGTTTTTTCATACCATAACGCCGGTACTGCGTCATTGCAATGCTTCGGGAGAATTTTCCGCAAATGCGATGATCCGCACCGCGCTTCCGGAACTCTTTCCGTTGTGTTTTTCCGAAACGCGCAGAATCAGAGAGTGTTTTCCGCGCGACAACGTGCCGGCAAGCATTTTCGTGCGCGGATAATGCAGACCGGCGCTGTAAAAGTGATAAAGGTCGGCAGAACGGAAACGGCCTCCGTCAATGCTGTATTCGACCATCCCCGCGTCAGGCCCGGCGGTCAGGAAGAGCCCGATCGCACTGCCTGAGAACTCCAGAAAGAGTTCGGCTCCGGGCGTCTCCGTGAACAGCGTCGGAAGCGACGTGTAACGCGCCCGTTTTTCTCCCGGCAGACGCTCCCAGTCCGGAATCCCGAGCGTCCAGTTTTCATCATACCGCGCCGTGGAAGGTGCAAGAAAATGCGCATGAATCAGGCTGTCGGAATCCAGCAGCGCGCGGGGACATTTCCGTTTCGTTTTCCCCTGTTTTTCAAGAGCGCCAAACAGTTCCCCGATCATGGTCGCGTAAATCCGGTTGCCGAAAAGAGCCGGATGCACGCCGCCGAAATCATTCAACCAGTCGAATTCGCCCCCGGCAAGACGCTGCGCGACGACCTGGGCGAAATTCACGCTCGGGAGTCCGTAATAAGCCGCGACCGTCTCCATCGCGCGGATCTCCCGCGGCGTCCGTCCGTTTCTGTAAGTTTCGTTATGCGACTCGTTCGCGGTATAGAGAAACACGATGTCCATGCGGGGATTCCGCGCATACGCCATCCGGACCATCCCCTCCATCGCGCGAATGGTCTCACCGCGTTTCAGGTGTCCGTCCTGATTGTCGTTCACGGCAAACTCGATAAAAAGCAGATCCGGGGTCATTTTGTCAAACACATCCCGCCCGATCCGGAACGCGCCGGTGTCGGAACACGTGGAGCCGATTCCCGCATTGAGAAAACGGAATGCGCAATCGGGGAAACGATCGCGGAGCATCGCTTCCGTCAGAGCGGTGTAACCGTTCATCTCCGTGATGGAACCGCCGATAAAGGTGACGCATCCCTGTTTTGTTTTTCTGAATCGGGAAATCGCGGAAGGAAGACCGCTCCGGCACTGGATCGCATGTTTCATAAAGTTGACTCCGGTTATTTTGTTTCATCATACAGCGTATAAAAGGAAAAAGAGCACGGTATGCCGAGCAGATCCCGCAGGATCCCCGCCTCGTTTTCCAGGTCTTTCCGCCGGGCGGGAAAACCGTTGCACAGAAATACCCTGCTGCCGTCGCAGAGGAGAAAATTCAACTCATAATAAACCCTTATTCTTCTGCCATACCGGGTATGGAAGGGTACTTCGGCCCTCAGAATCTGAATTCCGGCAAGATCCCGGAACGGAATTGCTTTTCCGCGGACGGAGACAAGCTTCTGATTGCAGTCAATCCCGTCACGCCGGAAAAGTTCCCGGACAGCACTCAGAATCGGAAACAGGAGGACTAGGAGGAAAAGAAAAATCACAAATGTGACATTTGCCGGAAGATTCGTGAAGAAAGGCAGAAGCAGCAGGAAAAGCAGGAGAAGAATGCAGCACGCCTGGATTACGGAAAAGATCCGCGTCGATCGCCAGTAAAACAGTCCGGAACCTTTTGAAGTCAGGAAACGCATATGAACCACTTCCATACCGGGGGAGATGGGAATATCAGTGCTTTTCATGAATTCGGAATCGGGCATGCTTCACCTCCCGGCAATTCTGCCGTACAAGGTTTGTGTTGTACCGTCATACAAAATGAAAAGTCTCCCCCCGGCAAAAGAACTCTGAAAGAAAAGGGCATCGGGAAAAACGTGCGGCGTATCCGGAAGATAACGTCCGAACAGTTCCCGGGGATTCCGGAGGGCAACTTCTTCCGGCGACCAGTTTTTTTTCACGGCAAACGCGCGGAAATCATCAGGAGCCAGACGGCAGCGCCATTCGAGGGAGCGGGGCGGAATCTGATTCTCGAAAAGATGGATATCCGAGGCCCTTTCGGGAAGAATCCGCTGCGGCGCGATTCCGGACGGCAGAAGGGCGGGCAGATCCCGGAAGGAACCGAAGTGCTGTTCCGGAGAGAACGCGGCATGATAGTAGAAAGTGCCGGAAACGAGCCCAAGGAGCAGAAAAAGCAAAATACAGTTCCGCATTGTGGCGAATCTGGAAAATCCGACCGGGGATTCCGGCGCCAGATGAAGTTTCACAAAAACAAGAAGCGCAAGGAGATCCGCCGAAAGAAACACGCCCAGCAGAAGAGGCAGGCGCAGCGCGATTTTTCCATGCAGCGCGCATGCGCCAAGCGTCATCGCCAGCACCGTGTTCAGACTCAGGAGAAGCAAAAGCGCCTTTCCCGCAGCAAGAACTTTGTTCCACAACGGTTTATTTCTCTCTTCAGCCATTCAGCACTCCCTAATTTTCCGGGGATAATATAAAGCTCCGCCGTGACTTTGCAAGCGGGTGAAACGATCCCGGTCTCTGCCTGACATGGAATACGTTTTTGGTTTTATAATCGGAAAACGTACTATTCTTTTTTCATTTTTCCCGGAATCCTGATTTTTCCCTCTTGACAAATTCGGAAAAATCAATATAATCTATATATGAAAATTTAATATTAAAAAATCATATAGGATGCCTGAGATGGCGGGAATGCTGAAAATCATATCGGAACGGGCGGGAGTTTCCCAGGCGGCAGTGTCGCAGATCCTGAACCGGCGTCCGAACGACTACAGTTCGGAAGAGACGAAAAAGCGGGTTTTCTCCATTGCGCGCGAACTCGGATACAAACAGAATTTCGGGCATAAGCTCCTGCGCGGGGAAAAGACAAAAACCGTTGCGATCATCCTTTCGATGCAGCGTCTGATTCTGGAGGAGCAGATTCAGCGTCTTGTCCTGCTCCTGCTGGACAAGTTCGAGCACGGCGGTTATGTAACCTATCTTCAGACCGTCGCGGGCAGCGAGAAGGAAAATCTGAAGATGGTCCGAGAACTGATTGCGCGCGGCACGGATCACTTTGTCTGGCTCGGGAATCCCACCGGCGTATCATCCATCGAGGAGGAGATTCTGTCGAAGGGACGCAGTGTAATCGGTTTTAATTCCACTTTTCATCGGAACCTGAAAAATGACTCGCTTTTCGCAATCGACCGGACCGTCCGGAAATTTCTGGCGGACGGGAGAATGAACTTCCGTCTGCTGCTCGGAACGCCGCAGCAGGTGGACCGGATCCAGGCAATCTGCAATCTCTTTCCCGAGCTCTCCTATGACGAGGTCGTGCGCAGACATGTTGTTTACCTGAATTTCAACGGAGAAGTGGACAATATCGACGAACTGACCGCAACGGGATATGAAAAAACCTGCGAGATCATGAATGCCGATCCGCATGTTTCGGCGCTGATGTATCTTTCGGACTACTTCATGCTCGGCGGCATCCGGTATCTGCATCAGCACCGCTGTGCCATCGGAAAAGACATCGTGCTCTGCGGTCACAACAACATTCATGCGGTGCGGAACCATATTTATCCGCTCTGGACCTGGGAAATTGACATGGAGACAATTTCCTCCATTCTTTTCCGGGAATGTGCCGGAAGCGGCCGCATGGCACAATTAATCAAACCGAAATTCATTGAAATCAAAGGAGAATAAAAATGCGGAAAAAACACTCCCCGCCCGCTTTCGGGAAAAATGAGAAAGGGAAAGTTTTCACTCTGATCGAGCTCCTGGTTGTGATTGCGATCATCGCGATACTGGCTTCGATGCTTCTCCCCGCGTTGAACAAGGCGCGCGCGGCGGCACAGAGCACAAGCTGTTTGAACAATCTCAAACAGTCAGGCATTGCACTGACCGGATACCAGGGAGATTACAGTGACTTCAACTGTTATGCGCATTATGAGAGAAATAAATATTACGCAAGCTGGTTCACGCTGCTGGCTCCGTATTCAGGAATGAAGACAGTTCCCGTGGACGACGGAAGAGCAAACAAATGGACCGTCAGACAATGGCTGTGTCCCGGCAGGGAACAGTCCAAAACGAATCATTACTGGGGATATTATTACTCCTATTCCGCCAATGCGGTCAGCCGCAACGGTCAATACATCGGGCCAGTGATTTTCGGCATGATGACGCTCGGAGGCCAGTATGAGACGCAGCGGATCACAAACCTGAAGCAGCCCGGACGGATCGCAGGACTTCTGGATACGCAAAAACGGGCAGACGGCGGACGAGTGCCTTATTTCAACTTCTGGTACAGCACCAACTACACCAACAAAGTGGATTTTGAAAATGCCGGTTTCGCGCCCAGGCACAACAACCGGATGAACGCGCTGTTCCTGGACGGGCATGCAGCTTCCCTCGTACCGGAATTCCCGCTCTCCTTCAATACCGAATGGACCGGAGCAAAGCTGTTCAGATAATCCAGGACACAATCTAAATTCGGAGCAATATATGAAAACAAAATTCTTTCTGTTCCTCTGTGCCGGCGTCATTGCCGCATCCGCGGAGGAGACCGTGCGAAAATACGATTTCAACCGCAACTGCGAAGGCTGGTACACCCCGTCTTACTGGAACGGCAGACTCACCCACAGTGCGGAGGCAAAAAGCGGCGGAGGCTCGGCAAAACTGGAAGCCACGGAGGCAAAGGGACACACGTTCGGGCGCATGGTTTCACAGAATCTGACAAAAATGCCGCTTGCCGGAAAAAAATTCAAGATCTCATATCAGGCGAAAGGATCCGGAACTCTTTTTGCTGGCATGCTCTGTGCGACCGCCAATTCCTCGGGAAGACTGGATTACCGCTATCTCTTTCCGGAAACGCCTCTGACACTTACAAAGGAATGGCGGAAGGGGGAAGCTGTCATTGATCTGCAAAAGACCGCCCCGCAAACGCTCTCCCTGCTCTTCGAACTGCGCGGAGAGGGCGAAGCGCTGATTGATGAGATACGCCTGATTGATGTTGCGGATGCCTCCATAAGTATCACACCGCAGACACCCCATCAGGTAATCCGCGCCGGAGATTCCGTTCCGCAGCTCCGTTTCCTGTGCTCGAAACCGAATATGCCCTGTTCGATTCTGGTCTCCTGTGACAAACAGAAAACCGCGCTTTATCCGGTAACGGGCAATGCTGACGGCACAATTCTCTGGCAGGGCTCCGCCGCCGGAGCTGGACTGACACGCATCACAGCGGCGGCAAACGGCACAACCGGAGAAATCTTCGTCAGTGTGCTTCCGCCCGCGGAATATGCTTCACTCGATGCTCTCGCAAAAAACGTGAAGACCGACAAGACCGTCCGGATTCTGTGGCTCGGCGACTCCCTCTGCGACTTCGACCGCTCCTTCAACGCCGTAGACAAACTCTCCTTCTGGCTCAACAAATACAATCCGGGAAAATTCATTCTGGAAAACCGGGCGGTCCGCGGCGATTACATCCTGCGTGTCGAGGAACGTCTGCTCGGGAAAAAATGCTTTTCACCCGACGCCTATCAGAAGATGTGGGACAAGCAATACGATCTGATTCTCATCCAGCTCGGAAACAATGACTGCATGGCGACAACCAACAATAAATTTGCAACGCCGCTGGTTCCCACGGATGCGGTCGCTCATGCCTACGCCCGTGTCATGAAGCTCATAAGGCGGCACTCCGACGCGAAAATCGTCCTCACTTCCGCCACTTATCCGGATGCGCCCCTGATGAAGCGGAACGGGGAACGCGCGCTTGGAAAATATTTCTTCGCATGCTTCGGCATGGAGGAATTTGTCCTGCCGTTCAACAACGCGGTCAAAACCTTTGCGGCGGAGAGCAAGGCGGATTTCATCGACCTGCACACCCCGATGAAACAATCCTACGACAAAAAGAACTATGTCGACGGCATTCATCTATCCGAATCCGGTCATACCCTGATGGCAAAAATTCTTCTGGCGTATTTCGCCGCCGCAAAATAAAGGACAACCAATTATGCTGAGACATCTTTTCCGATCCGTCATCCTTTTTGCCGCGCTTGACTCGTTCGCCTCCGGAGACGCGTGGAGCAGCGCCAATCCGGAACGCTTTGGATCCAATACGTTTGACCGGGCGCTCTGGCACGAGAACTTTTCCGGGACGGAAATGCCCTTTACCGTGGAATATCGCGACGGCGCAAAAGGCTCGGTGAAAGTGATCCCCAACGCGGGACGCAACGGCGCAGGAGCGCTGCGGACGGTAAAAAGCAATTCCGAAGGATCCATTGTCATCCGGTTCAAAAAGAGCATTTCTGTAAAAAAAGGCGACAAGGTGCAGTTCAACGCATTCTATCAGGGCAGACACTCCTCTCCGCAGTATTCCCTTGCGATGCTCCGGCTTCAGACTCCCGGTCAGAAGGATTTTCGCATTTACAGCTTCTATCCCGGCATCAACGGAGGAGAACGGCTCCAGGAGGTTGTCAATACACCGAATAACACCTGGGAACGCAAGTTCACCCAGAGAAAGGCGGAAGACGGCATGACATCTTTGGAACCGGTGCTGGTGCTTGCCGGTGCGCCCTCGGAAGTGATCTGGAGCGATTTCTACGCGGAAGATGACAATATCTCCGCACAGAACTGGGAAACAACGCTCAACCGCCGAACCCCTGTCGACCGCGGCGGAGAGATGATCTCCGAGGAGGAACTGAATAGGAAACTGGCTTCCGATATGGAGCATACCGGGAAAGTTGTCCGGATTGACGGAAAGAGCCGTCTTCTGATCGACGGAAAAATCACCGTTCCGGTCATCAACGGTCCCTACGGGAAATATGTGGTGGGGAAAACCTATTCCAACGCGAAGGAGTTCGGTGCTGCGGGAATCCATCTGGTCAAAGTCGGACTGCGTCTCGGACAGGGCAAAGAGCCAGAGGTCTATCCCGGCTGCTGGACAGGTCGCGACCAGCTTGATCTCGCCGGAGCGGTGGATGTCTTCCGGAGCACGCTGCGGCTTGATCCGGAAGCGAAACTGATCCTCTCGATCACGCTGCATCCCTACTGGCAGTTCACACAGGAATTCCCGGAGGAGGCATGGATCGGCGAACAAGGATGGCCGCTCTATGGAAACGGCGTCCATCTGGCCGAAAGCCCGAAGGAAAAACCGGAAAACAGCAGACAATATGTCTGGCCGTCGTATCAGTCTGAAATCCTGAACAGTCTTTACCGGGAACAGATCCGGAAAATCGTCGCGGAACTGAAACGGACAGGACTTTCAAAAGCCGTTGTCGGAATCCATATCGGCGGCGGCCACGACAATCAGATGACCGTGACGCATCTGGACTACAGCAAACCTGCATTGAGGGCTTTCCGGAACTATCTGCGCGAGGAATACGGCAGTGTCGAAGCCTTGCGCCGTGCCTGGAAAAACAATCAAGTAACGTTTGAAAACGCCGAAGCACCGAAATTCAACGGCAATTCCGACTGTCTCAATCCAGAGACCGAGCAGAACCGCATCGACTTCTACCGTTTCAGCAAATTCGCCGCATGGCGCGTCGCCGGAGAAATCGCCGACTTCACCAGACAGCAGCTGGGCAAAGAGGTCTTCACAATCCGTTGGTGCATGGGATCTTATGAAGGATCCATGGCCTCCTCGCTGGATTTTGACGACTTTCTGCGGAAACAGAAGTTCGACGTTCTCGTCGCGCAGGCGGCGTACAACCGCCGTCCTCCGGCTTCCGCATGCAGCATCCGCGTCCCGGTCGACTCGTTCCACAACCATGGCAAACTGTTCCTCAATGAATTCGACATCCGCACATGGAATGCCGCGCCGTCATGGGAAAAGGAGATCATGAGCATCACATGGGGACTGATGATCGACCTCCCGATGTGGCAGGCCTCCAACCGGAAGCTCGCCGGAACCATGTTCGCCAGCGACATGGGACACTGGTATCTGGACATGGCGCCGGGCTGGTTCGATCATCCCGGTATCATGAAGGACATCCGCGAAGCCACGGAACAGGGGGCGGTCGAGGCAAAGAGGAAACCTTCCGCATGGAAACATGACACGGCGTTTGTCGTTGACGGCGACGGAATGTTTCTCCGCAACGTTCCTTCGCCGAAATGGATGTTCGATGTCTCCGCTCTGATCCCCTATCAGATCAATCTGCTCGGGCTCTCCTCGGTGCCATGCAGCTATTATACGCTCAATGATTTTCTGGAGAATCCCGAGCTGGCAAAGTCCTTCAAGGTGATTGTCTTTGCAGGCATGTTCCGGATCGATCAAGCGCGGAAAGCCTTGCTAGACTCGCTGAAAAACAGCAGCCGGACACTGGTGTTCCTCTCCGGAACGGGACGGCTCGGCGGCGCGGAACAGGGCAGTGAAATCCAGGTAAAGGCGGACAAGCGGAACCCGAATCATTTCGTGAACGCCGCGCCCGGTGTAAAGGAGAACATGCTCTCCTACTGGATGATCCGCAAGAGTTTCAATCTGAACGCGAAACATGCGTGGTACGACTATATGCCGATCGTTTCCGGCATTGCACGTCCGGGCGACCGGATTCTTGCCCGCTTCGCGGCCAACAGCAAACCGGCCGTGATCGAACGGCGGAATCCGGGATGGAAAGCAGTCTATATCGGCGAAGCCGGCGGTCTGACACCGGAATATTTCAACCGGATCGTCCGCGAGGCCGGCGCATACCATCTCGCCGACAGCGGATTCCAATGCGATACAAACGGCAATTTCATGTCCGTGCACTGCATGCGCTCCGGCAAAGTGCGCTTCGCCATGCCTTATAAAGCGGATGTCGTAAATCTTTACAATGGAAAACGTTATCTCAGTGTGACGGAAATCCCCTTTGACGCAGAGGCCGGCTCCACATACTGGTTCTCGCTCACCCCCGCAAAATGACCCCCCAGGCAGTGGAGGGTCAGCCATTCCTGCGGAAGACGGCAACGTATTCCAGATTCCCCTTCGGGCCTTTCAGCGGGGAATCGGACACATCGAGAAGCGTCCAGTCCAGATGCGAGGCGATAAACGCGCAGACGGACTCCAGTGCCGCCTTCCGCACTGCGGGATCCGTCACGACCCCGCCCGGCGGGACATCGCGTTTCGGCGCCTCGAACTGCGGTTTCACCAGCAGAAAGGCAAGAGCATCCTTCTTCATGACGCTGTCCGCCGCACAGAGTATTTTCGTCGTCGAAATGAACGAGACATCCATGCTCAGAACATCCACGGGTTCGGGAATTTCCGCGGAGGAAAGCGTGCGCGCATTGACCCCCTCCAGACAGATCACCCGCGGATCGGAACGCAGTTTCCAATGGAGCAATCCCTTCCCGACATCAACCGCGTAAACCTTCTCCGCGCCATGCGCCAGCATCAGATCGGTAAAACCGCCGGTCGATGCGCCGATGTCCGCCGCAATCCGTCCCGTGAGATCGGGCGCGAATTTCTCCAGCGCATCCTTGAGTTTCCGCGCTCCCCTGCTGACGAATTCCTCCCCGGCATCGACCAGCAGAACGGTATCGGCGGGAAACATCTGCGAAGGATTCCGCACGACGGCGTCGGCGGAACTCCGGACCTTGCCGGCCATGATCAGAAGCGCGGCGTCCTGACGGCTTTCACAGTGTCCGTGTTCATACAATAATTCGTCCGCGCGCTTTTTTTTCATAAAAACCCCCGCATTTTCCCGATTATCCCATGCAAATCAGATTGAAAAATTCATAAAATGCAATAAAGTTAAGCGTTATTGCTGTAATTTCAAACGGAGCGGAATGATTTTGATGAAAATTCCCATAGTGATTGTTGTGCTTCTGGGAGGCGTGTTTGCTGTTCTCGCGCTTTTCTGTATCTACCAGAGAGCGAGGATTCTTCTTCTGCGGCGCCGCCTGAGAACCGCAATGCACAACAGCGTCGAGACCAGCAATTTTCTCGCGCTCTTCTCCCGCAACCTGAAAACCCGCGCCGAATTCGACAACTGGATGAACGTCACCGCGCGCTATGTCGCGGAACTGATCAGCGCGCAGAGCGTCTGTATCTTCGGGCGCGAGGGCGACCAGCTCCGCGCCGCCGGCGTGTCGGGCCCCTTCCCTCTCCTTCACAAGGCCTCCAACTACGTGATGACCAAACCCAAATACATTCTGGAACTGCTCCGGCGCGAACGCATCCGGGTCGGCGAGGGAATTCTGGGTTCCGTTGCGGAAAAGAATCAGGACATCGTCATCGAGGACGCCATGAACGACGAACGGGTGAATCTGGTCGATCCGCTGGTTCCGATCGACTGTCTGATGGCGGTGCCGCTTGTCAGCGAAGGAGTCGTAACCGGCGTCATGTGCGCCGTCAACAGCACCAAGCCGGGCAGCAGCGCCTTCACCTCCGACCAGCTGGCGCGTTTCAAATTCATCTCTACCCAGGTGGTGCTTGCGCAGAACATCCTCGCGGCATATGCGAATCTGAGCGAACAGCAGCGGATCAACCAGGAGCTGGAATTCGCGCGCAATCTCCAGCGTTCGCTTCTGCCGAAGACATTTCCCGTATGGGGAAGGTTTTCCGTCCAGGCGTTCACGCGCGCGTCCAAGGAGGTCAGCGGTGACTTCTACGACTTCGTCCAGATTGATGACGATCAGCTGCTTGTCGTGATCGGCGACGCCTGCGGCAAAGGAATCCCGGCATGCATGATCATGTTCATGACGCGCAGTTTCATCCGCTCGAACATCGACCGCTTCACTTCACTCAAGGATCTGCTGCTGGAACTGAACGACAATCTCTACCGAGACACCGGCGACGAACGCTACATCACGCTCGGGTGCTGTCTCCTGAACAAGCGCGACATGACGCTGGAATATGCGCGCGGCGGCCATACGGAACTTCTGGTATATGTCCGGGAGCACATCCGCGTCATCTATCCCGACGGCGCGGCGCTGGGCATTCTCCCGAGCGAACTTTCCGATTTCGACTGCTTCCATATGGAGTTTACGCCGACAATGTCAGTGCTGATGTTCACGGACGGCGTCAACGAGGCGACCTCGCCGAAAACCGGGGAATATTTCGGAGTGAAGCGCCTGACCGATCTCTACAAGGAATCCTGTCTCCGGGGCGATTCTCCGGAGGATCTGATCTACAACGTGATCAACACGGTCGACACGTTCGCCGAAACCCCGAACGGGGAAGGACAGGAGGACGATCAGACCATGGTGATCATCCGGCACATCTGAGAAAGGAGCAAACAGTGAAAGCCAGATTCTGTTTTACAATCGCCTGCGGCGCGGCACTGCTTCTGCTTGCCTCGTGCAAGTCCAATGACGACGATCCCTTTGCCGACATTTCCACAACAAAAAAACCGCCCGCGGAGGAAAAGCAGAAAAAATCAGGATCGCTGCTGGATCAGCTCGATTTCAGCGGAAGCGAGCGGGCAAAACGAAAGGCAAGGCTGCGCGATGTCTCCCGTCCGCTGAACGACAACAGCAAAGAGGCGCGCACATTCCCCTGGCGCGATGCCGAAACGCGGCGCAGCGAAGCGCTTCATGAGAGTCTGCGGGAAACGGACAGCACTCCCGTTTATTACGACTGGTAATTTACAGAAATAAGGAGGAACAGCCATGAAATATATTGTGACCGGTGCGGCGGGCCTGATCGGAAGCGCCCTGATCTGGAAGCTCAATCAGATGGGAATCAGCGACATTCTCGCGGTGGATCATCTCGGAACCTCCGAGAAATGGAAGAATCTCCGCGCGCTCGCCTATGAAGACTACATGGAAAAGGACGTCTTCCACGAGCGTCTCCTTTCCGGAGCCCTGCCCCGCGATGTTTCCTGTATTCTCCACATGGGCGCCTGTTCCTCGACGACCGAAAAGGATGCAACCTATCTGATCGGCAACAACTTTGAATATACCAAAACACTTGCACTCTATGCGATCTCGCACAACATCCGTTTCCTCTACGCGTCAAGCGCGGCGACTTACGGCGACGGCGAACACGGCTACCGCGACGACGAGGCGCATCTTGAGGAACTGCGCCCGATGAACATGTATGGCTACTCCAAACAGATGTTCGATCTCTGGGCAAAGCGCCAGGGGCTTCTCTCGAAAATCACCGGCGTCAAGTATACGAATGTTTTCGGCCCCAATGAGCTGCACAAGGCGGAAATGCGCAGCGTCGTCTGCCGCGCCTACGAGCAGATCCGCGACACGGGAAAAGTCGGACTCTTCAAATCCTACCGCGCGGAATACGCCGACGGCGAACAGAAACGCGATTTCATCTATGTGAAGGATGCCGTCAAGATGGTGATGTTCCTGCTGGAAAACCGCTGCAGCGGCATCTACAACATCGGAAGCGGACGTGCCGAAACATGGAACTCCCTCGCGACGGCGGTCTTCAAGGCAATGGACAAACCAGTGAACATCGAATACATTGAAATGCCCGCTCATCTGCGCGGCAAGTATCAGTATTACACCTGCGCGGATATTGCAAAGATCCGTGAAGCGGGATATACCGATCAGGTCACGCCGCTGGAAGATACCGTTGCTGACTATATCCGCAATTACATCTCGCAGGGGAAATTCCTCGGCGACGAATGAACGTCCCTGGTCAGATTACGCGCTCTCAGGAATTTCGCCTCCGGCGCCCAGCTTAAGCCGCTGGACCGCACCAGGACACTGAAAGGAGAGCACGAAGCACACCATCGACCAATTTTGTTGAAAAAACAGGATCGGCTGGAAATCGGGCTGCCGGGAGCGGAAGGAAGGACCCGGCAAAGAGTCTCAAGGAGACAAATCGCTCTTTCATTCCGGAACGGAGCTTACAGAAAGCGTCCGGTCAGGCTCTCCGGATTCTTTTTGATGTCTTCGGGAGTGCCCGCTGCAACAATCCGGCCGCCGGCTTCCCCGCCGCCCGGCCCCATGTCAATCAGATAGTCCGCATTGCGGATCACATCCAGATCGTGTTCGATCACAATCACGGTCGCGCCGTTTCCGATCAGCGTCCGGAACACGGCAAGCAGCGTGCGGACATCCAGCGGATGCAGTCCGATCGTCGGTTCGTCGAAGATGAAAACGGAATCCGCCTGCGTCCGGGTGATCTCGCCAGAAAGTTTCAGACGCTGTGCCTCCCCGCCGGAAAGCCGGGGCGTCTCCTCGCCGAGCCGCAAATACCCCAGCCCAAGCGACTGAAGCACCTTCAGGCGCTGGTGCACAATCTTCCAGTCAGTGCAGAACTCCAGCGCGTCGGCAATATCCATGTCCATCAGCTCCGGCAGGGAACGGGCAATGCCTGCTGAATTACATACCTTGATCCCTTCCGCCGCACGGGAATAACGCGAGCCGCGGCAGTCCGGACACGGAATCTCCACATCCGGAAGAAACTGCACGTCCAGACTGATTTCCCCCGTCCCGTCGCAGAGCGGACAGCGCAGTTTTCCCGTATTGTAGGAGAAGTCGCCCGCCTTGCAGCCCTGATGTTTTGCGTCCGGTGTTCTTGCATAGATTTTCCGCAGTTCGTCGTGCACGTCGGCATAGGTCGCCACCGTGGAACGCACATTGATGCCGATCGGGGTCGCGTCGATCAGTTTGACCTGGCGGAGCCCCCCCGGATCGGCGGCAAGCACATGCGCCGGAAGTTTCCTCCCCGCGATCGCGGCCTCAAGGCCGGGGACAAGACTTTCCAGAATCAGCGTCGTCTTGCCGGAACCCGACACCCCCGTCACGACGGTCATCTTCCCTTTCGGCAGATCGACTTCCAGCGGTTTCACCGTATGAACCGCACCGGTGGCAAGATGGATTTTCCCCTTTGCGAACAGATCGGCCCGGGGGACAGGATGCTTTTTTGCAACCGCAGCGCGTCCCGCCAGAAAGGGACCGATCAGGGACGCCGGATTTTTCCCGAGATCACCGACCGTTCCCTCGGCGATCACCTGCCCGCCGTCCGCGCCTGCGCCCGGGCCCATCTCGATCACCCAGTCCGCCTGTGAAAGCACCTGTGTATCGTGATCGACCAGAATCACCGAATTGCCGTCCCGGACCAGATCGCGCATGACCTCCGTCAATCCGGTCAGGTTCGCCGGATGCAGTCCGATCGACGGCTCGTCCAGCACATACAGAACCCCGGTGGTGCGGTTGCGCACTGCGCGCGCAAGCTGCATCCGCTGCCGTTCGCCCGTGGAGAGCGTGGATGCTGCCCGGTCGAGCGCCAGATAGCCGAGACCGAGATCCATCAGGCGTTTCGCCACCGTCCGGAACGATTCACAGATGCTCTCCGCCATCGGGCGCATCTCCTCCGGGAGCGAACCGGGAACGCCGTCCACCCAGACAATGAGATCGGAAAGCGTCACCATGCAGGCTTTGTCCAGCGTGATTCCGCGCAGTTCGGGTGTCCGGGCGGCGGGAGAAAGACGCGTTCCGCCGCAGTCCGGACAGACATCCTCGCGCAGAAATTTCGCGACACGTTTCATCCCCTGCTCGTCCTTGACCTTGGCGAGCGCATTTTCCACCGTGCGGATTGCGCTGTAATAGGTGAAGTCCAGTTCGCCCGCGTTTTCGGAATTTTTCGAGTGATAGAAAATATGTTTCTTTTCCGCAGGGCCGTTGTAGACGATCTCCTTTTCCTTTTCGGTCAGGTCGCGGAAGGGCACGTCGGTGCGGACACCCATTGCGCGGCAGACATCGGTCATCAGCGACCACATGAGGGAATTCCACGGAGCGACCGCTCCGGCGTCAATCGTAAGCGATTCATCCGGCACCAGCGATGCGCGGTCGACGGTCCGGACGATGCCGGTTCCGTCGCAGGTCCGGCAGGCTCCCTGACTGTTGAACGCGAGCTGCTCGGCGGAGGGCGCGGAGAACTTCACGCCGCACACCGGGCAGACCAGATCCTTTTCCGCCGCGACGGCAAGCGTGGGCTCGTGCCGGTGGCCGTTCGGACAGCGGTGACAGGCAAGACGCGAGAACATCAGGCGGAGGCTGTTCAAAAGTTCTGTTCCAGTCCCGAAGGTGCTGCGGATTCCCGGCACGCCGGGCCGCTGATGCAGCGCAAGCGCCGCGGGAACATGCAGAATCTCATCGACCTGAGCGGCGGCCGCCTGCGTCATCCGCCGCCGGGTGTAGGTGGAAAGGGCTTCCAGATAGCGTCTTGACCCTTCGGCATACAGAACACCGAGCGCGAGCGACGACTTGCCGGAACCCGATACCCCCGCAATGCCGACAATCCGGTTCAGCGGAATGTCCACGTCGATGTTTTTCAAGTTGTGAACGCGCGCGCCGCGCACTTGAATCCGGTCCGTCATAAGAACTTCCTTCCCGCACACCTTCCCGGAATTCAGAAATCAAATTCCATCTGGGAGGCCTGTGACGGCACCGCCGCAGGCGGCACGGACGGAGGCGCTGTTTTTTCCAGATCGCGCAGAACGCTTCGAAGCTCCATTTTCGAGGCGAGTTCGCGAATCTTCGCATAATCCGGCTCCGTCCGGCGGAAGGTTTCGTCACTGAACATCAGTCCCTCCGGAACATTTTTATCCAGAAGAATCAGCTTCCGGTTCAGGAGCATCACGTCCGTGGAGGAGCGGATCTTCTCCCGCAGCGGCTCGCGCTTGATCTCGTCGGCGTGCGCGATCAGATTGTCGATCGAACCGAACTGATTCAAAAGCGCGGCGGCGGTCTTGGGGCCGACCCCTTCGACACCGGGAATGTTGTCGGAAGTGTCGCCGATCAGAGCCAGATAGTCAACAATTCCCTCCGGTTTCACACCGAATTTCGCAACAGTTTCCGCGACACCGCGTTTGTGGAATCCCTTGGAGTCATGATCGGGCACAAGCATCTCGACACGTTCGTCGATCACCTGGGAGATGTCCTTGTCTGAGGAGACGATCAGGACTTTGCGGTCGTGGAAGCGTTCCGCCGCCGCCGCGATCAAATCGTCCGCCTCGGAACCATCCCATTCGACGATGTTCCATCCGAAAGCACGGATCATTTCCCGGATGGGATCCAGCTGGGCGCGCAGATCCTCCGGCATCGGCGGACGGTTCGCCTTGTAGGAGGGGGCGAGAAGCATCCGCTGCGCCGGACGGCCCTTGTCAAAGACAAACGCACCGTCATAACCGGGGTATTCATCGCGAAGTCTGAGCAGAAGTTTCGTCATGGCGAACACCGCGTTGGTGGGCGTTCCCTGCGCGGTGGAAAGCCCGCGGATCGCGTAATACCCGCGGTAGATCTGGGAATACGAGTCGATCAGGAGAAGCGGTGAAGCCATGACGCGTGTCCCTCCCGCGTTACTTTGCCATATCGACGATGGACTTGTCGTAATCGGCCGGCGGCACAAATCCGAGCAGTTCCATGCAGGTCGTGGCAATCGAGCTGATACCCAGTCCCGTGTTCAGGACCGGCGAATATTCGCCCTTGCTCTCCGGATCGAAGATGAAACAGGGAACCGGATTGAGTGAATGACTGGTCTTGCGTTTCGGCGCTCCGTCCTTCGTGCGCTTGATCTCGCCCTTCTTGTCGTGCTCATACATATCGTCGGCATTGCCGTGGTCGGCGGTGACGACAAGGATGCCGCCCGCCTTTTTCACCGCGTTGTAGACGCGCTCAAGGCAGATGTCGAGCGCCCCCATCGAGACCTGAACCGCCTGATAGACGCCGGTGTGACCGACCATGTCGCCGTTGGGATAGTTGAGGCGGATGAAATCGTAAGCGCCGCTTTCAACGGCTTTGACGACGGCGTCGGTGATCTCGGCGCACTTCATCCACGGGCGCTGTTCAAACGGAACGACGTCGGAGGGGATCTCAAGATACTCCTCGCCGTCGAAACGGCCGGAACGGTTGCCGTTGAAGAAGTAGGTCACATGTCCGTATTTCTGTGTTTCGCTGATCGCGAACTGCCGGATGCCAGAGACGCTGAGATACTCCGCGAGCGTGCGGTCGATTTCGGGCGGATTCACGAGATAGTTGTTCGGGATGTGCAGGTCGCCGTCATACTCCATCATGCCGGTATAGAACACATCGGGCTTCGCGCCGCGGTCGAAATGCATGAACTCCGGTCCCTGATCGAACGCCTGGCTGATCTCGAGGGCGCGGTCGCCGCGGAAGTTGAAGTAGACAACCGCGTCGCCGTCACGGATCGGGCCGACGGGGGTCGTGCCGTCCTCGGAAATGACGAACGGAGGAAGATCCTGGTCGATCGCCTTGGTTTCCGCGCGGAGGGTTTCGACGGCTTCATGGGCGTTCGGGAACATCCGTCCCCTGCCCTGCACGTGGGTCTCCCAGCCTTTGCGGACCATGTCCCAGTTCGCGCCGTAGCGGTCCATTGTGATGACCATGCGTCCGCCGCCGGAAGCGATCTTGAAATCGGGTCCGAGCTCCTTGAGGTAGGTTTCAAACGGATCGACATAGTCGAGCGCGGAGGTTTCCGGCACATCGCGCCCGTCGAGCAGGATGTGGAGCCTGACCTTCGAAACTCCTTCCTTCTTCGCCTGTTCGAGCATCCCCTTGAGATGGGAGATGTTGCTGTGGACGTTGCCGTCGGAGAAGAGTCCGATGAAGTGAAGTGTTCCGCCGTTTTTCGCCTTTTCTATGACCTTCTTCCAGGTTTCGCCTTCGAACATCTTGCCGGAGGCGATCGCTTCGGAGACGAGTTTCGCTCCCTGCGCGAAGACGCGTCCGCAGCCCATCGCGTTGTGGCCGACCTCGCTGTTGCCCATGTCATCGTCGCTGGGCAGTCCGACGGCGGTGCCGTGTGCCTTGAGCGTGGTAAAGGGCAGCTCCTTCATCAGGCGGTGGAGGAACGGGGTCGGGGAGTCCGCGACAGCGTCGCCTTCCTTGTATTTGCCGATGCCGACGCCGTCCATGATCATCAGGACGACAGGGCCGCGTCTTTTCTGGAATTTCGGATTGGTCTGGAGTTTTTCAAGCATGATTGTTTCCTTTCTGATTAAAAAAATCGTACTGAACGGTAAATTACACCCGTTCCCTGCGATATTCAAAAAGGAATGGAGAATCTTTCCGGAAAAATCCGCACTCCCGTACGAAGGCGCGGAGAACATCCGAAAAAAATAGGGAATCCGAAATCCATGGTCTGTCGCGTTTTCCCGTCTATTCCCCGCTGCGGCAGGAATAGAGAGCCGGGTCAAGGATTTTTTCTTCTTTTTTGTACACTCCTCTTGACAACAGGAGTTATTTATTGTATAATTAAGTATACAATAATAAAAAAAGAAGAAGAAAAGATGGCAAACCGACGGAAAGAGTATTTTGAACCGCATGTGAAGCTAGATGCGGATTCTCCGGTGCCGCTGCATCATCAGCTGTCCGAGGGGATCATGCACGAGCTGAAGCAGTGCCGTGTTCCGGCGCGGACGGTGATGCCGCCGATTCTGACGCTGGCGCAGACGCTTCACCTGAACCGGGACACGGTCCGCAAGGCGTATGCGGTTCTGGAGGAGCGCGAGGTGATTTGCCGCCCCCCCGGCGGACGTATTCTGAAAGTGACCGAAATGTTTGCCCGCGGCAATGCGGAGGAAGCGCTTGCCGCCATCGGGGTGGTTCTTCCGGAACGCATGGAGAGTCTGCTTGATCTGCCGAATACAACAGCGCTTAAGACAGTAGCAGGGATCATGGACGGCGCCGCCGATCTGGGAATCTCCGCAATGGTGGTTCCGCTTCCCGCTGCGGACGATGATGTGGCGCGTCTGAACAACTGGCTGAAGTCGATGCTGTCCAAGCTGAGCGGTCTTGTGTATCTTGGCGAGGACAAGTCGCGTTCTCATGAAAAAGCCTTTGATATTCTGCTCGCGGAACGGACGCTGCCGCAGGTCTTCATCAGCGGGCACCGTTTCCAGGAGCATCTGGGAATTGTCCGCGTGGATATGGCACCCGGATTCCAGGCGGCGGTGGATTGCCTGTATGAGCTCGGGCATCGTCGTATGGCGGTATGCGGCACGAAGATTCCGTATCGGAAACAGTTCCAGCTCCAGACATACGACCGGACTCCGCTGCTCTGTGAAGCTGTCCGAGCGCGTGTGCCATTGTGTCGGGATTTTATCTGCGAAACGGAACGAGGCGATTCCGCACTGGCGGACTGGCTGAAACGGATTCTGAATCTGCCGGAGCGTCCGACTGCGATTCTCTGCACCGATGACGAGGAGGCAGGAAAAATCATGGATATGGTGAGGGAATGGGGGAGGAAGATTCCGGAGGATCTTTCTGTAATCGGCTATGGCGACACCGGACGTGTTCCCCGGCTCTCCTCGATCCGCCATCCGTGGCTTCAGACGGGCCGCGCCGCAGTGGAAATGATTGCGGAAAGCCGCCGCCGTTCCATTTCTGTCAACCAGCTGGACCGGACTCTTCCGGCGCCGCTTGTGATTCGCGATTCCGTCGGCAGGGTTCAGATATGAAAAATAAAAATTCAGGAGGAGGGATATTCAGAATGAGAAAAAGGAAATTTTTCACATTGATCGAGCTTCTGGTTGTAATTGTGATCATCGCGATTCTGGCGGCGATGCTGCTGCCTGCGCTGGGAGCGGCGCGCGGCAAGGCGCAGGAGATCAGCTGCCGGAGCAATCAGCGCCAGCTCGGTTTCGGCATGATCTCTTATGCTTCCGACTACAATGACTGGATGATTTCGCGGGATCAGGTGGGAAGCACATCAAGCGAATGGTCCGGGCCGCGCTATGTAGCGGTTCTGGGTAAAAAAGGTTCCGATACTTCTCATGATGTTTACGGATCCCGGGTCTATCTTGGATATATCGACTGGAAATACCAGCAGTCGAATGTGATGACCGGAATCATGACCTGTCCGGGACGACGGCCAATTCCGCGTTTCGGGCATCCTTTTATTGCGAATCAGCGTCTTTGCAAAATTTCAAGCGCCTCGCCTTACTGCGATGACTCCTGGAATAAGGCGACGAAATATTATGGTTATTTCAAGCTGAGCAGCATGAAACACGGAAGCCGGACAGCATCCCTGATGGAGGGGCCTGCGAACGGGGACAGCGGGAAAATATGGTTTCCTCATAATCTGCGCATGAATCTCTTTTTTGCGGACGGCCACTCCGGAATGGTGTCACGGAAACGTTACAGTGCGGAAACACAGTATGAACCCACTTACGGAGCGAATCTGCTTTTCGGATCTGTCTGGAACTCGTATCCTTTCGACGGTTCCAGTGAATAATATACAAAAGGAGATCCTCTTATGAAACACACTTTGCTGTTTGCGGCGCTTGCCGCCGCATGGCAGGGATTCGCCGCCGCGCCTGAAATCACGGTATCGGCGGATGCACTGGACAGTTATTATCCGATTCAGGGACGAATCGCAGGGACAGCGGGAAACTGCCGTCTGACACTGCTTCACCGGGAGTTCGGCCTTGCCGGGTTCAGTTTGTACAATCCTTCGGATGAGACCATGTACTGCAGAATTATTCCATCCGGGCTTAACGGTCTGCAAATCATCTCCCGCGAGTCTCTGCACATCCGCGCCCGGCAGGGACAGCTTCCCGCCGATCTCCTTCCTGAACTTTCCAGGGACGGCGTGGTTGTCATTCCTCCCGGTGAAAACCGGCAGATTCTGCTTGAAATTGATACGCGGAAGGCTGAAACAGGAATCTATTGCGGTGCATTGAAAGCTGTCAACCTGAAAGATGACAGTGCCGCCGAACGGGAAATTACCGTTGAAGTTATTGCGCGGAGTCTGCCTTTGCGTCATCCGCTTCATGTCATGACATGGGACTGCAGTCTCCGGAAATCCGCCGGAAAAGAGCGCGAAAACCTTCTCATTGAACTTCAGAATCATTATGTCAATAACTTTCACGTTCTGGAAAAGACGCCGTGGAAAGCCGATGCCGACGGCAATTTGACTTCAGGTCCTGATTTTTCCGCGCTGGACAGAACACTGGATTTCCTGAAGGGAAAAGGAATGCTTCTTCTCCGATGCGCAGCCCTGAATCCGGGGAAAGCTCCGGATATCCGCACGGAAGCAGGTGCTAAGGCATATGGAAATTTTGTGAAAGCACTGGTCGCGCACATGCGGGGAAAGGGGTTCAACTATGATGATTATGCCCTTTATCCGATGGATGAAAATACGGGAGACATTTTTCTTGCTCTTGCCAAAGCTGCAAAAAAAGCGGATCCTGCAGTGATGATCTTCGCGAATCCGGTCAAGGGTAAAGAGGAAATCCTGCGTGTGACCGTTGATGGAAACTACTGCGAATATCTCCAGTTTTCCACCAGTTATCTGGATCGGACGGATATCATAGAAAAGGTGCGGGGACATTTGAAAATTGTTTCCGCCTACTGGTGCCCCGTGGTGCAGAAAAAATTTTATCCGGAATGGTACCGGAACATGGGACAGACCGCCTGGCGTTTGAACTTGAACGGAATCGGTTACTGGACCAGTCTCTGGATGCGGGGCAATGAAAAGCTCCGGGGATTCCCATGGGACGATTTCCGGGGGAAAATCGCATCTGACGTTACCGTTTATCCGGGCAGGAATTATGAGAATGTGCCGAGCCGCCGCTGGAAGGCGTTCCGTGCAGGCCTGGAGGATTTTCTGGTCTTTGATCTTGTCCGTGCGGATGGGAATCGCGGACTTGAGAAGAAAATTGCCGCTGCGCTGGATCCGGAAACGGGATCGCCGGAAAAAAGAATCCGTGTCCGTGCCGAAGCCGTGAAATTTCTGAAGAAGGGAAATTGAAGATATGAAACACTTTTTCTGTCTGCTTACGATTGTTTTTACAGCGGCCGCCACTGAAAACGAACTTGCAATCGGAAAAAATAACGCGGGAAACTTTGCTGATACCTGCCTGAAGCAGGGAGTCGTCCGAAGCGTGAAAGAGGGAGAGCGCAAAGTCGCCTAGATTCGTGCCTTCGGCGGATTTACACGGATGACGATTCCCATGCCGGCATACATGCTTGGAAAATGTTATATGCTCCGGGTTACGGCAAAAAGCAACACCAGTGACGCACAGATCATGCTTACGGAGGGATTTCTCTGGGGAAGTGGCCAGAAAGTGAAACGCTTTATCCGGAAGCGGATTGCCGGCGACAATGAATACGCGGATTATGAAATCCCCTTCAAGGTGGAGGCTCTGCCGTTCTACATCAATTTCGGGATCCTGTATGATAAAAAGGGGGAAATGCGCGTTTCCGATCTGCTCCTTCGTGAAATTTCCGAACGGGAATTCACGGAACGGGAGCGGCGCACGGCGGAATTCCCGCGCGACAGGAGCCGGAAGGAACTTTTTGAAGAAGCAAAAGCGCGTCTGCTGAAAACTCTTTCCGCTGCGGAGACAAATAAGAAACTCCCTCCTGAAATCCGGAAGTATGCCGGGGAGCTTCACGGGAAAATCCGGACGCTTGCAATCTCCGGCGGGGATCAGGCGTCTGCATCGGCGGACCGCGTCATAAGCGACGCGGAAAAAATCGTAATCGCAGCCGGAGGAAAACGCAATCCGGAAAAACTGGAGGCTCGGAACGGAAGCGTTCGCATTCGGCTTTTCCAGCTTCATGCGGATCACTCCGTCTGGGCACGGCTCGAAGCGGATGATCCGCAGCTCGAATACCGTGTTGTCGCGCCGGACGGAAACAGATATCTGCTGAACCAGGCCGACGCTGTCTGCCTCCCGGCGGGGGAAGGCGTGGAACTGGAAGTGTCGAACGTGAAAACATCCGCAACGCTGCATCTGTTTCCGCTGGATCATTTCGGAAGCGATGTCTGGCGGACACTCCGGATGGAAAAGAAATAAGCAAAGGCATGATCTGAAAAATGAGAGAACTCTCCCGTGAGTGTGATTTTATTGTGATCGGCGGCGGTGTCGCCGGAACGGTGGCGGCGATCGCGGCGGCGCGGCTCGGAGCGGAAACCGTTCTCGTCCAGAACCGTCCCGTGCTGGGCGGACCGTCCAGTTCGGAGTGCTGCCAGAACAGCGACGGAGCCTTTATTACCGGCGCACCGGAGTATGTCAACCGCGGCGCAATGGAAACCGGAATTCTCGAAGAGATGCGCCGCGAAGCCTATTTCCGCTCCGCAAACGGGTGGAGACAGCACTGGAGCCTCGTCATGCGCGAATGGGCGGAACGCGAAGAAAAATTGACTCTTCTCCTGAATACGGAGGTATATGAGGTCGAAACGCAGGGGAATCATATCGTATCCCTGAAGGCGCGGACGCTGGGCAGTGAAACGGAATATCTCCTCCGCGCGCCGCTCTTCGCGGACTGTTCCGGAGACTCTTTCGTCGGCTTCTCTGCAGGCGCGGAATACCGCATCGGACGCGAGGCGCGCCATGAATTTCAGGAATCGCTCGCGCAGGAGCAGCCGGACCGGAAAACGATGGGCTCCTCAATCGCCTTCCGTGCGGTTGACACCGGTCACAAGATTCCATTCAAAGCGCCGGAATGGGCTTATAAAATCCACTCCGACGACGATCTGCCCTACCGCATGCACAACAATCCGAAACAGGGCTACTGGTGGCTCGAATACGGCGGCGAAATCGACACCATCCACGACAACGAGGAGATCTACCGGAAACTGCTCTCGATCCTCTTCGGCATGTGGGATCACGTGAAGAACGGCGGCGACCACGGCGCGGCAAACTACGCGATCGAATGGATCTCCGCGATTCCGGGAAAACGCGAGTCGCGGCGTTTAATGGGCGATTACATTCTCACACAGAACGATCTCATGAACCATCCCGACTTTCCCGACGCAGTCGCCTGCGGCGGCTGGCCGATCGACATCCATCCGCCCGAAGGCGTGTTCGGAAAAGGCCATCCCGGAACCACGCCGCCGTTCATTTTCCCCGGCGTCTATCCGATTCCGTTCCGCTGTCTTTATTCACGTAACATCGACAATCTGATGATGGCCGGGCGCAACATCAGCGTGACGCATGTGGCACTCGGGTCCACTCGTGTGATGGCGACCTGCGCACTCTGCGGACAGGCCGTCGGAAGCGCAGGTGCTCTCTGCCGGAAATATGCCTGCACGCCGCGCGAGCTCGGGGAAAACCATATCTCCGAGCTCCAAAGTGTTCTCTATCGGAACGATCAGGTTCTGCCGTGGATGCCGTCCATGGAAGAGAAAATCTTCTCATCGGCCGAAGCGGACAGCGACATGGTTCTGCGCCTCGACTCTCCCACTGGAAAATTACCGCTTGTGCCGGAACCCCGCAATCCGGAGATTTACGATCCCTGCGACGAGCCCCCTGCCGACCGCAGACGCGGACAGATGTTCCCCGTCGCAACGGATCGCATCGACCGGATTTCCGTACGGTTTCAGAATCTTGCCGGAAAGATGCTTTCCGTCAAAGGTTATCTGTATGCCACGCGGATTCCCGGCGTATTCGAGGGAGAGGAGATTGCCGAAAGGGAGTGTCTTGTTCCCCCCGGCGACAATGTCGAGGGAATCTTTGACTTTGATGTGCAGGTGGCACACGGAAGCGTTTTTCTTCTGCTGGAGGAGGTGCCCGGCATATCCGTTCTCACGGAAAAACGCCATCTTCCGGGCGTTTACTGCAAACCCGACGGCTGTTACTTTTCCGACGACAATTTCTGCTTCTCCGTGGAGCCGCCGCAGCATGTGTTCGTTCCGGAAAACACGGTGAACACTCCGCCGCGTCCGGGCCTCTCTCCCAATCTCTGGATTTCGGATCCTGCGCAAAGTTTCCCGCAGACTTTGACGCTGCATTGCGCGAAAGAGACGAGCTGTTCCGGAATCGAACTGATTTTCGACACGAATCTCGATAAAAAACACCCCTTCGGCGCGGCTCCTGAATGCGTCCGGGACTACAAGGTGGAAGCGCTCCGCGGCGGTCAATGGATCACGGCTGCTGAAGTTTCCGGGAACTATCAGCGCGTCCGGCGGCACACATTCACGCGGATGTCCGCTTCGGCATTCCGCCTGACCGTTTTTGCGACAAACGGCGATCCTTCAGCCCGCGTGTATCAGTTCCGCATCTGCAGCGACCCCTCCTGAATACGTCTCAGGAAAAAATGCGGTTTTCCTGAGAACAGCAACTTTTGAAATCCCGTCGTTTCAGTTGGAATGGCGGGATTTTCTCTCTTTTCCAGAAGCGATTCCATGGCGAAAGACATGGTGCCCGGAGCGGGACTCGAACCCGCACACCCATAGGATAACAGATTTTAAGTCTGTTGCGTCTGCCATTTCGCCATCCGGGCACGTCTGTTTTTATATGATAGAGGGCTTCGCGTCGATGATCTGAAGCTGGCGGCGCTTTTCCCCGTAATATTCGTTGATGTGCGGCACGGCGATCACATCCCATGTCGTCCGCGCGTCGATCACCATGTTGAATGCAATGAAATCCGAAGTGTCGCCGTTGAGGTCTCTGACAATTCCCTTTGTATGGCCCGCCTTGATCGGGAAGGTCCGCACGATGTCCAGATGGTTAATCCGGTAGGTCGGCTGCGGATTCCCATGTCCGAACGGACCGAGACGCGGATAAATCGCGAAAAACTCATCCTGAAGTTCCCCCAGATCAACGGTTCCGTCATAGGAGACGCTGTCGACAATGTCATTCGGGGAAATTTCGTTCCGGACATGCTGCTCGAACTCCTGCTGGAATTCGCGGATCTTCGAACGGTGCAGCCCGAGCCCGACCGCCATAGGATGACCGCCGTAGCGGGTCAGGAGATGAGAGCATTTTGAAAGAATCTTGATCAGGTTTACCCCGGGAATGCTGCGGCCTGAACCGTGCGCTTCGTCACCTTGAATCGTGAGAACAATCGCCGGACGGTTGTAGTCGCGCGCAAAACGGGAGGCGACAATGCCGATCACCCCCTGATGCCATCCTTCTCCGGCGGCGGTGATCGTGATGGATTTGTCAAAGAACGGATCGGACTCCACCTGACGCTTCGCTTCGGAGAAGATCTCCTGTTCCTTCGCCTGTCGGCGCTGATTGAAGTTTTCCAGCATATCGGCGAACTTGTATGCGTCGACGATATTGGAGGCATTCAGCAGTTCCAGAGCGGAAATTGCGTTTCCGAGACGTCCCGCGGCATTGATGCGCGGCGCCAGTTTGAACGTGATGTCCGACGGACTGATCGAAGCATCGACACGCGCTGCCTCGATCAGCGCCCGGATTCCCGGCCGCAGCTGTTTGCGGAGCGTCTCCATGCCGTATTTCACAAGAATCCGGTTCTCCCCGAGCAGCGGAACAATGTCCGCGACAGTGCCGAGCGCGACGAAATCCAGCACATCCTGCATTTCCGTGGTATAGCCGCCGAGATTGTTTTCCCGCCCGTATTTCACGAAAGCATGAGCGAGTTTGAATGCGACTCCCACTCCGGAGAGCTGATGCATGTCGGCCAGTTCCCTGTGCACTTTCGGGTTGATGACCGCCAGTGCGGGCGTGACCTCTTCTCCCGGTTCATGATGATCCGTGATGATGACGTCGATGCCTTTTGCCGCGGCCTCCGCGACGGCGGGATAGCTGTTGATTCCGCAGTCCACGGTAACCAGAACCTTGCACGGAGTAGGTGCGGTCTCCAAAGCCTTTGCCAGCGATTCAGGCGTGAAGCCGTAACCGTCGTCGAAGCGATGCGGAAGGAAGGAGCTGACGATGGCTCCGTTTCTTTCCAGAACCCAGGAGAGCAGCGACGTGGCGGTAATTCCGTCCGTATCATAGTCTCCGTGGATCAGAATCCGTTCACGGTTGCGTATTGCCTGCCAGAGGCGTTTGACGGCAACATCCATACCGGGAAATCTGTAAGGGTCTGTCAGATCCGCGAAAGAGTTGTTGAAGTAGCGGTCCGCTTCCTCGGCGCTGATTCCGCGGGCCGCAAGATACATCGCCACGGCGCGCGGGAGATTTTTCCGTCTTATCAGATCCTGGATAATGTTTTCTTTGCCGTCACAAGCCGATATCCATAGTTTCGTTCCCATTCTGCCTTTCTCTTGTTAAACCTTACATTGGTCAATATAATATACTTTCCGGAAACATCAAACCGAAAGAGGAAGCAATTTTCATTTTTTTTTGAAACTTTGCTTGAATAATGGAGGAAGAGCACTAAATTATGGCTCTGTGCCCGATAAGGACACACAAAAATATTGCCGACGTGGCGGAACGGCAGACGCGCTGCGTTCAGGTCGCAGTCTCTTCACGGGGGTGTAGGTTCAAATCCTATCGTCGGCACCAATATTTTGAGTTCAAAAAACCTGTTTCCAAATACTGAAAACAGGTTTTTCCGTTTAATCCCCCGCAGAAATTCTGCATACACTTTTTTCTCCACTGAACTGCAAGGCGCTCAAACGCTCCACCAGGAGGCCGGAAGGGCATTGAACTTTTTCCATAACCGCGTGTCCATCACGCGTGAACCTTGCAGAGTTCTGAAAGGAGGTCTTTTCATGGAAACACAAATCACCATCCAGACTCCTCCGTGTCCCGCGGAGATTCGGGAGCGCTATGCCGGATTTCTTTCCGGACTGCAGTGCTACCTCGATCATTACAAACGGGAGTTCATCGACGGAATGAACGAACGATTTGAACTCGATGCCTCGAGGAAGACTCGACCGGATGCCAACTGATACGGGAGACGAGTTCGGCGGACACGGCAGGATCTCATCGGCACAGGTGCAGGAGTCCGTCCCTGCACCTGCACAGCAAAGACAAAATACAGGCCGCGCCATACACGAAAAAAGGAAAAAGACGCGGGCATTTTTCTCGGTGGCAAGAGTCACAGGTCCTTGTGCTGTCCTGCTGCGTAAGCCGGACCGCACAAGGACTGACATCCTGCACGAATCATAATTTGCGCAGGAAATTATTTTTTATGGTGTTGCTCCACGCGCTTGTTCCGGATGCTTCGCAAGTTGGTTTCGTCAGGAGAGGCCGATCGCCGCACCCAGCGCCCCCAAAGCGGCA
Organism: uncultured Lentisphaeria bacterium; assembly: GCA_949287225.1. Taxonomy (GTDB): domain Bacteria; phylum Verrucomicrobiota; class Lentisphaeria; order Victivallales; family UBA1829; genus UBA11452. Next base: position 49,678 of record CASEFP010000092.1, read on the forward strand.
GAACCGAAAATCACACTCATAATCGAGAGCTTCCCCTTGTACAGCAGGAAGGTCGCCGCAGCGAAAATCAAAACGGCAAGCGGGCGGATGAAAAACGCGGTCTGCGGCGCCGTCTTCACCAGCCCGATCCAGTAACGCCACGGGATTTCCGTACTGAACACAGACATCTGCATGAAAATCAAAAGCGCGGCCAGAATCATCCCCGTCGTCGCCGGATGAATCCCGGTCATGATTCCGCGCACAAGAAAACTCTTCTCCCAGCGTTTGAGCGAACGCAAGGCCAGAATCACCAGAAAATAGGAGGGCACCAAAAGTCCGACGGTCGCCATCAGCGCCCCGATCACCCCTCCCCTGCGGAAACCGAAAAAGGTCGCGGCATTGACACCGATCGGTCCCGGCGTCATCTGTGAAATTGCAGTCAGGTCTCCGAACTCCTGAAGCGTCATCCAGTGCTGTTCGTTCACCAGATGGTCAATATAAAGCGGTGTCAGGGCATTCCCTCCGCCGAAGCAGAGACAGCCGAAGTAACAGAACAGAAGAAAGATATGAAGATAGTTCATCATGGCTGCTTATTTCCCTCAGCCAGACTGGTTTCCGCAATTTTCCGGCAGGCGAATTTGAGATAAACAATACCCGCCGCCATCGCACCAAGCAGAAGCCAGGCCGGATTCATTCCTCCGAAAATAACGCCGGAAAAACAGCCGAACGCCACAAGATAGGCAAACCAGTCGGTCATCATTTTCCGCCATGTCCGGAGCAGTGCGGCAAGCACCAGCCCGCCAAGCGCGCTTCGGACGCCGATGAACGCCCCCTGCACATAGATATTGTCCATCGGCAGATGAGAAAATCCCATCGCAACAGCAGTGATAATCAGAAAGGAGGGCAGCGCAACCCCCGACAGCGCAACCAGCGCCCCCAGAGCCCCCGCGGCACGGTATCCGACGTAAATCGCGGCATTCCCCGCCATCAGTCCGGGAATCGTCTGAATGATCGCAAGCATGTCCATGAGTTCGCCGTCGCGGAGCCAGTGCAGTTTGCGGATGAAGATATCCTCCGCGGCAAGAATGATGGCGTAACCGCCGCCCACGACAAACAGCGCGATCTTGAAAAAATTGAAGAAGAGAAGCCACAGGACACGGCCTCTCGGGAGTTTCGATAAATCTGTTTCCATGCTTCGCCTCGCTTCCGTCGCCCGCGGGAACCAGACAACCCGGCTGATCCACGGTCAAACCGCCAATATAGCACGGTTTTCCCCGATTACGAATGAAAAAGCCAATAAAATGGAAATCAGGAAGCGTTCAATGCGACGATTTCCGGTGCGCCAGAGCGGAAAGGAGGGTATAGCATGTCTCCATCCGGGGCACGTCGATGCCGTGCTTCCGCGCAATCCGGCAGACATTGCCGAGAATCGCCTCGACCTCCATCCGCCGCCCCGCCTCGAAATCGACCAGCATGCTTGTTTTATAAGGAGGAAAGGCCCGTGTAAATTCCACATTTTTGTCCACCAGCGCATCGGGAAGATCCACCCCTTCGGCGGCGGCAACGGCCCGCACCTCCTCCATCAGGGCGCGCGTCAGCGCCTCAAGTGGGCCGCAGTCGGTCATGGCACTGGTCTCCAATCCTCCGCCGAGAACGGAAACCGGATTGTAAGGAAGATTCCAAAGCAGTTTGCTCCAGCGGAACCACGCGATGTTTTCGACGAATTCCGCATTGACCCCCGACGCGGACGCAAACAGCGAAGCAAGACGGCGTCCCGCGGCGGAATCGCCTCCGCCGAAGCGCCCGAATTTCAGGTCGGATGCGCCTTTCTGCCGGACAACTCCTGGCTGGATCCGCGTCGCGCCGATGTAGGCGATCGAACTGAGGATTTCATGCTCCGGAAACGCTTCGGCCAGGCGATCCTCGATCCCGATTCCGTTCTGAATCAGGACCAGCACGGTCGACGGCGACTTCAACGCGCCGCGAAGCAGAGGCGCCTCGTCGATCTCCGGAAAAAATTTCGAGGTCAGGAACACATAATCCGCCGTATCCGGATATTCCCCGGCGGAACGGTAGACGCCATGCGGCGTAAAACGGAAATCGCCCGCCTCGCTGCGGATTTCAAATCCGTTCGCCTTGACCGCGTCGTAATCCGAACGCACCACAACGGAAACTTCTGCGCCGGCTTGCGCAAGGCGTCCCGTAAAATAAGCGCCGACCGCGCCCGCACCAACCGTAAGAATCTTCACTTTCTCCATTCACTCAACCTCAGTTGCTCTGTTTTTTTCATACTGTACCATATCATGAAAAGAGTTTTTTACAATCCGGGAAAAGAAAACCAGAAATGATTTCCCCTGTAAGGTTCGGATTTTTCCGGAATTCCATTGTCATGCATTTTGCAACGAAGAAAAAGCCGTTTATATTTCTCCGAAACTCAAAAGCAAAAAGAGGTTATCCCCATGGAAAAACGTATCGATTCCTTCCGTCCGGCGCTCCCGGAATCCCTTCTCCGGGAATACAATTTCTTTGAACTCTATCCCTTCGACGGCGGCGGAAGATTCATTCAGCAGGAGATTGCCGGTTCCATTGACGACCGTGCTATTACGCGGAACATCCTTTCCGGCGGAGCGCTTGCCGATTTCCTCGACACAGACGGGAAAATCGATTTCCTGAAATACGAGCAGTGGAGCACGATCGAAAAGTCCTGCTGGATCAATCGGATGTATTTCATCGTCTCGATGGCGCGCACCGCAATGCTGGACAATGATCCTGCTTTGGCGGAACGGGTCGTCGGCATCCTTCTGGATTTTCATGCGAGATACCGGCCGCCACGCGGAAAAGAGGCCGTTGCGGCGCTCAACGCCAGAGTCACGGAATCGCGCGACCGCGACTACAACAGCGGCAATGCAGACGGACGGACCGAATATCAATGGTATGACTTCCAGCCCGCTTCGCGGATCATCAACGTGCTGCACGCGATGTTCTTCCTGCGCGCCTTCCCGAAC
>CASEFP010000093.1 GCA_949287225.1 uncultured Lentisphaeria bacterium
GACAATACATGGCGATGAATCGGAAAATCAGCGGAATCAGGATCGGAAATCAGAACAAAAAACACCGGGAAATCCGGCAAAAATCAACATTTGAATCCGAATGAAAAATACATCAACAAAAATTCACGGATTCAGGATAATATATAGCAGGGAAAAACAACAGGAAGGATTTGTCCTCATGAAGTTATGTCTGGCAGGAAAACGCGGTCATATCCATTATGTTTTTGAAAGCATCAGGGACGTGCCGGAGTGGGAGATCGCCGGCGTGTCGGCGACAACCCCGGAGGAACTGGCCGTTCTGGAGGACGCCGCAGGGACACTCGGATTTTCCGCGGAGTCCTTTTCCGACTATCGGACAATGCTCGATACCGTCCGCCCTGATATGGTTGCCATTGACGGCCCGTTCGAGCGCCATGCGGAAATGTGTCTGGAGGCGTTGCGGCGCAGGATTCATGTGTTCTGCGAAAAGCCGATCGCGTTCCATCTTTCTGAAGTCGCTGAAATGGAAAAACTTGCTTCGGAAAACAACCTGCGCGTGATGTCCATGGCGGCGCTGCGTTATGAACAGGCGTTTCAGGCTGCCTGCGACATGGTGCGTTCCGGGGCGATCGGGGAACTGCGTCTGCTCCAGATCCAGAAATCCTATAAATTCGGTACGCGTCCGGATTTCTATCGGAAGCGCGCAAGCTACGGTGGGACAATTCCCTGGGTCGGCAGTCACGGCATTGATCTGATGCTGGCGATGACCGATGCCGAGGTGCGTGACATTCGTGCCGTGCAGAGCCGCTGCTGCAATCATGATACCGGAGAGATGGAAATGACCGCGCAGTGTCTGTTCGGCCTGGAGAATGGCATCATGGCATCGCTGAGCATCGACTTCCTCCGGCCGGAATCCGCCCCGACCTGGGGAGACGACCGGGTCCGCGCGGCGGGAACGAAAGGGATTCTGGAAGTCTGCGGCGGCATTCTCACTCTTCTGGATTCCGACGGGGAGCATACCGTGGAGATGAAAGGGCCCTTCCGCAGAATTTTCTCGGATTTCGCCGCGGAGATCAGCGGCGGGCCCCGGGCGCTCTCCGGCAATGCCGCGACATTTGAACTGGCGCGTCTCTGCATTCTTGCGCAGGAGTCCGCCGACCGGAATCAGATTGTGACAGCCGGAGGCCGGATATGAAACCCAGAACGGCGGTCATCGGCGTCAACGGATACGGCAGAACCCATTACGGGATGCTTTCCATTCTGGCGGCGGAGGGGAAAGTGGAACTGGCGGCGGCTGTGATTCGGGATCCGCACAAGGCGGAGGACATTATGGAGGAGATCAGAGATCTGAACTGCCGCGTCTATCCTTCCGAAGAAGCGTTGTATCAGGCGGAGCGCGGCCGTCTGGATCTGGTCTGCATTCCGACGGGTCCCGCGCGGCACCGGGAAATGGTGGAGAATGCTCTGAGAAGCGGCGCCGATGTACTGGTCGAAAAACCGGCGGCGGGGTGTCTCGCGGATGTCGAGGCGATGATCCGCGCCGAGCGTCGGAGTTCTCATTTTGTCGCGGTTGGCTTTCAGCATATTTATGCTCCCGAGGTGCAGCGTCTGAAACGCCTTCTCTGTTCCGGAAAACTCGGTTCGCTTCGTTCGATCTCCGCGCTTGGGCTCTGGCCGCGCGGCGACGCCTACTACCGCCGCAACGACTGGGCGGGACGTCTGCGCGACGGCAGAGGTGCGGCGGTTTTCGATTCCCCCCTGAACAACGCGTTTGCCCATTATCTCAATCTTGCGCTTTTCTGGGCGGGCGGGGATTTCAGGAGCTTTGCCGCTCCTGCCGAGATCCAGGCGGAGCTTTACCGCGTCCGGCCGGAGATTGAAACCTTTGACAACAGCATGGTCCGGATCATCACGGACAGCGGCGTGGAAATCACGGTTCTCTTTTCCCATACCGGAAGCGCCGATATGGAACCGCGTCTGCGGCTCGAATGTGAACATGGTTCTGTCGAATGGACGAACAAAGGTCCCTGGCGCGTAACCGGTCTTTCCGGAAATCTGCTGGAGCAGGGGATCGCCGAACATCCGCACAGGCGGATGTTCCTGGACGTCATCGACCGGATCTCGAATCCGGAACGTTTCATCTGCACGCTGGAAAACGCTTCCAGACAGATCATGTGCATCGAAAACATACATCGTCATTTCCGCATCCGGACAGTTCCGGAGCGTTTTATTGCGCGTGCGATCCCCGACGGACCGTTTGTTCTGGATGGAATCGAAACGGTTCTTCAGCACGGATACGAACGGAATCTTCTGCCTTCCGAACTCGGTGTCCCCTGGGCGGAATCTGCGGATGCCGTGACTGTCGCCCGAAACGGATTGCGGGAAGCCGCCGGCATCGCCGTCCGCGGTTTTTGCCGTGGAACGGCGGATGTCATGACTGTGCGCCCGGCGTCACGCCGCACTTTTGGATTTCTGCAGAATATTTCCGGATTTTTTGCCGGCGGCATCTTGACAAAAGAGATGTTATCGCTTATAATTTATATATCGGACAAAATACAACAAAAAAGAGGGCGGCCGGATGGAGAGAGTCAGGATTTGCGTCATTGGGGCAGGGAATTTTGCCGATTATGCCTATGGGCCGTCTCTGCGGCTGCTGGCGGAGACGGATCCGAATATTGTTTTAGCGGGTGTGGCGGATATCGTTCCGGAAAAAAGCAGGAGTTTCTCGGAACGGTTCGGCATTCTGCATTCCTATGACGACTGGCGGCGGATGCTTGCGGAAGAACATCCTGACGGAGTGATTGTCCTGACTCCCGTTGCCGCAACGGCGGAGACGGCGTGCGCTGTTCTTGCGGCGGGGTATCCCGTCATGATCGAGAAGCCGCCGGGACGCTGCCGTTCCGAGATCCAGCGCATCATGGAGGCTTCCCGGCAGAGCCGCTGTCCGGTCATGTGCGCTTTCAACCGCCGCTACTCTCCGTTTCTCATGCGTGCGCGGGAGATTTTATCCGGCGAATGCGGGGAACTGCCGGAACATCTCCGCTGTGCCTTCTGCCGTTTTGAACGGCTGGAGCATGAATTCTTCACGACGGCCATTCACGGAATCGACGCAATGCGCCATCTTTCCGGTGGGAGATATGCGGAAGTGGATTTTCACTATCAGGAACCGCGGCGCGAAAGACCGGTGCGGAATGTGCTGCTTTACAGCCGTTTCGACAACGGCGCATCCGGGGTGATTGATTTTCTGCCTTCCACCGGGGCGGCGGTGGAGCGTTATACGATTCATACCAGACATTGGATGATCGAGGTGCATACCGTCATTCCCGGAGGCGGCGGCGATGTTCCCGGAAAGATAACCGTCTACCGGGACGGCAGACCGCTCCGGGTTGAGACTCCGGAAACCGCCGGATTCCGGATGGACACTCTTTACCTTGCGGGGTATTACCCGGAAATAGAGACCTTTGTCCGGAATCTCCGCTGCGGTTTTCCCGCGCAAAGCGATCTTGAGCTGTCTCTGGATTCCGTAGAGATTGCGGATGCGCTCCGCCGGGGGGATGCGAAATGGCGCAGGGAAGCACAGGAAGGATGACGGAATGGGGATTCCTGGAAGAAGATGCAGTTTCATGAAGATGACCGACCATCTGGAGGCAATGATTGCCGCCGGCAGGTATCGTCCCGGCGACAAGCTGCCGGTCTTGCGTGATCTGGCTGCGGAATTTGCATTGAATCTTGATACGGCGCGGCGCGGTATCTGGTATCTCCGGGACAAGGGACTGCTGGAGTGTCATAAAAGATCCGGCATTTTTGTCAAGGCGGAAAAGGAGAGCCGGAAAAAAGAGCTGCTGCGCCTGGAGGTTTTCCTGGAGACGGAGCATCCGGACATGACTTACTGCGCGCATGTTCTGCACGGAGTCCGGGAGGAAGCGGAGCTCTGCAATGTTCAGCTTCGGCGGAAATGCGGCGTTGTCAGCACCATGTTTTCCGATGAAAGGCTGCGGGAGGAGGCGAATCAGAACGATGCTGTGCTGCTGCTCGGGAGCTTCGATCTTGCGAAAACTGATTTTTCCTGGCTGAAATGTCCGGGGGTGGGGGTGGAGATGCACTGCATGTTTGGCGGTCATTTTTCGGTGATTTCCATGGACCCGGTCAATTCCGCGGAACTTGCGGCGGAATATTTCAGGAAACGGCGGATCCGGCATGTCAGGATCTTCGGGCATGATTCCGTTCTTCATCATTTTCGGGCGCAGGTCTTTCAGCAGTATTTCATTTCCTGCGGCGGAACGGCGGATTACCGGATATGGAACAATACCGCATGTCCGGAGATGTCCCTGAACGACGGAGCCGGCTATCTTTTCACCGGAGGCGAAGCGTTTCAGCAATGGTCCAAAATCGCGGGCGCGGCATGGAAGAACGACCATGTCGTGCTTTCTCTGGACGGAAAATCGCTGCTTCTGCCCGGTTATCTGCCGGTTGACACGGTGACACCGGACTGGCCTCAGCTTGGCAGACTGGCACTGCGGGAGGCGGTGCATCGCGCTTTGACTGCCGGTGCTTCCGCCAGGCGCATTTACTCCGATGTGCAGCTTTTCGAGGCGGACGGCGGATGAGATTCCGGTCGTGACGGAAAGAAATTGACGGGAGCTGGAGCAGGGAGTTGTGAAACATCGTGGAACAGTTATTTTCGGGTTTTCTCAGGACTGATATTGACACTTTTGCCGGAATGGTTATAATTTTAAAAACAGAGAATGAATGTCAGGAAAACAATTTATAATATTGAGCTGGGGAGAAGGTCTATGATTACAAAAACGGAGAGACGGGATCACGGCGGCGGGATGAACGGGGTGGAATGGTTCACCTTGATCGAATTGTTGGTCGTTATAGCGATCATTGCGATTCTGGCGGCGATGCTTCTTCCCGCGCTGAGCAAGGCGAGAGGCATGGCATACAGAACCTCCTGCCTGAACAACCTGAAGTCGCTCGGAACCTATATGAGCATGTATGCGGACACCTCCAACGAGTTTCTGCCGGCGGGATTCAGCCAGGAAAACCCGGATGCTTATCCGCTTTGGCCGTGGAGGTTGTACAGCATTGTCGGCGGCAAAGTATCGCAGGGACTTCTGGTCTGCCCGACCCAGCCGGAAAGTCTGAAGCTGCTGAAAACGAATCTGGCGAGTTCCACGGAACAGGCAAGGGGAGAATATGGGGCACTTTGGAGATTCCTGTATCCTTCCTATGGACTCAATGCCGGCATGGGGGCGTCGAGTTTGAAGCGGATAAAAATCAAGCGGCCTTCCGAGAAGATCAGCAACTGCGACACCATGTACAACTGGCCGCGGGTGTCTGAGAGAGGATATTACAAGGTGCTGCAGGGCTGCTATCGTGTCGGAAGCGGCGGACCGGGGACGGCGGCGGATGGGTTTGTCGGAACCATGCATGACAAACAGCCGGGAGTTCTCTGGATCGACGGTCACGCGAGCAATGAACCGGTAAGGAAGATTTTTCTGGAGACGACATCCAATCCGGGGCCTGCGATCTTCCGGTACTGGAATGTGTCTGAATAAGGTGGTGTGACGGGTTTTGCAATGACTGGCAAGGAGGGGCAGGGATGAAAATGATGTCTTTTTTCTGTTTGTGGGAACTGTGACTCTTTCCGGGAATCCTGATCTGTCCGGTCATAAAATCTGCGTTGACAGCAGGAATATACGATCAGGAAATATTGGAATTTTGATTAAGTGAACAAAACTTTCAACAAATTGCAGGGAGGATGAAAAATGAAGAACAAAATGAAAACATTGTTTTGCGCCGGAATTCTGCTGTTCGGCTGGTGTGCGGCGGAAGCGGCGCCTGAGGGAGTCAATCTCCTGAAGGAACCGCTTGAGATCCGGAATCCGAAGACCACCACGCTGAAAGACGGCGTCTACACGGTAGTGAACCCGGATGAGAAGACCCCGAGCTACATAACGCAGACGATAGAACTGAATCAGGAGAAAGCGCTTCCCCTGACCTTCGGAGCAGAGGGGAAAGCCGAGGATCACAAGGGTCCGTTTTCCGGTTATTACGGCATCCGGCTTGATCTTGTCCACATGGACGGGACACGGCAGGGCTGGGTCAATATGGGGTGCTTCGTGGATACCGCGGATTGGAAGAAGGCCGTGCGCACC
>CASEFP010000094.1 GCA_949287225.1 uncultured Lentisphaeria bacterium
AAAAATTGCGAAAATCATTTGACATCATGAAAAAGAGATGTCTATTAAAAGCAGAATGATAAAACGTTTTCCCAAATGGACGCTCCCCGGTATGGAGCAGACGTTCGTATCGGGGATTTCGCCTGCGGCGACCAGCTTGCGCAGCTGGACCGCGGCAGGACTGAAAGTCCTGCACGAAGCTTTTTTGGCGATGCAAAGCATTGCACTGTTAACTTAATTTTTTTGAAAAGAGGCACTGAAATGAGTCGGAAACCGGGCATCCGTGATGTGGCGCGCGCCGCGGGCGTGTCGGTGGGAACCGTATCCAAGGTTCTCAATCCCGCCTCATCCGCGAACATCCGGATCTCCGAGGCGACGCGCGGGAAGGTTCTTGCGCTGGCGGGGGAGCTGAATTACACGGCGAATTACGGTGCGACACTCCTGCGCGGACGCCGCACGGGGACGATCGGTTTCATTGCCAATCTGCCGGACGAATTCAATTCCCCGGTGATCTCCTCCTACCAGATGCGGATTTTAAACGGACTTTCTGCCGCGGCGCAGGGAAAAGGCTATCAGATTCTCCTGATTTCGGGAAGCGACTACAGCTCCTTTCTGGAGATCAAACGCGTCGATGCGCTGATGCTGATCAATTTCCGGCTACGTGACAATCAGAAACTCTCCGAGATGATCGGGATGTACCGGACCTTCAACGAACGGTGCTGTCCTTATGTCGTGATCAACAACACCTGCACGGAACTGCCGGTTCCCTCGGTCAGCGTGGACAATGTCCGGGGAATGGAACTGACGGCTGCGCACATTCTGGCGAAGGGGTATGAGAGCGTCGGATTTGCTGGGGAGATCACGGACAATCTTCAGCAGCATCATCTGGAGCGTCTTGCCGCGCTGCGGAAGTGTCTCCGCGGAACGGGCACCGCGTTTCCGGAAGAGCTGTGCATGCTCGGCACCGCGTGCGGAATTCCGCCCATCCCGCGGACCGGCGCGTTCAACCATCGCGACGGACTGGAGGCCATGCGCCGTCTCGCGCAATCTGGAAACATGCCGCGCTGTCTCGTCTGCGGCAACGACGACATTGCGCAGGGGGTGATCTGCATGGCGGCGCAGCTGGGAATCCGCATTCCGGAGGAGCTTGCCGTCATCGGATTCGACGACCAGACGGACAGCGCTTACTGGAATCCGCCGTTGACCACCGTGCATCAGCCGCTTGAGGAGATGGGATGCGCCGCATGTGAATATCTGTTCGAAAAAATGGAAAATCCGGAAGCGTTCAAACAAATTACCATAAAACCGACTTTCATGGAAAGGATGTCAGGATGAAGAGAGAAAAGATAAACTCCTCCGCACTTTCCCCGCAAACGGGAACGTGCCGCACCGCACAACCGGAAGGAAACACCCGCAGAAAAGGGAATGCTTTCACTCTGATCGAACTCCTTATTGTGATTGCGATCATCGCGATCCTTGCCAGCATGCTGCTGCCCGCGCTGAACAAGGCGCGGGAAAAAGCGCAGGCGATTTCATGCACCCGCAACTTCAAGCAGTTCGGCACGATCTTCTTTCTTTATACCGGGGACAATCAGGACAACATTCCGACCGACAAATATCAGAGCACCGTGCAGTGGCTCGAACTCATGTCGCCCTATCTTCCCGGTTATAAATGGGGAAGCGGAAAGAAAGCGCCCGTTCTCAGCTGCCCCTCCATCCGCTCCCGGGGGATCAAGAACGAGTATTACCATACGGACGTAACGCTGAACAGTCAGGCGTCCGTCCGCTGCGACAACGCGAATCTGGAAAACAACGCCGACTACCGCGACACGCCGGACAAGTTCTCCCGCCATAAACGTCCGGGCGACACATTCATGGCCTCGGAATACACGCAGGAGCAGTCCAGCGGCTACACCGTGCTTTCGCTCTACAACCATTACAAGAGTCTTGCGGACTGGAGCAACGGCGCGTGGATGAAGTCCCACTACTACCGTCACGGCGGACGGATGAACATGATCTATCTGGACGGACACGCCCGGCTTGTGCAGCCGCGTGAAGTGAATCCCTATACTTACGTGAACATCAAGGATGTGCCGTTCAGCTCCTGGCGCTGAACACACAGGAAAGGTCTCCGGCAATGAAAAGTCTGATTCAGCTTCTTCTGTGCGCCTCTCTTCTTCCGCTCTGCGGCACGGAGGCGCTTGAATTTGAAAACGGCCTGCCCGGATGGAACATCCGTCTCGGTAAGGAGAACATCAAAGTGATTGATACGCCGTACGGACGGGGAATCGAAATGCGCGATTCGAGCCGTTCGGAAGCGTGCAACATCGAATCTGCGTTTCTCCCCGCGAAACAGGGCGGATACGAACTGACGGGAAAAATCCGCGTCGAACGCGACGAGGGAATCACGATCAAGATCATTTTCTACGACAAGGCGTATCACCAGCTCGACATGGCGGAGATCGTCTGGGTCCGGACGCCGGCGAACAGCCCGTGGAGCGACTTCACGCTGACCGCAGGCGCGGCATGGCCGCAGACCGC
>CASEFP010000095.1 GCA_949287225.1 uncultured Lentisphaeria bacterium
GCCGGAAAGCACCTGCCGGAACATGGCGGACCACCTCCGGGAGATCCGCCCGCGCGCCGTTTTCACTCATTTTGTGCCGGACCGGCATGTGGATCACATCATGACGGCGGCGGCCCTGTTCCGGGCGCTGAAAATCGCGCGTCTGGCGCCTGAAATTTATTTCTTTGAGTTTTCCCATCAGTCGCTCGGTTTTCAACCGACCCACATCGTGGATATCTCCTCCATAATGGAGGAGAAAATCAGACTGATCCGGATGTATGAATGCCAGAATGCGGACGACGGCATCGTGCGGAATAAAATCATGACGGGACGCTTCCGCGGACAGCAGATCCTCTGTGAATACGCGGAAGCCTTTCAGGCATGCGGTTTTAGAAAAGATGGAGCAGAATGTGTTCTCAATGAACTGGAATAAGAAAGGAGGATTTGCCGTGAGGAAAAGCTACACTTTCACATTGATAGAGCTTCTGGTCGTGATTGCAATCATCGCCGTGCTTGCCGGAATGCTGCTTCCGGCGCTGAATGCCGCACGGGAACGGGCAAAGGCGGTGCAATGTATTTCGAATCTCCGGCAGCAGGGAACGGCCGTCGGAATCTATCTCGGAGACTACAAGTCCTATCTGCCGCCGGTTTCCGGGCAGTATCTTTTTGACAATCTTCCTGTCGCCATGGATTCCTGGCGCTACTGCATGGTCCGGTATGCCTCTCTGCGTTACACGATCCGCTCCGACCGTTTCCGCTGGTATTCCACGCAGGGCAATCTCCTGCAATGCCCTTCCGACGAGCGGAGCCGCAACGCATCATCCGACGATCCGACCTGGCGCGACAACGGACCGGGCCATGTGAAAAGCTACCTCGGGAACTATTACTGCAGCGACATCGACAGCACAGGAACTTACCGTTACTGGATGAACCTTGTCACCAGGCTCCGCAGCCCCAGCCGCTGGGCTTATCTTGCCGAAGCCTACGACTGGAAGCTGAACACTGGATTCGCCATCACCGGCTATCCGTTCAGCGCAACGGGATCTCCTACCGCCGGCGGAGCCGTGGAATGCCGCCACTCGTCAAAGACAAACGCGCTTTTCATGGATCTTCATGTCACGGTGCTTTCATTCCGGGAACTGCTCAATTCGTCCGGGAAATACATTTACAGTGCACAACCATAACTGATATATTCAAGAAAGGAAGTAGAAAATGAACCGTAAAATGCAGTTCGTTTTTCTTATGGCACTTGCGGCGTGTTCTCTTTTCGCCGGAGAGCGTTTTCTGAAAAAAAATCTTCCGCCGCGGGTCATCCGGATTCAGGAGAATGAGAGCCTCGTCATTCCGCGCGGCTCCCGTGAAATGGAAATCGTTGTCGCCGGGGACGCCCTGAGCATCACGCGATTCGCGGCAAAAGAGCTGAAGACGCATCTGGAACAGGCGCTCGATACGGAGATTCCGATCCGGGAAAGGCCGACGGACGGAAAAATCTCGTTTATTCTCGGAAATCATGAATCAGCCCGGGCGCTCGGACTCGACCGGAAAGTGCAGTGGCGCGACTCCTTCCTCATCCGCCGCGACGGGAAGAAAATTTACATTCTGGGAAAGGATGCGCCGATTCTCAAACGTTTTGCAGGAAAGGACAAAGGCAAACCCATGTCCGCCGAGGATGCTCTCGAAAAGGGCGGCATCTGGCGGATGTTCAGTGAACATGGGACACTGTTCGGCGTCTATGATTTTCTGGAGCGTTTCGTCAAGGTCCGTTTCTTCTTTCCGAACAAACTCGGCGTCATCATTCCGAAACACACGGAGTTGAAACTTCCCGGAATCGACATCTTCGACCGTCCGGACAACGACATCCGCTCCTTCGGTATCTACAAAGGAGCCTGGGAGGATATCGACAAAAGCAGAATCCGCGATCCCTACGGCAATTACGCATCGTATCAGCGGAATCTCGCCGCATGGAGATGGCGGATGCAGACCAACGAGACGCCCACCATGCACGGAATCGAGCTTCTGAAACTCGGAGAACGCTACAGCAAGACGCATCCGGAATATTTCGCATTGCGCCCGGACGGGAAACGCTATATCGAAAAATATATGCCGGGCGCTCCGCAGTTCTGCTATTCCAGTGCTGTTTCCGAGGAAATCTACCGGGACTTCAAGGCGCTGATGGCGGGACTGCCTCCCTCCGCACGCGGGATTCCGCTCAAGGTCTGGCCGCCGCACGGGTTTCAGGACAACTACTTCAGCATCTCCCTGCCGGACGGGTTGTATCCCTGCCACTGCGAAAAATGCTGGAAACATCTGGAATCGGATATGCAGAAACGCTCCGATTTCCTCTGGGAGTTCGGGACAAGTCTGGCACGGCGGGCAAAAGCGGAAAAGATTCCCGGAGTCTTCACGATGTTCGCCTATCACTATACCGTGCCGATTCCGGCATGTGAAATACCGGACAACATGCACGTGCAGCTCTGCGTCGGCGGCCCCTTCAATATCCGGACGCCGCGCACCAGAACGGCGGATCAGATGGAACTGATCCGCGCTTGGAACAGAAAAGTACCCCATCAGGACCTCTCGCTGTATAATTACGCCGCGAAATATCAGGGCACGCGGATCGACGGCGTGCCGAATCTGGCACCCCGCGCGTTCGGGAAATTCTATACGGAAGCGGGACCTTACATAAACGGGGCGTTCACCGAATCCGGGACGGACAACTATCTCTTCAACTATCTGAACGTCTATATCTTCGGCAAGACGATGTGGGACAATGCCTGCGATTACAAGGCGCTCCTCAAGGATCACTACGTTTCCATGTTCGGCGCGGCAGCGGACACGATGGAGAAGCTTTACGAGGAGATGGAGGACATCTGGATCGACCGGATCGCCTCCCGGGTAGTAAACACCAGTCTCGGCCCCCGGCCGGTGGCGCCCTCCGAATACGAGGTCTGGACGGAAATCTATTCGCCGGAACGCCTTGCGGATTTTGCCAAACGCTATGACCTTGCCGAAAAGCTTGCGGCAAAGGATCCGGACGCTCTGGCGCGCGTCAGATACATCCGGAAACATTTTCTTGACGGGATGCGTAATCAGGCGAAGAAATATCTGGAAAACAGCCGGAACAAGGCGGTGGTGACCGTCCCGATGAAACGGCTTCCCGGCAGAGAACGGATTGTCATTGACGGAAAGCCCGATGAAAAAGCGTGGAAGGAAGCTCTCACGCTGAAACTGCAGGCGCTGAACCGGGAAGTCACCGGAAGCTATCCGGAGACGTTCGTCCACCTGACGGAAGATGCGGAAAACCTCTACATCGCTTATGTCTGCGCGGAACCGGATGAAACCCTTGTGAAGCGGACGCTTCCCCGCGCCCGGGACGACTTCCAGATGTGGAGCGACACCTCGATTGAACTCTTTTTCCATCCGGAAAACAGCGAAAAAGTCTATTACCAGCTGATGATCAACGCCGCCGGTTCGCTCGCCGACCAGAAATGCCGGAAAATCGGCGCGGGGCTGGACTGCGACCGTGCCTGGGAGAGCGGGGCGAAAGTCGCCGTCTCGTCCGCACCCGGCAAATGGTTTGCGGAAATTGCAATTCCAAAGAAAAACATGCCGGGAATCGAAAAAGGCGATTTCCGTGCAAACTTCACACGCTGCCGCGCGCTCAGTCCCGCCGAACGGTATGTCTGGGGACCGTTCGTCAGGGATTATCACGACATTGACTCCTTCGGAAAACTTCTCCGGAATGCGGAGGAGGGTCCGGAAAATCTGGTGAAGGACTCCGGTTTCGACAGCGATCCGGTCATCCGGAACGGGCGGCGCCGTGCCGGGGCATGGGGCATTCAGGCGGAATGCATTGCGCTCGACAAGGATCATTTCGTCACCGGGAAGCAGAGTCTCAGAATCCGGCTTTCCTCCGTGGCGAATGTGTGTGCGGAACAGGCGATCACCGGTCTCAAACCGGGCACGAAATATCGCCTCTCCTATTTCATCCGCCTCGAAAACGTTGTCCCGAAAAAGAACAACTGCGGTGGACGGATGCGCCTTTCCCTGCCGGGAAAAAACAATTTCCATCCGTGGCAGGGACTGATCGGGACACGCGAATGGTTCCGCCTGAGTTTTGACGTGCAGACGCCTCCGGATATGAAGGGGGGGACCGCCTATCTGGCACCGAGCATCATCGGAGCGTCCGGCACAGTCTGGTTTGACGACATCCGTCTGGAGGAGATCCAGTAAGCCGGGGAATGAAGCAGTGCTCCGGACAGGGAAGTTTTCTCCTCCGGGGAGAAGAGCAGCAGGAGAAAATCATGGATCAGATTGCAAATCAGAAAAACATCACCATCCGGTTTGCGGAACATCAGGCGCGCCACGATGTGATCTACGCCGCCGCGGCGTCACCCGATGACAAGGTCTACTTCGCACTGTGCGCCGAAGTCGGATTCGCCGGTTCATTCGCACGTCTGATGTGCTACGATCCGCAGACGGACACGATCCGGCAGGTCGTGGATCTGGAGCAGGTCATCCGTTACGGTGAAGGCGACCGTCTCCGTCACCCGCATTCCAAAATCCATACCGCGATCTGTTTCACTCCGGAGGGAAAGCTGCTCGCCGCCACCCATATGACGGCCCCGCCAGTCGGAGAGGATTCCTATCATTACTGGCACGTCTGCAACGATCCGGAACGGAAATTCACCGGTTCGCACCTGATCATCCACGATCCGGCACGCGGGACGACCTCGGACTTCGGCGTCGTCGTTCCGGGCGGAGGGGCGCGCTGGATGACGTACAATCCCGAGCGCGAAGAAGTCTACATCACAGGATTTCTGCGCTGCCATTTCCATGCCGTCAATCTGAAAACGGGCGAGGTCCGCGACTACGGACGCATTGCCGAACATGACTTTCTCGGTCCCTGCTATTCGCCGGCGGACGGGTGCGTCTACACCTCCGACAGCCAGGGCAATCTGCTGCGCTTCCACCCGGAAAAAGGAAAACTGGAAACTCTTCCCATTGGGCTCCCGGACGATTACTGGGCGTCGTACAACGGGCGGGGCATCTTCAATCTTCTCCCCTCGCACGACGGGAAGAAACTCTACGGCACCACGTGGATGACCCATCACATTTTTGAATACGATCCCTGCCGGGGAAAATTCGGAACGATGCGCGATCTGGGAATTCTCGGAAAGGAGACGCCCGGACATGACCGCTATCCGGTCAACCGCTTCTTCCCGCGCATGCTGATCGTCGGGCACGACGGAAAGCTCTACTTCGGCGCCTACAACGCGCAGGGAGTCAAACGCATTCCGCCGCACATCTTCTCGCTGGATCCGGAAACACTGGAACAGGAGGATCTCGGGCGCATCGAAGTCGAGGGATTCCCCTGCCTGAACATCGTGGCGTCCGCCTGCTGCACCTCGGACAACACGCTCTATTTCGGCGGGGAACGGCAGGGCGGCAGCGACGCGCTTTCCCTTTTCATCTACAACCGCAGCGGCGTGGACAAGCGTCCCGAGGAGAAGGCGCGCCGTCTTTACGGCAGGGATGTCGTGCCCCCGTATGAAGGGCTTCCCGCCGACCGCTGGGAGTATTACGCGGTGACGCCGCGCGACAATTCGCCGTTCATGATGCGCGGCACCCTGATTGCCCAGGAGGAAGGGATGTCCGGAACCACTCCTCTGATCCCGCGCGGATGCGGCAGGATCGGCGCGCTGATTCAGGAGCCCTCCTCCCATGCGCTGTTCGGCGCCGCTTACGGCGGCACGCCGCGTCTGTTCGTCTATTTCCCCGTAATCCGTTATTTCCAGCCGCTGGCGGAGTTCGGGAATCCCTCCGAAGTCTGCCGGAGCATGGTTCTCCTGCCGGACGGGAAGCTTTATTTCGGCACATTTTCTCCGGACGGCGGTGCGGGAAGATTGTACTGCTTGAATACGGCGGAGGCAGGTGCGTATTTCCACGAGCGGGAAGCCACCGACCGGGGTGAATTCACCAAATACTACACGCTTCCGCCCCATGCGCTTCTGGCAATCGCCGACTGCGGCACACCAATTCCGGATGACGGCATTTACCGGATGATTGCGCACAGGGGAAAAATCTACGGACTGACCTTCCCCGGCGGCGAATTTTTCCGCTTCGACCCGGAGACGGGGCAGTTCCGTGTGTTCCCCTGCTTCAAACGTTATATTGTCCGCAGGGCAAACCTTTCCGAAGTCCTTTTTGCATATGGGGATACGATTTATTTTTCCGGACGCCTCGGTTATCTGACCGCCTTCCGTACGGATACGGAGCACTTCGAGGAAACTCTCCTGAAACTTCCCTGCGGGGCGGGACGCGAATATCTCAATACGCTCACGGCGGCGGCGCCGTGCGGAGACGGCACGTTTTATCTGGGAACGGGTGCGGACGGCCTCCTTGCCAGACTCGACCTGAATGCAGAACGCCTGATTCCGCTCGGCAAACCCGGCATTGAAAACCGGATTCGCGCGCTCTGTTTCAACCGCGACGGCGTGCTGTGGGGAATCTCCGGGCTGGATGCGGATGTCTGCCATCTCTTCCGCTACACACCGGAGGAGGGAATGACCGACGAGGGGATCCTGCGCGCGAGAATGCCCAAGACCTGGATTGTCCATCGCGCCGACGTGATGCTTGCCGGTTCCGACGGGGAAATTTTCATTGGTGAAAACGACGATATCGCGCATCTGCTGGTCTACCTGCCGCCGGTCCGCGGAAAAATTCAATACGAGGCATATCATGAGTGAACTGTATTTCAATTATGCACGGAGAGAGATCAATCCGCCTTTCAAAATGGGTCTGGCGGGATATTTCAACACGCGGATCTGGACAAAAATCCGCGACACCCTTGAGGTTCGGGTCGCGGCGTTCCGAAGCGGAGAAGATCTGGCATTGCTCATTCAATATGATCTCATCGCCTGTCCGCCGCCGATGTTCACGATGCTGAAAGAGGCATTGCGGCGTGCGGGAATCACAGCGACGCTCTGCGTGACGGCCACCCATTGCCATACTGCGCCGGAAGTCCGGATCGGGCGCGGCGGGTATGAGGAAAAGTATCTGCCGTTCGCGGTCGCCAGAACCATGGAAGCTGTCAGCGAAGCCCTTTCCGGAATGACTCCTGGAACCCTCCGCACTGGAATGAGTTCCGAGGGAAGATGCTGCTTCAACCGCCGGTTCTGGATGCGCGACGGTTCCGTATGGAGCAATCCCGGAAAATTGAATCCTGACATTCTGCGTCCGGAAGGAGAAATTGATCCGGAGATCCCGCTTCTGGAGTTTTCCTCGCAGAACAGGAAAACGCTTCTGCTCGCGGGCATCTGCAATCATGCAGACACCACGGGCGGCAGCGAGGTGTCCGGAGACTGGCCCGGATGGACGCGCCGTCTGACGGAAGAGTGGCTCGGAACAGGCACGATGGTCATGCCGGTCATCGGCTGTTCCGGGGATATCAACCACTTCGATGTGCGTGATCCGGGCAGTCAGACAAGTCCGGAGGAGGCGGAACGGATCGGACGGATCTATGCGGACGCCGTGATCCGCGGATGCAGGACGCTTAAGACTGTTCCGTGTTGCGACATCCGGTTCCGTGACGCGAAGCTGAATGTGCCGGGGCGCGAAATTTCCCGGGAGGAAATCGCGGAAGCCGAAAATGTCCTGCAGCTTTATCGCGACGTGGAGTTCTCCCCGGACACCGTCGGCAATCTCACCGCCGAGGATCTGGCGAAGAAAAGTCCGGTCGTATTGAAATATTTTGCACAATGCCTGCTGGATCTCGCCGCACATCCGAAGAGAGGGGAGTTTGAACTTTCCCTTCTCGACTTCGGACCCGCTGCCGTGCTCGGGGTTCCGTGCGAACCGTTTGCGGAAGCCGGACTGATCCTCCGCCGACTCCTGCTCGCAGACAAGGTTGCCATGTGCGCCATCTTGAATAACGGAAGCGGAACCGGATACATCCCCAACGCCTGGAATTACGGACGCGGCGGCTATGAGACGACGCCCCGTTCCAATCCCCTTTCCGTCCATGCCATGCGCCTTCTGCTGGAAAGCGCATCTGAAATCATAAGGAGAAACGGAAAATGAAACTCGTTCATTTTGTCGAATGGAAAAAGGTGCCGGACGAAGCCCTGGAAACGACACTGGAAGAACTTGCCTCGTGGGGGATCTCCAATCTTGTGGCGCATCCCGTCTGGGGGCTGCGCGACGAGGAAAATCCGGGATATCTGGAAAAAACGGCGCGGGCGGTGAAAGCGCTCGGCATAAACCTGCCCGCCTGTCATGCCTACTGGGGGCCGCAGTTCGACATTTCCAATCCCGACCGGGAGACTCTGAAAAAGATCGTGGACAAACATGCCCTCTTCTTGCGCAAACTTGCCCCGTGGGGCATCCGGAGCTATACGATGCACATCACATGGGATCAGTGGGAAAGCGTCACCTTCGCCGTGGAAAAACTGCTTCCCGCCGCGGCGGAATGCGGAATCGCGCTTGCGCTTGAAAACGGCACGGACGATCATGCGGCCAGAGTGAAACTCATTCAGCTGATCCATAAGTTCTCCCATCCGATGCTGGGAATCTGCTTCGACACCGGTCACGCCAACTGCTACGGGGAACGCGACTGGTACGGCTCCTGGCTCGATCTCGGTGCGGAGGCCGTCACCTGCCACATGCACGACAATTACGGAACGTTCGACGACCACAATCCGCCGGGGAAGGGCAATCTGGACTGGACAAAACTCGTCTCCGAACTCAAAAAGGCACCGCGCATGCTCCACGCGGAAACGGAATCCGGCGACTGGTCACGTGCCTCCTGGGAGAAATTCCGGGAGAAATGGAATTCCCCCCGGAAATGAATCTTCCGGCAAATCCCGCTCATCCTGGATGCGGAGTTCAGGAAAAACGCATACTGGGAAAAGAGACTGGAAGCCAGGAAAAGCGCGGGGAAAACACCAGAACCTGCACGCATTGACGAACTCTTCCGGAAAAGTTTTTCCCCGCCTCCACCTGCTTTTGCAGAGGCTGTAATTCATCTCCCCGGCCGCTCTCCGGAGCGCGCATCCGGGGAGAAGCGGTCCATCAGAATGGCGATACCGCAAACGGCGGCGGTCTCCACGCGCAGCGTCCAGTTTCCGAAGTGAAATGCGTGAAATCCGGCGCCGCGCATCTGCCCCTCCTCTTCTTCGGTAAAACCGCCCTCGGGACCGACAAACCATGCGGCGGATGCGCAACCCTTCGGGAACGACTCATCAGCGCAATCGGAGACGGAGCCGAAAAAACACTGCTCACAGCATTCGGAGGCATTCTTCACGGCATCGCCGAAGGGCAGACCCGCACCGGTTTCCGGAACAAACGCGTTGCCGGATTGCTTGCAACCCTCAAACATCAGCTCCGTCCAGCGTCCGGTCACGGCGTCCTCATCGGGCAGAGATACGGAACGCGCGCAGACCATCGGCACAATCCGCCGGACGCCAAGTTCCGCACACTGTTTGAGAATCTGATCCATCTTCTGGCGGCGCGGCGGAGCCAGATACAGATGAAGAGCCGCTCCCGGGGGACGCGTCAGGATTTCACGCGACCGCAGAATCAGTGTCCTCCCGGCGGCGACCTCCGCTTCCCCGATGCAGCCGCGCCCGTCCATCAGGAGGCAGCGGTCGCCCTCGGATGCGCGCAGGGTCTTGAACAGGTGCGCGCTTTCGCCTTTCTCCAGGCGGACGGAACCCCCGATCGGAAGTTCCGCTAGTTCATCGCAGCGGAATCTATGCATGCAGCTTTCCTTCTCCCGCGCACGAGGCGGATACAATGTTCTCCATCATGTCGAGAATGCGCCCCGAGGCATCCGGAATCGCGATCGAGGCAAGCTTCTCCTTCGCTTTGCGGTACTCTCCGGCATGTTCCAGAAAATCGCGCAGGAGTTCGTTGAATGAGGCAGGCGAACACTCCGCATCCGGCAGAATCCGTGCCCCTCCGGAGGAGGCGAGCCAGCGTGCGTTGTCGAACTGGTGGTTCTCCGCCGCAAAGGGATAGGGAACGACGACGGCATATTTTCCGAAATAGGCAAGTTCCGATACGGTGCTTCCCCCCGCCCGGCAGAAGATCAAATCCGCGGCGGAGTAGAAAAGATGCATGTCGGGGGAGGATTCCAGGAGAAGCGTGCGGTTCGGCAGCGCCGCGTAATACTCTTTGAGTTCCTCCATTTTTCCCGGTCCGGTAAGATGAATGACCTGAAACGCGGCCCCGCCCGGAAGATCGGCGGAGATCCGTCCGGAACGGTTGATGGAGGCCGCTCCGAGGGAACCGCCGAATACAAGAAGCGTCGGCGCGTCAGCCAGAAATCCAACGTTCCAGCGGCGGTTGATTTCGTCGATCGCAGCACTCTTTTCCATTTTTCCCGCCAGCAGCTCATGCCGGATCGGCATTCCCGTCTGAATGACGGGACATTTGCAAAGTGCACCGTCCGGCGAAGGAAACGAGAGCGCCAGCGCCTTTGCGTAACGGCTGAGAAATTTGTTCGCCTTTCCGAGACGCGCGTTGCCGTCGTGCAGGAACAGCGGAATCCCGAGAGAGTCTGCGGCGAAGGCGGCAGGCAGGGAAGCGAAACTCCCCATGCAGAGCACCGCCTGCGCCCTGAACTCCCGGAAGGCGCACCTGCAGCGGGCGCGCCCCCGGAGAAACGCCAGAAGAAAGCGCAGAAGTTTCCATGGATTTTTCGACGGCGGGAGCGCGGACACCTGAAGGGTCTCAACCCCGAAGGAGCGCGCGATTTCCGCCTGTTTCGGCGCATTTTTTCCTCCGAGGACCAGAAGTGCACTTCCGCCCCGGGCGTTCAGTTCGCGCGCCACGCACAGACCGGGATAAAAATGTCCGCCGGTTCCGCCGCAGCTGACCGCGATTCGATTCAATTCCGTCATGGGACAACTCTCTTATTTTTTATGGAAAGGATTCCAACGGTTGACGGCCTCGCGGATCTTTGCAGCGAGACCCAGATGGTAATCGGGATAGGCGGCGTCGAGCGCCACACTGACAATGAGCCCCGTCGCGACAAGACACGAGACCAGACTGCTTCCGCCGTAGCTGATGAACGGCGCCGGCATTCCCTTGGTCGGCCACGCGCCGGAGATCACGCCGATGTTGATGATCGCCTGCATCGCGATGAAGGTGGTCAGGCCGAATGAAAGCAGAATGCCCTGGCGGGTCCTAGCCCGGGTGCTGATGGCGATTGCCAGCGAAACAAACACCGCGTAGGCGAGGATGACCACGCACATCCAGACGTATCCGAGCTCCTCGCCGACGATTGAGAGGATAAAGTCCGTATGCGCCTCGGGCAGATACTTGTGCTTGAGGCGGCTTTCGGCAAACCCCACGCCGGTCCAGTTGCCCGAACCGAGCGCCAGAAGCGACAGCCAGAGCTGGTAGCCGGAACCCGACTGCGTCAGCTCCGGATCGGTGAATGTCGTCAGACGTGCCAGACGGTATGGACTGAACCATTTGATCAGGTAATACCCGAGCGGCACTCCGATCAGCGGCCACGGGAGAAGGCACAGAAGCCGGACGCCGCAGGCGTAGAGCATCGCGAAAAACACGATAATAAGCAGCACGGTCGTCCCGAGGTCCTTCCCGATGAAGACCAGTCCCATCACCGGCGCGCAGATGAAGGCGCTTGCGAAAAAGAACTTCCACGGGGAGGACTCCACCATTTTCACGCCGTCGGAACACCACTTCGCGAGGAAAAGCGCCAGAACAACCTTGGCGTATTCCGACGGCTGGATATTCCCAACACCGGGAATCTGAATCCAGCGCCTTGCGCCGTTGATCGGTTTGAACATCAGTGCGACAACCAGCAGCGCACAGATGGCAAGCATCAGAATCCAGCTCCAGTCCGAGATGCGTTTGTAACCGATCAGCAGAACTCCGCCAAATCCGATCATGCCGATGCAGCCCCAGATGATCTGCCGCATGAAGTAGGAAGCTCCAGCGATTCCAAACGAGGTTGAATACAGTACGGCAAGCCCGAACAGGAGCAGCATGACGGTGGTCACGCAAAGTGCCGCGGCTTCCGCCAGAGGCGGTTCGCGCTGCTGCAGCTGCACGCTCTCCTTTTCCGTCTTTTTTGAAAATCTCGGTTTCATGGCACGCTTATCCAACTCCGCAAAATCAAGCGATTGCAAAACGACAGGACGCATCGAATCTTCCGAAGGGAAAAACAGTCGGAAAACATTCCCGCACGACCATCGGCGGAGCGGATCGCAAAGCGGCCTGTTCATCGCGCAATGTAATATTCCAAGGCACAACTTTCAAGGAGAATCAGCAAGAAAAAGACGGATTCCCTTTTCTCCTGGCCTCCTCTGCAATACCGAGGAAAAAAGGAGTGGCATCGGACACCGGAATGAGATCGGCGTATTCCGCCGCCGTATCCGGCAGGAATGTTTCCATTCCGTTATTGTTCCGGAAGTCTTCCGGGAAGGGATCTGATGGCCGCTCTTTTTTTTAAACCTTTTTTTTCATATGGCTATTGACAAAAGACATGACTTGCATTATAATCTAATCTAGATTACTTAAATCAGAGAAAGAACTGATCTATGAAAAGCAAATTCCATGAAATCGCCGAAGCGCTGCAGGAGAGGATCGACAGCGGGTATTATACGGATCGCCTTCCCTCGGAGCAGGAGCTGGCGCAGCAGTTCAATACGGCGCTCGCCACGATCCGGAAATCGCTGGACATTCTTCTGGCGCGGGGGATCATCCGTAAAGTGCCTTATGTCGGGACCTTCCTTCAGCGGGAGGCGAGGAAAACCGTCCGGATCGCCTGGCGGCCGCTCAATTTCTGTCAGGAGGGCGACCGGGAAATCCGCGAGGCGGTGACAAAGCATTTCCGGGATTTCAGCGTCGAATTCGTCTCGGACTTCAAAACGATTGACATCCGGGACTGCGACCTGATCCGCTCCGTGGCCACCGCGTCGCTTTCGTTCAGTGAAAGCGTTCTTCCGCTTCCGCTCGATGTCATTGAAAAATACCGCAGTGACAATTACTTTGCCAAACCGTTCCAGGCGCATCAGCTGAACAGCTTCCATTATGCGATGCCGATTCTTTTCTCACCGTCGATCCTGGTGCTGGATCTGGAGCTGTCCGCGGACTTCGGACGCGATCTCGGCCCTTACGACCTGACATGGGACACTCTCGCGGAACTGGCGGAATATGCCCGCAAAAAAGGCATTCCGTTATGCGGCGACCGGGAAATCCTCAATCTTTTCCGCTGTCTGATCTACGCGGACACACCGAATGACACCCTGACGGAAATTGATGTGAAGAAACTGAAACAGCGGATTCATAAAGCGTGGCCGGTTCTCACAGAACGGACTTCAGGGACCACTGGAAAGCATCTCCTCACCTGGTCATGCCGGCAGAGTCTGCCCGAACAGCTACGCAGCGGGAAATACGCACTTCTGGCGAATCCGGCGTTCCATGGGGGTGAAGCCTCGCGCAATCTGATTTCCGGCGAATTTCTCCTGATATCCAACCGCACAAAACTGTTTTCCGAGGCTGTCGAGGTCATGGAATATATGCTCAGTCCGGAGATTCAGCAGCTGATCGCGAAATACAGGATGGGACTGCCCGTTCTGAAATCCGCCGCGCTGGATTCCATCTGCTCGCGTTATTACCGGGATGACATTTTCCTGAACGAAATCCCCAATATGCTTGTCAACAATGCGTCGGCGCAGGATTTTCTGTTCCGTCTGGAAGCCTTTTCCCGCGCCATTCTCCGGAAAGAGCTGACAGAGGAGCAGTTTACTGCCCATCTGGAATATGAAATCGACATGGCGCACCGCAAGGCCGCCGAAAACGACAGGGATATTTTCATGAAACTGGCAGGAGTCTGAGAAATGGAAAGGATCACGAAATTCCACAAAAAATTCACCGCGGCAAACGGCCGTGAGATCGTTGTCACGTATCTCCGTGTCGCGGGAAGCGCGCCCGGTCCGGTGCTGACCATCATTTCCGGCCAGCACGGCATGGAGCACAGCGGGCCGAACCTTCTTCCGGAACTGGCGGAGGAGCTGGCGGCGCGCGAATTTGCCGGAACCGTCTTCCTCTGCCCCTGCGCGAATCCCGCCGCGCTGGAGATGGATTACGAATTCTATCCGGAAAACGAGGATCTCAGCCTCATCAGGGATTATTACTATTCGATTTTCCGGCACAACTACTGTCCGTGGAATCTCGGACGGGACAATGCGAAAACCCTTTACAATATGAACCGCCTCTGGAACCATCCGGACACGCCGGGCGTTGCCGGAAAAATCACAGAGTGGCTCTGGAACGAAATCTGCGTGCAGGCGGACATCGTGATCGACATGCACTGCCTCCAGGCGCAGAAACCTCTGATATTCAATTCTGCGGAGAAAAACAACCTGATCGCCCGTTATACAGGGATTGAAGCCGTTTTCATGACAAATCCGAATCCCGATCCCTACAATGCCGGGAATCTGAACTGGCAGGCGTCCCATGATCGCGACTGCTACAGCATCTGCATTGAATTTTCGCGCCAGCACGGACTCAAGGAGACGGAATACGAACCTGGAAAGCAGAGCGTCCGCAACATCATGACCGGCGCGCACATGCTCCCCGGGGAGGTCGTTCTTGACCGTCCTGTCTGGAAGATTCCCTACACTGCGAAAGGAACCAGATTCCAGGTATGCCATGCCGGTCACATCCGTTATTTCTTCCGCCTCTATGATTCCGTGAAAAAAGGCGACAAGGTTTATGAGATCCGCGACATCGAGACTCTCGATGTGCTCGAAGAAGGGATTGCGGAAAACGACGGCATCGTCTGCGGAATTTCGCATCTGCCCGTTTCCAAGCCGGGTGTCCTGCCGTGCTGGATTCCCGAAGTCGAACTGCTGGCTCCCGCCGGAACAGTGCTGGAAAAAATGCCGAAGGATTTTTTCAAAAGAAAACAGGGATAAGAACAATGAAAAACAGATGCAGATTTACCTTGATAGAGCTTCTCGTAGTGATTTCA
Organism: uncultured Lentisphaeria bacterium; assembly: GCA_949287225.1. Lineage (GTDB taxonomy): Bacteria > Verrucomicrobiota > Lentisphaeria > Victivallales > UBA1829 > UBA11452. The sequence goes on from CASEFP010000095.1 coordinate 14,990, forward strand.
ATCATCGCGATTCTGGCGGCTCTGCTGCTGCCTGCCCTCTCCATGGCCAGGGAAAAAGCCCGGAGCATTCACTGTCTTGCCAATCTCCGGCAGCTTGGGAGCTGCTATTCCATGTATCTGGATGACAACAAAGAGCACAATTACTATTTTGACAACAGTGTCTGGACACATTACTGGTACCGGGTTCTTGTGCAACTGAATTATATTCCCGGGACAAATATCAACAAAACACTTTTCGGAACAGACACAGATGAAATCTGTGCAAATCCAAGCGGAATACTGCGCTGTCCAAGTGAAAACAAGCCCAATAGAACATTTCGAGGATCACACTACGCAATGAGTGACTGTCAGATAGTCTCCCCTGATACCTCCGAACCAAATGGAATTTTGGCCCGTGTGTGGGTCATCAGTCCCCGAAGCGACGGATGTGCATCCTCGGTAGGACTTTTTGGTGACAGTGGCGTAAACAACCAGCCGACAGCCGGACTGCCATGGTATTTCAGTTATACCCCTCAAAGCCAGGGGTTCCGCCATAACAATGGCCGTTTATGGAATGTATGCTATCTGGATGGGCATGCAGGATCCATCACGCTTTTACAGGCACCAAGAACTTCAGATGCCCTGTTTCGTTATTCCCGGGCAGTCTGGAGGAACGGCAAGAAAATAAATTGATACATCAACAAAATATGGATATTTACGCATGTCAAAGCATTTCTGTATCAGATTCCTTTTTTCTCTTCTGGTTTTTCCTGTCTGCATCATGAGCACAGCCGGAGTATCCGCCGCAGAGTTTTTCGTTTCGCCGGACGGCAGCAACGACAACCCGGGCATCTCGCCGGACCAGCCATACCGGACGCTCAAGCGCGCCGCGGACATGATGAAACCGGGCGATACAATGACACTGCTTCCCGGCGAGTATCAGCAGGGACTCGAATGGAACTTTAAAGGCGGCGACGCACGCACAACAATCCGGGCGGCGATCCCGGGAACAGCCGTTCTGCGCGGGGATGTGGACGCTCCCGCCTTCACGCAGTCGGCCTGTTCGCCGCGCATCTGGCAATGCCCCTTTCCGACTCTTCCCGAAGCGGTGAATGAACGCGACACCCTCCTCGTCTATACGCGCGTGCCTTCCATCGCGGAACTCGATTTCACGCAGAAGGGATGGGTTTACGACGAAAAAAAGCGAACTCTTTTCGTCCATACCAGTGATTCGGCTCCGCCGGACTCGCATTACCTGACCATCTCGAACCGACGCTCCCACGGCATTCTGCTCAATGGCAGAAGTGTCCGCAACGTGACGATCGAAGGACTGGTCATCACCGGATTCAACGCCAATTCTCCCGGAGGCCTTCCCGGTCATAATGCGAAATGGGGGGTGTATCTCATCGCGCCGCAAAACTGCACGGTCCGCAATGTCACAGCCTTCCTGAACGGCGGCGGAATCGGATTCAGCGCCACCAGCACGGATTCCGCAATCGAAAACTGCCGCAGTTACGCCAACGGCTCCCCGTTCTTCAGCTCCGGCGGCAACATCATCATTCTGACGCCCTCCCGGAAAACCGCCATACGCAACTGCATTTCCTTCGATTCCCCCGGCGCGGGCATCCGTTTTTACGGCGGCGTCCCCGCGGAGCACTGCATTTTCGAAGACAATATCTCTTTTGACAACGGCTACGGAGACATGTGGCTCAAATATCCGAGCGACACCACCACCGCACGCCGCTGCGTCGCGGGAAAGGCGCTCTATTCGCGCCTGATTGAAAACTGCCTGTTCGATTACGGCGACACCGACTATTTCGGCGCGGCGAAAAACAGCATCATCCGCCCGCGCGAAAAAAACTTCCGCGAAGATCTGGAATTCGCCGATCCCGTCAATCATGATTACCGTCCGCAGGCGGATTCACGCTGCCGCGACCGCGCGCCGGCGCCGTTCTCGCCGGACGTCTGTTACGTGAAACGCGATGGCGACGACACGCGCTCCGGAAATTCCGTCCGTGACGCGTGGAAAACGCTTTCCGGAAAACTCCGTTCCGGCGCGACATACTACCTCCTGCCCGGAAGCGACTTGAAAAACCTGAATCTGAAGGATCTGAAAAACGTTACAATCCGCGGACGCGGCCCGTTCCCCGTCCGGACCGGCGGGATCATCCGGATCGAAAACTGCGAAAACATCACTCTGGAGCGTCTGGAATGCGAGGCTCTGGAGGCTGTCGGGACAAAGAAAATCACTCTGCGCCAGAGTGCGTTCCACGGGCCGTGCAATCTGCGCGGCACCCCGGACGCGCAGATAGCGCACTGCGTCCTGAACGGCGTCACGCTGACGGATTCTCCGGGCGCCCTGATCTTCGCGGACATCTTCGCCTCGGGGAAAATCAGCGGCAGCAGCGCTCCGCGCTGGGCGGCCTACAACACCTATGCCCGGAAACTTCCCGCGGACGCAGTGCACAGCTTTCAGGCAGAGCCCGAGTTCGGGAGAAACATGACGCTCCGGAATGCCGTTCTGTTCAACGGCAGAAGCATGGACGGGATGCCGATCGGCCCCTGGCGCCGTCAGGCGCCCGCCGCCGAACTGAAGCTCACCGGCCCCCTTCCGCTTCCCGGCACGGCGACAACCGCAAATCTGGAATTCCGCACCAATTATCCGGCAGACGGAACGTTTCAATACGGCAGCGATCCCGGCCGCCTGAAGAGGATGCCGCTCCGTCCGAACGGAACGTTTCACTCCGTGAGCCTGTGCGGATTGAAACCCGGTCGGAAATATTATTATAAAATCAGTGCGGCGGCGAACGTCCGCAGCCATTTTTCCAATCAGGAACTTTCCGGAAGTCCGCGTTCCGCAAGACGCACTGTCTCCACGGAGCTGCTGGATTTCACCACGCCGGACCGGAACCATACGCCGCAAACCCGGCATGTGGCACTCTCCGGCGACGACCGGAATCCGGGAACAGAGGAAAAGCCGTGGCGGACCATCAGTCACGCCGCCGCACAGGCGGTTGCCGGAGACACGGTTCTGGTGCACGGAGGCAGCTACCGGGAAACCGTCCGGCTCCGGACAACCGGGGATGTCAAAGCCCCTCTGATCTTCCGGGCCGCCCCGGGAGAAAAAGTCTGGATCGACGGCGCAAAGTTCCTTTCCTTCGGTTTTACCGCAGCAGGCAAGCATCATCTCACGCTTGACGGTTTTTATTTCCGGAACATCCGGTCGACAGAAGGTGCCGGCGTTGCCCTGCGGGACTGCGTGGACATACACCTCGAGCGCTGTTTTTACGACGGGCGCGCGGATATGTACACGCCCCGTTTCATCTATGCGGCAAACTGCCGGAATCTGACCGTTTCCAACAGTTTCATCACGCGGGCATTTCATGGCGCAGTCTTCGAAAACTGTCCGAACCTGCTGATCCGCAACTGCGTCTTTTTCAGCAATCAGATTACAAGCTGCATCATTTACAACAAGGCGAAGGAACAAGCCGTACTGCGCAACAACATCTGGGTGGACAACACCCTGCAGAAGGTGGGCAATCCGCTCCTTATCCTGACGGATGCGGCGGCACTGAAGGAATCGGACAACTGTTTCCTTCTCCGGGTCTCCGAAAACGAGAAACCGCTCATCGGATACAACTGTTTCCATGGGAAAAAACTGCCGATGAACAGCAAAGGCGAAGTGCTTGACCGGCAGTGGCGGCGGCAGGGACGCTTCGGGAACGAAATGGCAAGTTACAGCGACTTCCTCAAACGCACGAACCGCACGGGCAGTGCGCTCTTCACCGATCCGCAGTTCCCCGCGCTCCCGGAATTCATCCGCTTCAGAAATCTGGCGGACTGGGAGAAAAACTACTCCCGCATGGGCCGTCAGCACCGGGAAAAAGAGTATCATCTGCGCAACGGGAAATACGAAGAACTTGATTTCTCCGATTTCCGGGCGCGCAATCCGGAGCTGATCCGCCGGGGCATCGGTTTGGAAGCGGAGGTGTTCGAGCAGGAATCCGCAGACGGGAAATAACCCCGGCGCAGGGATGCCGCACCGGGGAAAAGAGTCCGGAAAACGGAACTCTTATGCGGTGATTTCCACAGGCTTCCCGCTCGCGGCGGAGGCGTAGACCGCGTCCAGGATCTTCATCACGGTGACGCCCTCCTCCGGCTGCACGAGGAAGGGTTTGTCGTCCCGCACCGCGTCAACGAACAGGTGGAAGGCGCTCGGCATCGGCTGGGCCGCGTGCATCTTTCCGTCGAAGTGTCTGCCGGCAATGTCGTAATAATATTCGACGTCGTAGGTATAGCCCTCGTTCAGGTTGTACTGATACATGCCGCCCTTGTCGCCGAGAAGCCGGATTGTCTGCAGCTCATTTTCCTTGATGTTGGATGCCCAGGAGGCATCCAGCTCAAGCGTGGCGCCGTTGCGGAATTTGATCATCGCGCAGGCGAGATCCTCCACGGTATAACTCAGTCCGCGTTCCTTCGCCATTTTCGGTCCGAACTTGTCGTAGGTGCTCGCAAGAACCCATGCCGGTTCGGGATATCCCATCAGCCAGAGCGCCAGATCAAGCCGGTGCACGCCCAGGTCGATCAGCGGGCCGCCTCCGGACTGTTTTTTATCGTAGAACCACGATCCCATCGGCGCGCCGGAACCCGTGTTGAAGCTGTTCGCCGCCATGCCCGGAATGCCTCTGCGCCGGAACCAGACGCTGCGGGCGTAATAGATCTCGCCGAGCACGCCTTCGGCAATCATGTCCTTCATCGCGCGGGACTGCGGGTTGAAGCGGTAGGAGAAGTCGATGCCCAGTTTCTTCCCGAGACGTTTCGCGGTGTCAAGCATTTCCTGCGCCTCGGACGCGTTGAGCGCCATCGGTTTTTCGCAGAGAACGTGTGCGCCGGATTCCAGCGCGGCGATCGTCAGCGGTTTGTGCTGGTCGTTCGGAACCGCGACGGAAATGATGTCCAGTTTCTCCTTTTCAATCATTTCGGCGCCCTCGTGATAGACTTTTCCCTGGAATGTCGGATGACGCGTCGGGAGAAGCGCGCGCCGGTCCTCGCGCCGGTCCGCGATCGCAACCACTTCCACGTCCGGATGGGTCAGATAGCCCGCAAGATGACCGCTGCCCATTCCCAGTCCGATGACACCCGCCTTCAATTTTTCTGCCATGGTTCGTACTCCTTGATTTTACAACACACTTATCAGTTCAAAAAAGTTATAGGAAAAACAGAATCCGCCTGAAAAATCTCCGCCGCATTTCCATCCCGGTCCGCGGCGGAGAATATCCGGTTCATTCCTCCAGCTTTGTCCGGATTTCTTCTATCGGCTTCACGCATGGGCATGGAATCTCCCGGACAATGCGCGGCGCCGCCCACTTTGCGGCGTTGACGAGGACTTTCCGGATGTTCGCATCATAGAAGATCGGGAAAGTCTCATGCCCCGGAGCAAAATAGAAAATTCTGCCGTAGCCGCGCTCGAACGTGACGCCGCTGCGGAAGACTTCTCCGCCCTCATACCAGGTGATGAACACGACATCCTTCGGGGTCGGAATGTCGAAACGCTCGCCGTACATTTCCGTGTGGGGCAGTTCAAAGTGCTCCGGAAGTCCGGCTGCGATCGGATGTGCCGGTTCAATCGTCCAGATGCGCTCCTTTTCTCCGACTTCGCGCCATTTGAGGTTGCAGGTGGTTCCGAGCATCCGCATGAAGATTTTGGATTTGTGCCCGGAGTGGAGAACAATCAGCCCCATTCCTTCCTGTACACGCTTCTGGACGCGGTCGACGATCTCGTCGCGGACCTCTCCGTGCGCCATATGGCCCCACCAGAAGAGAACATCGGTTTGATTCAGAAGTTCCTGGGAAAGTCCATGCTCGGCATCCTTGTCGAGCCATGCGTAATTGACCTCGAATGATCCGTCATCAAGAAGTGCCTCGCCGACTGCGGTGTGGATCCCCTGCGGATACGCCTTGCGGCAGGTCTCGTGCTGAAGTTCGTGGCGGTACTCGTTCCATACGGTCACAGTGATTTTTTTGTTCATCTTTGCCTCTCTCGTTCGGATTGACATCTTTGTTTTGTGACGTTTTCTTTTTCGTCATTTCTAAATTTATCCGCTTGAAAAATGAGATTCAAGAAGTTATAAGTATACAAAATGTGATATTAATGTAACAATTTGTGAGGAACGCATGGGAAACTATGAGAATATCCGGCTCTGGTCGCTTCGTTTTCAGCTTCTGCTCCCGATGGAGACGCTTCCAGTTCCGTATGAAGTTGTCCTGGAAAAACAGATTTCCCCGGCGTATCACCTCGAAGGACGCGGACGGCCGCTGGATCATGCACAGATCGTCTGCACGATTTCAGGCGAAGGAGCATTCCGCCTCAGAGAAAAAGTCTACAAGCTGACACCAGGAATGACCTTCATGGCGCAGCTGGGAGATCCCGATACGGCATATTATTATCCAGGCCACGCGACGGAACCGTGGATTTTTCTCTGGATCTCGTTTGACGGGTTCCGTGCCGTGGAAATCATCCGGGAAATGAATAAGCGCTACGGCTATGTGTTCCGGCTTCCGCTGGACAGCGGATTCGTGAAACACCTCGAAAGCTACAAAAGTCCGCGGGGCACGCTCCGTTTTGTGACGCCGACGGGAGGGGCGAAAATCGTGCATGACGCGCTGGCGAGCCTCGGCGACACGATTGAACAGCCTGAAATGCTTTCGCGCCGGAGCAAACTGATCCGTGCGGCACAGGAACTGATCACCACGCATCTGGACCGATCCCTGGATCTGGAGGCAGTTGCACATACCCTTCAGGTCTCACGGGAACATCTGAGCAGGGTATTTCATGCGCAGACGGGCATTACCCCCGGGGAATTCGCCACGCAGGAACGGATGCGTGCGGCAGGCCGTTTTCTGCGGGAAGGCAATCTGAACTGCAAGGAGATTGCCGTCCGTCTCGGATTCGGCTCGGCAAGCAGTTTCGCACGCGCTTTCCGCGCATATTACCGGATCAGCCCGATGCAGTATCTCCGTAACTGAACAGCAGGATTTTCGGAGACGGATCCTGTCCGGGATTTTGAGCGCCGCGCGCATATTTCCGCACAAAAGGAAGGCCGCAGATCCGCCGGGGAGATTTTCCTGTTCCGTTCGCGACGGTTTCGGAAGAGACCTCTTCCGGATTACTCCCATAACATACCGCCCGGTAAAAGTTCTCATGTCGACAGGTTCCGCTGCGTTCTGCCGCCGGCGGAATGACCTCTTCACTGCAATTTCAGGTATCTTTTTTTTGTGTGTGCAGACTCATCCGGACCTCGGTAAATTCATTTCTCAAGACAGTCCGTATTTGTATTTTCCGGATGGTTCCGTTTTCAGAATGAAGCGTCAGCTCCGCCGGATAAAGCGTGCCGTCTCGATGCATAACACAGAATAGACGCTTCCAGTTGCTCACGAAGCAACACGCGACAGCAGGGCAGTATCCTGGATTAGCCGTCCAGTTGCGGTTTGTCCTGATGCAATCTCCAATAAACTTTCCGAAAACAGCAGTCACTTCGCTGATGCCGCACCGTAGCCGCATTCCGGCAGGAAAATGTTTTGCATTGCGGATTCAGACAACAGAGAAGAGGATGCGCTAATTCAACAGGCCGGCGACTCCCGGAAGCCACATGGTCAGGAACGGCACAAACGTCGTTAAAAGCAAAGCCGCGATCAACGCGATGAAAAACGGCACCATCGGCATTGTGACCTTCGCAATCGAAGTGTTCCCGATGCCGCAGCCGATAAAGAGGCACGAGCCGACCGGCGGCGTGCAGAGCCCGATGCACAGATTCACGATCATCATGATTCCGAACTGAATGTCGCTCATGCCCATCTCCCGGACAACGGGAAGGAAGATCGGAGTGAAGATCAGCACCGCCGGCGTCATGTCCATGAACGTCCCGACCAGGAGAAGCAGGATATTGATGATCAGCAGGATCACGACCGGATTGGAGGAGAGCGCCACCAGAACCGAACTGATCGTCTGCGGAATGTTCGCAATCGTCATGATCCAGCTCATCGCCGAACTCACGCAGATCAGGAACATGACAACCGCCGTCGTGACGCCCGTCTGCACCAGAATGCCCGGAATGTCGCGCCACTTCACCTCCCGGTAGATCAGAACGGAAAGGACGAACGCATAGGCCACCGCGACCGCGGCCGCCTCCGTCGCCGTGAAAACCCCTCCGAGAATCCCGCCGATGATCACGAACATCAGAAAAAGACTCAGAAACGCCCGCTTGAAGGCGACAAGAATTTCCCGGAACGTCGAGCGCCTTCCCCCGCGGTAACCGTTTTTCAGCGCGTAGTAAATACAGACCGCCAGAATGCACAATCCCATCAGAATGCCCGGAAGCACCCCGGCGATGAACATTGCCGCGATCGACACCGAGCCGCAGGCAACCGCGTAGACGATCATGATGTTCGACGGCGGAATCACCAGCCCGGTCGTTGCGGCAGTCGTCGTGACCGCTACGTTGAATTCGCGGTTGTAGCCCATGCGGTTCATTTCAGGAATCATGAATCCGCCGACGCTCGACACCGCCGCCGTGGCGGAACCCGAGATCGATCCGAACAGCATGCACGTCAGCACATTCACATAGGCAAGCCCCCCGGGGAAACGTCCGACCAGGGTTCCGGCAAAATCAATCAGGCGCCGCGCCATCCCCCCGCGCCCCATCAGAATTCCGGACAGCACGAAAAACGGAATCGCCAGAAGCGAAAACGACGCCACGCCGTTGATCATCCGATCCGCCACGATCATCTCCGGCTGAACCGCGCCTCCGTTGGCGAACACCGCAACCAGCGACGCCATGCCGATCGCCACAGCGACAGGCACATTCATAAGAAGCAGCGCCGCGAAGACAATCAGAAGAACAATCGCCACTTCCGCCATTTCAGTTCCCCTCCGTTCCGTGTTCAAAATCCTTCCGCGCGTCCGCCAGAAGATTGCGGATCTCCGAAAGCAGCACAAACATTCCTCCGAGCGGCAGCGGCAGGAACATCACCACATCCGACACCTGAAGCGCAGGCAGGACGTTCCAGTTCACCATCGCCTGGCGCACCAGCATCCACCCGCCGATCTCGAAGACGATCACGACAAACGCCAGAGTGACGACATGCGCAGAGAGCGCAAGCTGCTTTCTTGTTTTCGCGTCGAAATGGGAGGTCAGCGCGTCGATTCCCAGATGCGCCGAACGGTCGAACGCGGCCGCGATTCCGAAAATGCTCACATAGACGAGAAGCAGCGTCGCCAGCTCCTCGGTCCATTTAACCTGCGCCCCCCAGAGATAGCGCGAGGCCACCCCGAGCAGCACGTCCAGCACCAGCAGTCCGACCATGACGGCGAGCAAACCGTCCAGAATCCGCATGGCCCAGCGATAGAAATTTCCCGTCATTCCTTCACCTGTTCGATCCGTCTTACATATTTCATGATGGGTTCCGGCTGATTCTCACGCAGGGGCCGGAGTTTTTCCGCAAACGGTCTCTGATCCACCTCGATGAACTGGACGCCCTGCTTTTTCGCCCGTTCAACGGCAATTCTGTCCGCCTCCTTCCAAAGCTCGCGCTGTTTCAGACTGGATTCGTGCGCGGCGCGCTCCAGCCATTCGCGCTGCTGATCCGTCAGCGAGTCCCAGGTCTTCCGGCTGATCATCAGCATGTCGGGCACCCGGGTGTGTTCGTTGAGCGTGAAATATTTGCAGACCTCCATATGCCGCCCCGTATCGAAACTCGGGAGATTGTTTTCGGCGCCGTCGACGGTGCCCTGCGAGAGCGCGGTATAGAGTTCCCCCCACGGGATCGGGGTCGGCGCTCCGCCCAGTGCACTGACAATATCCATTGCCAGACGGCTCTGCTGCGTCCGGATCTTCATGCCCTTGAGGTCGTCCGGCGTGCGGATCGGTTTTTTCGTCGTGTAGAAACTGCGCTGTCCGGAATCGTAATAGCAGAGCGCGCGCATTCCCCTCGTCAGCTCTCCAAGTTCTTTTCCGATGGGCCCGTCGAGGACCTTCCAGAAGTGCCTGCTATTGCGGAACACATAGGGAAGCCCGAGCGCAATCAGTTCCGGAACGCTCGATTCCAGCACCGCCGAGGAGGTCTTGCTGAGGTCGATGTGCCCGTTCTGCGTCTGTTTCAGGCATTCCGCCTCGGAGCCGATCATGCCCGAGGGATAGATTGCAAGATCCATGGTCCCGTTGGAATGGTGTTTCAGGCGTTCCTTCATGTAGACCATGGCTTCATGCACAGGGTGTTCCGTGGGGAGCCCGTGGCCGAGTTTCAGAATCCTGACGCCTTTCCCCGCGTTATTCCGTTCCCGGATCACGCCGGCATAAATCGCGCCGCCGATCAGACAGACGGCAAGAACGCCCGCGCAAAGTGCGGAAATTCTCCGGGAAAAGATTTTTCCGTGCTCCCCCATCCTTCCTCCTTCTTCCCGTTCATGCGGAATGCGTGACCTCTTCCACCATCCGCACGGAATATGCATTTTATCCTTTCGAGGTCAGAAGCATCGACTCGTCCACCTCATACAGACAGGGTTCCCCCGAAGCGAAGCGGCGGTATTCCTCAATCATGTATTCGGACATGCGGTGCACCTCGTCATTCATAGAGCCCGCGATATGGGGCGTAAGCTTCACATTCGGAAGCGTATAGAGCTTCGATCCGGCTTCCGGCGGTTCCGGATACGTCACGTCGAGCAGCGCGGTCAGATCAGGGCGTTCCTCCATGACCTGAATCATCTCCGGCTCGTTGACCTGGCGTCCGCGTCCGGTGTTGATGAAAACGGCCCCTTCGCGCATCGAACGGAAGAGTTCTCCGTTCAGAACACCGACATTGTCGTCGCGGTCCGGCAGATGGTTGCTGATCACCATTGCCGTACGGAAGACCTCCTCCAGGGAGACTGTCCGTTTTTCCCTGCGGGAGGGAACCACAACAACATTGACGCGGTAGGATTCCAGAAGTTTCCGCACCGTGTTCGAGATCGCGCCCGCGCCGATCAGCGCGACGGTTTCTCCGTAGACGCCCCGCCCCGCCAGTTTGTGATTGTAGAATTCCGGCGATGTCAGACTGCGTGATGCACGAAAATACCCTTTCAGTCCGAGAATGATCTGGGCGACGCAGAACTCCGCCACCGGAATTGCGTTGGCGCGCCACGCGCTGAACACATGAATGTTCCGCCTGAACAGCGGACGGGCGAAGTAGTCGGTCGCGCCCGCGGCGTAGAAGACCGCCTTCAGCGCGGGCATTTTGTCAAGCTGCGCGTCTTTGAGCTGCACCATTCCCCACGTGGAAAAAACCACTTCGACACCGGCGAGTTTTCCGCTTTCGACATCCTCCGCCCTGTAAATGCCGGGCAGCAAATCGGTGATCGAGGCGATCTCCCGGATCTGCTCCGGGGTGTAGACGTAGTCAATCTGCGCGGGATTCGCTGTGAGAACCGCAGCCTTGTATTTTTTCATCTTATTGTTTCTCCAGAAGATAGTTGATGATTGTCACAATATTGGCGATCACGTCCGGATGCGCCGTCACCGCCGGATAGTGTCCGGGAATGAAGCTGACCAGTTTTCCGCCCCACGGCGTGAGCGCTTCGCAGCACTGGACGAACGTGCCTTCCTCGATATGCGTTTCCATCAGGCGCATGCAGGGGCAGGTGTTTTCCAGATTCGTATAGATCTCATCCTCGGGCAGATCCATTTCGCGCAGTTTTGACGCGAGTGCATGGCGTGTGACGGAGCGTTTTACGAAATAGGGTCTCTTCGGATGCGTGGAGGCGGGCATTCCGTCCGGATCATTCGGGCGGACCCAGCGCTCTCCGACCAGCGGCCGCCACCAGTCCCACATCCAGAACGCGGCGCTCGAACCGTGCAGCAGCAGGGCGTTCCCGCCTCGTTCCAGATAGCGGAGGACACGTTTTTCCGCCTCCGGGCCGGGGTGCGGCTGATTGCAGGTTGCGCCGATCATGTTCAGGATCATCAGTTCGCAGTCGCGCTCCCAGTCCGCATGTTCCAGAACATCCCATTCATTATCGTAAAATGCGATTCTGCCCTTCAGTTCCGCGGGCAGATGCTCGAAAACAACCTTGCCCGGATGTGATTCATAGTGATCGTCCGCAAAAAAGTATATCATGAAACCTCCTTGGAAATGGAATCTGTTTTCAGGAAAGATAGTGCGTTTTTCAGATTAAACAAGCGTTTCCCGGAAAAAATTCAGCCTCTCGCGGCTTTTTTGATTTCGCGCAGACGCGCGGCCTCGGGCAGACGCTTGTAGAAGCTGTCCAGCGGATAGCAGCCGGAGATCATGCCGTTGCGCGGCGCGCTCGTGCAGTCGCCGAACGTCCGGCAGATCCGGCAGCGGTCGAGCGTCTTTCCGCTGAGGGAGTCCGCGCACATCTCCGGATAGGAGAGCACCATCCGCCCGATTCCGGCGAAATCGGCTTCCCCGTGCGCCACGGCATACTCGGCGGCGTTCGGCAGATACTCCTGGAGACAGGTGTAGCCGGATCCGACGATGAGCATTTCCGGACACCGCTTCTTGAGCTCCCGGACCGCCTTCAGATGGCGCGAAACGTTGTAGAGCGGATGCTCCGGCATCAGATAGCCGTCGGACACGGGATAATACGCGGGCCGCTGCATGTGGACGTTGTAGTAGGGACTTCCGATCGTCGCGCAGATGAGCTCGACGCCGTACTCCTCCAGCATCTTGACGAAGCGGACGGTTTCCGTGAGTTCGGGGTCCATCTCCATGCCCGAACCGTCGCCGCCGAACGCGTAGGGATACGGCCCGCTCCACTCCATCGGGTGCCCGACGCCGTCGGAACCCTTGACGAACGGCATAATATCAAAAATGCTGACGCGCGCGGAGAGCGCAAGGCCCGGCGCCGCCTTCCGGATGCTCTCGGCGATCTCGCGGAAGAAGCGCGTGCGGTTTTCAAACGAACCTCCATACGGGCCGGGGCGGTCGTAGGCGGTCAGGAATTCGTGCCCGAGATAACCGTGCGCATGCTTGATGTCGACAAAATCGAATCCGGCCTTCTGCGCGATCACGGCGGCGTCGGCGAAATGGCGGACGATGTCGCGGACCTCGGCATCGCTGACGACATTCGAGGCGTCGTTGCCGAATTTTCTGTCCAGAAGCGGGTGGGAATACGCCGTTTTCGACTCCAGGACGTCGGCCTTGTTCGGATGGGAATAGCGCCCGGAGTGGGTCAGCTGGAGCCCGATCATCAGATCGTCGTTCCGCCCGAATTTGTCCTTGTGCGCCTGGCGCATTTCCGCGCAGATCGAGCGCAGGGCTTCCGCGGTGTGCTCCGCGACCAGAAGCTGGCGCGGATTGCTCCTTCCGGAGTGCATGACCGCGGCCGCCTCGGTGCCGTACAGGAGTTTTGCGCCGCTGACAGCGAAATTCAGCCAGCGCCGGTGCGTGAATTCGCTCGGCGTGCCGTCCGCCATGCAGTCCCAGCCCTCCATTGGGAGGATCGCCCAGCGGTTGCCGATCGTACGCCCGTAGCATCGGATGCTCCGCGCCAGTGCGGAGGAGCCGTCCGCGGGCACGGACGGTGCGAGCGGAATGTCGATGTTTTCGCTTTTCAGGTAGGAGGAGAACTCCTCGACGGTCTTGAATTCGGTCACTTTGCGGTAGGTGTTTGCCATGGTTCAGAACCTCTTTCCTTTGTGCAGATGCACGATGATGAGTTCAGTGTCTTCAAGTGTTTCGTAGGTGTGCGGCAGAAGCGCGTCGAACTGGATCGACATCCCGCGCGTCAGGTCGCACGATTCGTTCGGGAGCGTGAAGCGGAGACGGCCATTCAGCACCCAGCAGAGTTCATAATCGTCCCGGTGAAGTTCGGGAGAGGAAAGTTTCGCTCCTTTCTTTGCGACGGCGTGCATGCAGCGCATGTTGCCGTAGTTCACGCGGTCGAATTCAAAGTCGCCGGATTTGTAGCGTTCGGCCGCCACGCGGTGCGATGTCCGGTTTTCCGCCAGGGAGATCAGGTCGGACAGCGTCAGCCCGAACACCCGCGCGATCCGGTAGAGCGTGTCCATCTCCGCCGTGTTCTGGTTGCGTTCGAGTTTCGAGATCACGCTCGCGGCGACCCCGCTCCGGGTCGAAAGGTCGGCGATGCTCATATTTTCGCGCTTGCGCAGTTCGCGCAGAATCCCGAAATCACAGATCATCTCCCGGCAGGTCATGCGTTGCCCCCGTAGATTTTCCCGGCGCGGAAGTCGCTCCAGACCGTTTCAAACCATCCGTCCGTCTCCGGAACCGGACGGCAGGGCGTCCACGAAATTTCCGGATACCCGGATGCGCCGCGTCCGCAGATCATGAGCCGGTTCCGGAACGCGGTCTTTTCTTCGGCCATGCGCCACTTCGCCTCCAGCGCCGGATGAATCGCGCACCCGTTCTCCGAGAGCACAATTGAACCGCCGCGGGAGCCGATGTAGTCGATCTGCATCAGAATGCATTCCAGGTAATAGATGTGTGCCGTGCAGAGCTGGCGGTTGCGCAGTGCTTCGCAGAGCGACTGCGCATCCAGATTTCCGAGTCCGTCCCCGTTCAGCGAAGCTGCCTGTTTGTAAGCCTCGTCCAGCGCGGCCGTCACATTTTCCGTCGAACGGACGAATGCGCCCGCGCGGCTCATGCGGTGCTGCATTGCGGCACGCTCGCTTTTCCAGTCCAGCGCGGCGGGAATGGTGCGCAGCGCATTCAGGAGCGCGAGCTCCTTTTCCAGAATCGCGTCGAACTGTTCCTGCGGGAAGGTGTTTTCCCGATAGTTCGCCCCGATGAATTCCGAGGCGCGGAACGCTCCGACCTGACCGGCGTTCAGCGCGGTCCCGCCGGGACGCGTCACGCCGTGCGAACCGTTCACCTCGCCCACCGGGAACAGGTGCTTCAGATTGACCGACTCCCACCAGAGGTTTCCGGCGAGTCCGCCGTTGTTGTGCTGGGCGCAGACCGCGATTTCCAGCATTTCCGATTCGAGGTTGATCTTGTGTTTCCGGTAAAGCTCGATCGCGGGCGCGTTCAGGACGGCAAGTCGTTTCAGCGGAGAATCCCCCAGCGCGCCGGAGCGCTCCAGATAGGTGCGCGTCTCCTCGTTCAGCGCCTGCAGATCCAGATCGGAGGGATCGGTGCGGTAGTCGAGCCAGACCCGCCGTCCGCGCTCGACCGTTTCGATGTAGGTGAAGATGTCGATCAGCGAGGAGCCCGGCACATGGCCCGCCGCAAACGGCCACTGATACCCCTTGAGGAAGATGGCGTCGTACATTTCCGAAGGCGTTGCGAAATATTCGCGCAGGAACTCTTTTGCGTCGCCGCCGTCCCTGTCCGTGGAGACGAAGCGCGGAAGCACCTGCATGTAGCTTCCCGAAACATTCCAGCGGAACTTGATCGAGGCGAGCCCGAACTGCGATTCCGCGAGATTGCAGGCCTTCGCCCCCGCCTCGAGCGCGAGTCCGATCGCGCCCGTATGCACCTTGGGATAGACGCTTGTCTCATACAGTCCGCCGGGTCCGCCGACCGCGAAAACAATGTTTTCCGCCTGCACGCATTCAAACTCTCCGCTGTCGCTGTTGACGAAAACGGCGCCGACGGTGCGTGTGCCTCCGGCGTCTGTCAGGAGTTTGACCGCCACGCGGTGCTCACGGACGGGAATGCCGCGGCGCTTGAGTTCGGCAGTCAGGGCAAGACACATGTCGCGGGAGGTGTAGGGTCCGCAGCTGGTCGCGCGGCGCTTCGGATCGTGATCCGTCTTGTAGCCGATGTACTGGCCGCAGGGATCGTGCGGGAACGGCACGCCGAGCGTGACAAGATGTCCGAACGCAAGCGGGGAAAGCGCGGCTTCGACCAGGGCGATGTCCCCGTGAAGCGATCCGCCCGCGGCGAGGTCGCGCGCCATCAGGAGCGGGGAATCGGGTTCCGCGCCGTACATCCCGAGTTTGTAGTAGGTCTGCTTGTCGCTCCCCGTGTTGATCGAGGTTCCCATCCGGAGCCCTTCGGTGAATACGACGCAGTCCGTAACGCCGAGCGCGTGAAGACGCACTGCGGCGGCAAGTCCGGAAGCACCGCTGCCGATGACAAGCGTGTTGACTCTGAGCGTCTCCATGAACTCACCTCAGAAGCGTTCGATCGTCAGGCCGCCGTCAATGTTGATGACCTGCCCCGTCGAATAGCCGAGCGAACCGGAAACAAGCATTGCGACGGCGCGCCCGATGTCGGCGGGTTCGCCCCAGCGCTTCTGGAGCGTCAGGCCGTCGGCGATCATCTTGTCGTATTTCGCGGCGACGCAGCTGGTCATGTCGCTGCGGATCACGCCGGGACGCAGTTCGTAAACGCAGATTCCGAGATCGGCGAGACGCACCGCCCAGAGCTTGGTCGCCATCGCGACGCCCGCTTTGGAGAGACAGTATTCCCCGCGGTTGATGCTCGCGTAGTCCGCCGAGACGGAACCGGTGTTGATGATGCAGTGGAAGGTATCGTTCCGGTTCGCGATGATGCGTTTAGCCGCCGCCTGAGTCAGGAAGAAGGGACCGCGCAGATTGATCCCGAGCACACGGTCGAAACTTTCTTCGCTCATTTCCAGCAGATCGGCGCGGACATCGGGCGCGACGCCGGCGTTGTTGACCAGCACGTCGAGCGCGCCGAAATCCGCTTCGAACGCGTCGAGCATCGCCTCGCGGTCGGCTGCGGAGGATACGTCGCAGCGGTAGTAGGCGAATTTGCCCGGATAGTTTTCTTTGAGTTCCGCCAGAAAGTCCGCACAGGAATCCGCTTCCGCGCGTCCGCAGAACGCCACATTGTGCCCCGCCTGCGCAAGCGCTCTCACAATTCCGGCGCCAATCCCGCGCGCGCCGCCCGTCACCAACACATTACTTGCTGTCATGATCTGATCATCTCCTCTTTTAAAAGTTCTCTAATGATATATTTTATAGTAAAATATAGCGTAAAAGAAATATTTCAAGTTTTTTTCTTTTGAATTTCATATTTTCTTTTTCTGGTCGAAAAAGAATTCCGATACAGGAATTTTCGCATGAAGTTTATCCGTGGATTCCAGTTCCTGGCATGAAGTAAAATGGACCTCTGCCTTTTTCAGGGTGGAATTCCATTTCGGACCTCAGAGTTTTGTCAGCGGAGGATTTCAGTTGAGAAAAAGATAGATACAAACAAAAATTCATTCTTTATAGAAAATTCCTGTTGAATAACTCAAAAAACGGTGGTATAGTATATAACTTCGTTCAAGCGCACCCGTAGCTCAGTTGGATAGAGCGTCTGCCTCCGGAGTAGAAGGTCGTGAGTTCAAGTCTCGCCGGGTGCACCATTCATTACCAAGCACTTACAAATAAAAATACTGCTCCTGATTTTTCCATTTTGTTGCTTTTTTGTTGCCGAAAATATCCCGTTTGGATGCGATAGACTCCATACGGGTTTTTTCTTTTTCCCGCCAGATTACATGCCCGACCGGCAGATATGGAATCACTTTTTCAAAATGCATGGCTATGCACCGAAGGTTAACAGAAGTTACATTTCAAATTTTCTGTTTTGGTTCGGAAAAATGAGGCTGTTTCAGCCCTTTTTCCGTTTTTTTTTCGCCCAATGATTCTATAAAAACTTCTTTTTTTTCTGGAGTCTGATATGGATTTGAAACTCAAGGAAATTCTTGATCTGATCCGGAACGAACGCGAAAGTGCCGTCTCCGAACTGCTGAAGGCGCCGCGTGTCGCACCCGGTATCGGCGATTTCAGGTATCAGATCGGTTTTGCCGCAGGACTCGATCAGGCGGCCGATATAATCAACTCA
>CASEFP010000096.1 GCA_949287225.1 uncultured Lentisphaeria bacterium
CGCAATTCCAGCAACCTTTGACGTTCCTGGTCCGTTATTTGAATACGAATTGTCTTCATCTGTTCCTCTTCTGTTGGAGTTACAGATAACATACCACACCTTTTCAATATTACAATATAAATTTATGCAACTTTGCTTAGAAGTGGTAAGTTTCCCGGCGGCACTGCCCGCTTTCAAATAGCTAGTTACATGATGCTGTTCCGCATAGGCCAGCATCTTTTTTTCCGCTTCGGACTGGCGGGAGGGAACCGGATATTTATGCACATTGAGCATGACGGTAAGACATCCGGCAGCCGTATAGCCGCAAGTTATGGCACTTCGTTCAAGAACATAATTACGGAAGGATTCTACGAGCTCGGTATTTTCAGAGAGAGTCTCATTCAAACGTTCAAACAAAATATCTCGTTGCCCAGAAGCGAGCAGATCTGCAATGGTCTTAATCATTGAACTCTGCTCTCTCAAAGTCTGTATTTGAAGCCTGTTCGAGCATGAATTCGGAAGGCCTATAATTGACTCGAATCTTTGAAGAGAAATTGTATCATCGTCGTCTGCTGCATTGTTAAGAGCGCTTAAAATATTCCATGCATCATTCGGTCCAGAAAACTCATCAAATACGGTCTTCAAACATGCGACGTAATCTGAAGGCCACTGTTTCTCTTTTTCATGCTTTATTTTGGGAAGCAATTTCAGAAAGAAATCGTCCTGAAGAAAATATCCACATCCATCACCATCATGAGCATCGGTTTGGAAGCCAAATGGAGTGACAGCACTTACAATTGATGTGTTCAAATCCTTAATGTCAGTAGCAAGGAACAACACGGGACGGTCTTCTTGTGATGCACGATTACGAACATCTGTACAAAATATCCTTCTGTCTCCACGGCCCCATCCGCGTTTTTCGTAATCGATTTGGCATTCCCTCTTGTAGAGTTCTGTTGCCTCCTTGTATGAATTCACAGGAAGAGTTACACTAGGTATCGACCATAGCCCGTCTTTTGTCTGCTGTATATCATTCTCCTGCCGTTTTTCAGATGCAGACGTCCGAATCCGTGCTTTTCCCGGATATGCAGCCACTCCGGACGCGGAGTCAACCCGTATGCGGGCAGACGGGAAGAAAGAACGGACGTTTCCTCTCTCTCGCGGATCGTAATCCCCGCTATTCTGCAGACGGTCCGGACATTGCCGCTTTTCAGATTCAGATACGAGGAGACGTGAATCAGGGAACAGAGACGGGGAGCGATACAAATCACGCAAACGGCGCAAATCACGCTGAAAATCACAAAAAAGAACCGTTTTCTACACAGGAACTGTTTCATCTTCTCCGCTTCCGGTATGGATTTCAGAAAGGCCGTTTTCCTCTACTGTAAACGCGAGAGGAAAAAAATCAAGAAAAAAAAAGAATATCACCATAACAATTCCGTTGAAACGTGCTATAATACGCCCGATAAACAGGAGAAAAACATCATGAGCGAATCCAAGACGGAAAAATTCATCTACCGGACCTCCGAACTTGTCTGCAGCGAGGCGATTGAAATCGGAATCAGAGACAATCGGATCGAATCGCTGGAGTTCATCGGCGGCTGTCCGGGCAATCTGATCGGCATCTCGAAGCTGGTGCGCGGCATGGAGATCGACGATGTGATCAAAACCCTTTCCGGCGTCCGGTGCGGAGGAAAACCCACCTCCTGTCCAGATCAGCTTGCGAAAGCCTTGCAGTCATACAAAAAACAGAAAAAGTGATCCTCTGCCGTAACGCGGATGCGAAAGATCATTGGCGGATTGCGGAAGTGCGGAGATTTCCCGGAAGCGGTATGTCACGCGCAAACTAGTGTCCGTCCATCGGACGAAGATGGTCGAAATACCAGCGTGAGGTCCGGCGCAGTCCCTCTCTGACATTCACCTCCGGCGCATACCCAAGCAAACGCCGCGCCTTGGATATATCCGCAAGAGAATGGGGAATGTCCCCGTTTCTTTCCGGTCCGTAGACTGGCTCGATACGGGCAATTTCCGGATCGAAAGCGGAAAAATCCTCGCGCAGGAATTCGAACAGGCGCGTCAGCGTCGTCCGCTCGCCGAATGCAACATTGTAGACGGTATTGAGAGCCGCGTGGTTCCGGACCGTCAACGCAAGGAGATTCGCCTGAACGATATTGTCGATAAAGGTGAAGTCCCGGGAGTAGGAACCGTCCCCGTTGATCCGCGGCTGCTCATGACGGATCAGGCTCATCGCGAATTTCGGAATAACCGCGGCATACATGCCGAAGGGATCCTGGCGTTTTCCAAATACATTGAAATAGCGAAGCCCGATCGTTTCGATTCCGTAAATGGAACTGAAGTTCTCCGCGAAAAGCTCGTTCGCATATTTGGTGACCGCATAGGGAGAGAGGGGTTTCCCGATCCGGTCCTCGACCTTGGGCAGCTCCCGGCTGTCCCCGTAGGTGGAGGAGCTTGCCGCATAGACAAAACGCTTCACTTTCGCCTCGACCGATGCAAAAAGCATATTGACAAAACCCGTGATGTTGATCTCCGTGGTCGTAACGGGATCTGCAATGGAGCGCGGCACGGATCCGAGCGCGGCCTCATGCAGGACCAGATCAACACCCTCAAGCGCCGCGCGGCAGGTTGCCTGATCTCGGATGTCCCCCTCGATCAGGCGGAAGGAGGGATTCTCCCGGAACGGCGCGAGATTCTCCCGCTTTCCCGTGATGAAATTATCCAGACAGACCACAGAGCAGCCTTTTGCAAGCAGCACTTCAATCAGGTTGGAACCGATGAATCCGGCTCCCCCGGTTACAAGAATTTTCGCATGTTCCAGCGATGCATTCATCTTACAGCCGTCCATCCACTTTTTCCCTCGGCAGAAACCCTTTGACATCAAAAACAACCGCCCCGTCCTTGAGGAAACGCCGGAAGTCGAAGTCCGCGAACTGCCGGTGCGCCACAGTAAAGACCATTGCGTCATACCCGTTTTCCGGAAGCAGAGAAGCGTCACGCACGGACTCCTGTCCGTATTCGCGCAATACCTCGGCGGGATCCGCCCAGGGATCGAAAATCGTCACCCTGCAGCCGAAATCGGAAAGTCCCTTCACAACATCAATCGCGCGGGAATTCCGGATGTCCGGGCAGTTTTCCTTGAATGTAATTCCCATTACCATTACGCGTGCGCCGGCAATCCTCTGCTCCTTGCGGATCATCAGCTTCACCACTTCCGCCGCGATGTACTGCCCCATGCCGTCATTGATCCGGCGCCCGGCGAGAATGACCTCCGGCAGATAACCGAGCGCCTGCGCCTTGTGCGTGAGGTAATAAGGATCCACGCCGATGCAGTGTCCTCCCACAAGTCCCGGCCGGAACGGGAGAAAATTCCATTTCGTTCCCGCCGCGGCAAGAACCTCGTTTGTATCGATGCCGATCAGCCGGAAGATCTTCGAAAGCTCATTGACGAAAGCGATGTTCAAATCACGCTGGGAATTTTCAATGACCTTTGCCGCCTCCGCCACCTTGATGCTGCTCGCCCGGAAAGTGCCCCTGGTCAGGATGGAATTGTAAAGCGCATCCACAGCATCCGCCGTTTCGGGAGTCGATCCGGAGGTGACTTTCAGAATTTTCGTCAGGGTATGTTCATGGTCGCCTGGATTGATCCGCTCCGGGCTGTAGCCGCAGAAAAAATCGGAATTGAATTTCAGTCCGCTGTATTTTTCCAGGACCGGAACACACTCCTCTTCCGTGCAGCCGGGAAACACCGTGCTTTCATAGATCACGACCGCTCCCGGACGCATTACTTTTCCGACGGTTTCGCTGGCGCGGTAAAGCGGTCCCAGATCGGGCTGCTTGTAACGGTCGACCGGAGTCGGGACCGTTATAATGAAAATATCCCGGTCGCGCATCTCCTCCGGATCGGATGTATAGCGCAGACGGACAGCGGCGGCAAGATCTTCCGGCGTGGTTTCCAGCGTAACATCCTCCCCGCGCCGCAGCATGTCGAGCCGCTCCTCCTTGACGTCAAAGCCGATGGTGTCAAAGCGCTTTCCGAACTCCACGGCAAGAGGCAGTCCGACATATCCGAGTCCGATCAGCGCAAGCCTGACCGTTCCGTCCTGAATTTTATTCAACATCATTTTCTTCCGATTGCATTTTTCCTGTTTATCTAGTGTACATCCGTCTTTGCCTTTTTGCAAGGCGTCCTCGGCAAAAAATGACGAACTGATGCACTCCTGCACGGAAGAAAACTTTTTCCCTCTTTTCCCATTCTCCTGCTTGCACCTGATCCGTTTGCAGATATATTCCCTCAATGCGGAACAACAACATCGGGAAACGAGATCATAATCATGGAGGAAGAAAAATTGAGAAATATCCGCAAATGGGTTTCGGCACTGGCTCTGATACTGACCGCGGGATTGATTGCCGGAGCGGAAATTCCCGCGGGAAAAGTCTATACGAAGGCGGAATACGATCAGGCATACACGCTTCTGGAAACCATGAATACCAGGAAGCAGTTCGAGTCGATGAAAAACGGGATGCTGAATCTGCAGCTCAAATCAGCCCCCCAGCTTGCCCACTACAAACAGGTTTTCGTGAAGTTCTTCGATAAATACCTGACCTTTGACATGCTGAAAAAAGAGCTCGCGGATATTTATCTGGATCTCTTCACGCCGGAGGAAATCCGGGAACTGACCGCCTTTTACCAGACTCCGCTTGGAAAGAAGCTCGTGGAGAAAACACCGGAACTGACGCTGCGTTCCGCCCAGATCGGACAGAATGCCGTCCTCAAACATCTGCCGGAACTGCAGGCGGAACTGAGAAAAGCCATTGAAGCAGATCAGAAAAAGAAGATTCCCGCCGCCGCGCCGCAGCAGAAAAAATAAGTCCTGACTCGCCGGATTTCACCAGACGGAGAAACGGGAGGTTTCCAGCATTTTTGCCGCGATCATGTCACCGTTCTGCGCGGCCCGAAGCAGCCACTCCTGCGCCTTCACCGTATTCTTATCCACCCCGATGCCCTCGGCATAGCAGAGCGCCACGCGCCGCTGTGCCGCCGGGTCCTGCCGCTGTGCCGCCTGCATGAACCAGAAGAAGGCGGCATAGAGGTCTTTATTCAAACCGTCCCCTTTCTCGAACATGACCGCCAGATTGAACTGCGCACGCGTATATCCGAGCTGTGCCGCCTCGTAAAAAAGCTGTGCGGCGAGCTGTTTATCCTTGTCCATGCCGAAAGAACCGTCAAAATAGAATAAAGCGAGTTTGAAAAGCGCCTGGGCACAGCGCTGATCGGCGGATTTGCGATACCACTTCAGCGCCTCCTTCTGCCGATCGGCGGAAGGTTCTCCTTTTGCGAGGTGTTCGGCATATTTGAACTGTCCCATCGGGTGCCCCATTTCCGCGGCGGAACGGTAGAGAGCAGTAGCTTTCTCCGGATCAGCGGGAACAAGCCGCCCCGACTCATACAGGAATCCGAGCTTGGCTTTGGCTTCGGCGTCGCCAAGATCGGAAGCACGGGTCAGGAGCTCGACCATTTTATCCGGATCGGTGGGACAGCCGAATCCCCCGTAGTAACAATCCGCCAGCATCCTAAGTGCGGCGGGATCGAACTTTTTGCGGGCGGTGACCTTGGAAAGAATCGAAAAAGCGCGCGCCTTTTCCGCAAGCGGGGAATCACGGCGGAGCAGATAGGACGCCAGATCCAGTTCCGCCGCCTCGAACTCCTGCGCGGCAAGCCGTTCGAGAATCTCCAGCGCACCCGCCTGCGAGGGACGCAGGAGCGTTTTACCATCCTTGGAATAAATCCCGGAGGCAATCAGACGGGAACACATGTAAAGCGCCGGCTTGAAATTTCTGTCCGCCGCCTTCCGGTACCACTGATAGGCGGCAAAAAGATCTTTTTCCGTTCCGCGCCCGGTTTCGAGACAGTGCGCATAATTGAACTGCGCCTCGGGAATCCCGCCTTCCGCCGCTTTGCGGTACCAGTGTGCGGCAAGTGTGAAATTCTGTTTCCGGTTCTCCCCGTAAAAATACTCGTTGCCGAGGTAAAAGCACGCATCCAGTTTTCCGGACTGCGCCTCAGTCCGCAGTTTGTCTACGGGCTCCTCCTCATCGCAGAAGGCAGGCATCAGAACAGCCAGCGCCAGAAACAAAACAACGATTTTCCCGTTCATCGGAATACGCCTCCCGGATACAGCGGAATACAACAGACATCAGACGGAAGCCGTCCGGCTTCCCCGAAGACCGTAATATATCCCCTCGTGCGGAAGAATGCCAGCCGGAAGCATGGAAAGCTCTGTTTTTTACGGACAGGACCTTCAGAAGTGAATGAGCACAAAACAGCGGATACTCCATATCTTTGATAATGTGATCATACCTTTTGATCGTAGCCGGACAGTCCGGCAGATTGCGACATATCCTTCAACACAAACTTCTTCGGTAATTCTATTTGAAGTTTATCTTTGCCAGTTGAAAATGATATTCCCATCTTATTTTCCCTCATCTTTACTGTGACTTACACCAATGATAGTTTTCATGATAAGAAATTGTATCACCGACAACAACAAAATCTCCTTCCTTTTGCAAAGTCTGAGGTTCTTCTATAGCTTCATCATCCAAAGTTAATAAATATCCCGTATTTTGAATTTTTATGATGCGTAATCCACTGGAGATGATCTCCTGATTCCCCTGTCTTTCAAGGAAACGAACGCCACTGACACCATTGATTAATACCGTTAAGAGCAGCCATTGCGCCTTACTGTCTCTGCATTCTATCGTCAGAAACAAGGACTTGTCTGCCATACAGTAATGAATATTTTTGACTAGGCCATCACAGAAAAGATAACGTTTATGAAATGCTTCCAAATCTTTCGTTGATTCTATTTTGACAAAATCTTTCATTGCGCCTCTTCCCCAGGGGGGACAATATTTTACAGGAAGATTGGTGTAAAAGCCTTTGGTTTACTATATCCCCTTTGTCTGCCGATTACAAGTTCCGAAACAGACTTCATCCGGCGTCCGGTATTGGAATGCAGAATGAATCCTCCCGGAGTCGTAAAGGTTCCCATGAATGAAACCTTCAATTACTGTATGGAACGAGTTTTTTGGGGAAGTTCACCGAAAAAAGGGACAACCATATGAAAACATTCTGAACTTTTCAATTCCTCCAGTGCCTCACAAAAAGCATCCGCCCTTTCCTCGGTATCAAAAAACCTGATAATCCCGATCGGATGACAGGAGGAAGTGCAGTCCATATTGTGATTGATACGGACCACAGCATAGGATGGAGCACAGGTTTCCGATTTGACTAAAAAATCTTTCAGCAGGGGGATCTCCAGAATCAGATTCTGACAGACAGAATCTTCCATATCCAACCAGGCCGTATGCTCATGGAAAATGGTCGTGAGAACCGGAATATTGTTTTGATCCTGAAGAGAAAAGTCTTCAAATCCCCGGCAGGAATAAAAGGAAAGATATTTCAGCAGAACATTCAAGGACTCTTCTGTGAAGTCAAATATATACTGCGAAGCAGGAATATCCCCGGCAATCTTTGTCCCCGGCCAGGCAAAAACCCTCTCCTGCCTGACCATAAACGGTTCCAGATTTGCAATCACTTCATCATGATATTCTTTCCAGCAGCAATCATAATACTCATTTCGCCAAATGAGCGAAAAAGTTTTACAATAGTCCAGCAACTCAATTAAGAGTAATTCAAAAATCTTATTTTCAATCTGATCTGCAAAATAATAACGCATAAAAGATTTTTTCCTTTTTTCAGGAATATCATTGATGCAATACTCCCCGCTTTTACAGGACGGCATTCCTGCTCACCGGGCGGTTCAGAAGGGACTCAATTTTCTGCTTGCATTCTTCGCTTGAGTAGCATTGCCCCCTATCCTGCAGCAGAACTACAGTAGCATAGAAAAAAACGATTGCAAACCGGAAATTCCGAACCGTAAGGAAATTGAGCGATTCGCCCGGGGAGCTTTTTGCAATTCATGAGCAGGGGATGCGGAAAAAGGCTTTTTCGGTGAAGGAAAATTACCGGGAACTCTTGAAGAAATCAGGAATACGGATTATATTTTCAGGTTTGCAGAAATCAGAAAAATCCGACGGGGAAACTATGGGCAGAATCGGTTTTGACAATTCGTTGTATCTTCAGCAGCAGTCTGAGGAAATTCTCAAGCGGGCAGGCCGCTTCGACAACAAACTCTATCTCGAATTCGGAGGCAAGCTCGCATTCGACTTTCACGCCGCGCGCATTCTCCCCGGCTTCGATCCGAACGTCAAGCTCCAGCTTCTCCAGCGCCTCAAGGACAAGATCGACGTGGTCATCTGCATCTACTCCGGCGACATCGAACGCAAGAAGATCCGCGCCGATTTCGGAATCGCCTACGATGCGGACACGCTGCGCATCATCGACAATCTGCGTGAATGGGACATCTCGGTCAAGGCCGTCGTCGTGACCCGCTATGAGGATCATCCCGCCGTCAACAGCTTCATCAACAAGCTCGACCGCCGCGGCATCCGCGTCTACAAGCACCGCGCGATCCGGGGCTATCCGACGGACGTCGACCTGATCGTCAGCGACGCAGGCTACGGCGCCAATGAATACATTGAAAGCGACAAGCCGATCGTCATCGTCACCGGTCCCGGGCCGAGCAGCGGAAAAATGGCAACCTGTCTATCACAGGTCTATCATGAATACAGACGCGGCGTCGCGGCGGGTTACGCGAAGTTCGAGACCTTCCCCGTCTGGAGCCTCCCGCTGAACCATCCGGTCAACATCGCCTACGAGGCCGCTACCGCAGACATCGGCGACATCAACATGGTCGATCCCTTCCATCTGGAACACTATCACACGACCACGATCAACTACAACCGCGACATCGAAATCTTCCCCGTCGTGCGCCGCATCTGCGAACGGATCATGGGGCCGGATCAGGCATACAAATCCCCGACGGACATGGGAGTGAACCGCGTCGGATTCGCAATCACAGACGACGCGGTTGTCTGCGAGGCGGCGAAACAGGAGATCATCCGGCGCTATTTCCGCTACCAGTGCGAATACGCCATCGGCGCGGCGGACCGTAAAACCGTCGAGCGCGTCAAGGTCCTGATGGACAATCTCGGACTCCATGACGAGGACCGGAGTGTCGTCGCTCCCGCGCGCGAAGCGGCAATCGCCGCGGCATCCACAAAAGGAAAAGGAAACGACGGATTCTATTGCGGCGCGGCACTCCAGCTCCCGGACGGAACGGTCGTCACAGGAAAGAATTCTCCGCTGATGCACGCGGCTTCCAGCTGTATTCTGAACGCAGTCAAAAAACTCGCGAAGATTCCTGATCCGGAAATGCTGATTGCGCCCGAAGTCATCAGCTCGGTCGCGATGCTCAAGCGCAACATTCTCAAAAGCCGGAGGGTCAGCCTCGACCTTGACGAAACCCTGATTGCGCTGAGCGTGAGTACAACGACCAATCCCATTGCGAAACAGGCGATGAATCAGCTGAGAAAGCTCGCGGGATGCGAAATGCACATTTCCCATCTGCCGACCCCCGGCGACGAAGCCGGTCTCCGGAAGCTGGGAATCAACCTGACCTGCGACCCGAAATTCGCCAGCCGCGACCTGTTCGTCGACTGACGGATCTATTGTGCGTGATCCACCGGGAAACAGGAAAGACGGCCGGCACCGGAGGGCGCTGTATTCCGGAAACCACTAAAGCTCATATACGCCGATGCGGTCAAACCACGCCTCGCCGCCGAGATTCATCAGCAGGAGTCCCAGGCTCTCCGCATCCGGAGGAGCCGTGATGACCGCTTTTGCCGATCGCCATCCGGAAGGTCCACCGTCGGAAAACACCATCAGATGTTTTCCGGTCCGTCCATCCCATTTGCCGCGCCTGGAATTAAATGAGGCAAACAGCTGAATATGTTTTCCCTTTCCGGCGGCAGTAACCAGATAACGGAAACCGGGTTTTATGTTTTTTACCGTCTGCACAAGACACCCGGAATAGACACTCTGAAGAAATGCCGCCCGGCCGAATCCTTCTCCCGGAACAAGTTTGAGTTCCACGGATTTCTTCAGAAAGTCATACGGCTGCCAGAAAGTCCAGCTGGGAATGGCGCCGTTTTCCCCGGAGGGCAGCTCAAAATCCGGATTCCGGACAAGATTTTCCGTTTTCTTCCGGGCAATTTTTTTCCCCGCATAGGCAACGGGATCCCGGAAAAGCGCAACGGCGTCATGAGCGCCGGGGGCAAGCGTCTCCCAAAGGCGGTATTTTGAGGGCCACCAGCTCCCTTCCTGTCCCCATGTCCAGATATATTGCGGCGTGACTTCCGCAGCCAGCTGCAGATTCCGATGCAGATGGTCCACCAGATTTCCGGTTCCCTCCGGCAATGTCTTATGAAAAGTCTTTTCCGCGCGGCAGATTTTCGGGCAGAGATAGGAATCCAGATAAAATGCGGGAGCAGGCTGTGTCTGGCGGAAAAAGCGCTGACGGTTGGCTGGTTCCAGAAAGGCCAGGCAGCGCGACTCTCCCTCACGGATCCGCAATGCCTGAAAATCTTCCCTCGAATTTGCCTGATAACCGTTAAACTCGTTGCCGTCAATGACGGTGGCCTCCGGCGGAAGTTCCTCGTAAAAACCGTTGAGAAAGGGATAAAACAATGCGTATTTGGTCCCCGGCTGGGTATGATTCAGACAGATGCTGAGCCAGAAGAAGCAGAAAAATGTCTGATCCGGATATTCCTTGAAAACCGCACGGGAAAATTCTTTTCCCCTCTGCCTCATTTTTGCGGCGACTTCCTTATAGGAATACCCTTTCCTGAAATAGGGGCCGGGATCAAACAGGGGATGTTTATACGCCTCAATGTCAAAGGAGAGCCCTTTCATTCCGCATTCCCTGGCGATTCTTGACATGATGGCAAATTTATCGCACAGGATCTTCCATTCGCGGTCGGAAAACAGATCCACTGTTCCGGGCGTGGCGGTCGTCCGGATAAAGTTATCGGTGAACTTTTCAAAGCGGGTATGCTTCAAATCCTCCACAGCTTTGGCGAAATACCCGATTTCCCACGGAGTGGCGTCAAAGATGTTGAAATGCGTGGCTAACTGTTTTTTCCCGTCGGCTTCAAATTCCCCGATGACATGGATGCCGATTCCGTCATAAGGTGCGTTCGCCTCCATTGTCCGGATATTCTTCCGCAGGAATCCGGTTGTCGGACTCGACCAGCTGAACTCAATCAGTTTCGGACGCCTCTCGGGAGATGCGCCGGACACGGCAAATGACAGGGCACAGCAGACGAGAAAACCCGGCAGCAGTTTTGAATGAATACCGTAAAACATCAAAAAAACCTCCTGTATGGTTGAACAAGAATTGCCGCGCGTATCACGGAATCCAGGGAAACAGATTCAGATCGAATGAGTTATTGGCGGACACATGCAAATCGCCCCAGAGAAGATTCATTCCGCCGGAGTGGGCGCGGTAAGCGCCGACGGACAGCGGGTAAGCCGCGGTATTTCCCAGAAAAATCCGCCATGTCTGTGTTGATTCGTTTCTCTGGTGCATGGGAAAATTGAGACTCCAGTTGTCTCCCATGACCGGAATTCTGGAAATCGCCGTCTTTCCGGCCTGGGAAAATTTCTGAAGACGCTCGGAAACATACAAGGTCATGACGCCAAGACTTCCCGCCCCGTAGCCGAACCGGAATCCGGGGTTGTATCCGTAAGAGAGATGGAAAGGGGCCTGATAAAAATAATTATGGTCATAACCCGTCTGCAGTTTGTGGCTGGGACAGCTGAAGTAGCGGGCGGGATATTCCGCGGCGTTTCTCTTCAGTGAAACCGCCGGCGTTCCCGGCATTCCCAGATTGAAATCAGCATGTGTCATGGCCTCATACCAGAAATAAAGAACCCCGCCCAGGGAAATTCTGAGCGGCAGGAGATAATCCGAATTCTGGTCCGCATAGTTCTGCCACCAGTTCCCCATCTGCCGCAGCTGGTTGCTGCAGGAGATGAAACGGGCTTTCTCCCGCGCGGCATTCAGAGCAGGAAGCAGCATGGCAGCGAGAATGGCGATGATCGCAATCACGATCAGCAGCTCGATCAGAGTGAATTTCTGTCCGCAGAGCTTCCTGTGAGGATTCCCCTCTTTCCTCGGCGAACGATTCTCAAAAACAGTTTTCATCCGGCTGTCCTTTCCTGATTTTATCTTCCATATAAAATAAAATGCTCATATGTTCCATTCATATTCCGCCGCCCGTTCCTTCCTCAAGAATACGGCGGCAGGATTTCCGCTCAATCAGCTCGGGAATCGCCTGATTGCGGTCAACATTCATCAGCGGCAGATGGCGCATCATATTTTCCAGCTGGAGCGCCGCCTGTCCCGTGAATGCCTCAATCTGCTGCCGGAACACCGTGAGCGGCGGCGACAACTCTGCCAGATAATCGACATCATTGAATCCCACCAGGGACACCTCCTCCGGAATCCGGATCCCCAGATCCCGCAAGGTATTGTAAATCAGCAGCACCTGCGAAACCTCGGTAATGGCGAAAGCGGTGGGAGAATCAGGCTGTCCGATGATTTTCTTCAAATCCTCCACCAGCTGTTTCTGTCCGTTTGCTCCCAGATGCCAGTTCGGGTTTACCGGAAGTCCGTTTCTCCACATTCCCGCGGCATAGCCGCGCTGATAAATCTGATTGCTGTTGTTTTTGAGATCAGTGGCGATGAAGCCAATGCGGCGGTGGCCGAGGGAGTGCAGATAATCAATCGCCGACTCCATCGCCTTCTCATGGTTGCTCCCGAATGAAATTTCCGGAAGTTCCGGAATGGCGAAACCGATAGAGACAATCGGATATCCGGATTTGTAAATCTGCTGGATTTTTTCAAAGAAGCTTTCACGGGGAACCAGAACCATGATCCCGTCCAGTTCAAACTCCTGAATCAGGCGTTCATAATCCTTCGGCCCTCCCTTCAGAGAAATCAGCCGGCAGTTGCGCTGTTCCCAGTATTCATAAAAATTATGAATGACAGGAGAAATATAAGCCGTATCCGGACAAATGATCTCATGACAGATGATCCCGATTCTCCGATTGGACACCTGAGCGGAATTTGCGACGAAAGTACCGGCCCCGACTCTCCGTTCCAGAAGCCCTTTCCGCGCCAGCTCGTTCAGACTTTTTCCGATGGTAAGAGGCGTGGTCCGGAAATGCTCCGCAAGAAGACGGTTGCCCGGAAGTCTGGTCCCGGCGGGAAGATTCTCATTGAGAATCCACTGTTCCAGATGTTCCGCCAGAATCAGATACTTCGGCAGAATGCCGCCGTCAACATCTGCGGGCAGTTCTTTCAAACTCAACATCTCGCAAATCCTTTCCGCTTCTGAATAATATTATACCGAAATCGAGGAGTTTTTCAAGAGTGAAATAGATAATTTCTTTTAAAAAAAGTGATATATACCACTAAAAAAAATATCGGAACCACCTCCAGTTCAACGCCCTCTTTCCGGAAGGATTAAGCAGGGCCGGCCGGAGGATCCGTGACCATCCGCAGGGGAAGTGTTTTTCCGGATCCTTCACCGGAAATCCGGTGCAGGCACAATGGATCGGTGTTGAAAAGATGGAATCACAGGAACGGCGCGGGGTCAATGACGCCGGAAATAATGAAGCGAATCGCCCGGAGCGTCCCAGAGAATCGTCTCGCCGACGGCCTCCACGCTCTTCGTCAATGCTTCCAGACTGGATTCGGAGCTCTCGTCAAGTCCGGGTTTTCCCGCATAGAGCCGGTAGCCGCTACGATAGGCGGTGTCGGTCAGATTCGGCATGATGACGTTCGCGCCGGCAAGAAGCCCGAGCTCCCTCCCCCGCGGGTCCAGAGCCTGAAGCGCGGTCGTCGAAGCGATGTTCACATCCCGCAGCAGAAGGCGCGCGCAGGCAATCATCTTCAAGCCGAGTTCAAGCTGGTGCTTCCGGTAGTCCTCCGTCAGACGGAGCCCCGCGCCGAGCGGCGTGTCCTCGTGCGGGATGTAGGGCCCCATGCCGATCATGTCGATATCGTATTCCTGAAAGAAACGCAGGTCCTTTACAAGATGTCTGATCGTCTGCCCGGGAAGCCCGATCATCACGCCGCTTCCGACCTGATAGTCAAGTTCGCGGAGCATGCGCAGACAAGCGGTGCGCGCTTCGTAACTGTGATCCGCGGGATGCAGCTTCCGGTAGAGTTCCGGATCGGACGCCTCGATCCGCAGCAGATAACGCGCCGCGCCCGCCTCCCGCCAGCGCCGGTAGGTTTCGCGCGTCTGTTCCCCGAGGGATAGCGTGATCCCCATGCCATTATCTGTACGTGCGCAGATTTCCCGGACGATCTCCTCGATGAATGCCGTGAACGCCTCCGAGGCGACCTCGCCGGACTGAAGCACAAGCGAGGCGAAATGGTGGCGGTATGCCCATAACACGGTATCGAGAATCTCCTCCCGGGAGATCCGGAAGCGTTCCACCTTTCCGTTGCCGGAGCGGATTCCGCAGTAGTAGCAGTTTTTCCGGCAGATGTTGCTGATTTCAATCAGCCCGCGGATGCTGACGCGTTTCCCGACATACTCGAGTTTCATCCGGTAGGCATCGGCGTAAAGCGCCGCAATTGCAGCCGGTTCGGAAAGCGCAAGAAGCTGTTCCAGTTCGGAATCCCTCATATTGTCCTCTGTTTCGCGTAAAAAATGGAAAACGGCATAAAAAGTAAAATACAGCTTTTCATTTTCTTTTCAAGGAGTATATTACGGGAAAAAGCAAACAAAGCAAGAGGAAACAGAAGATGCCGACAACCGCCCAGGAAATCGCGACGCTGCGCAAGGAGCGCAACGCCGTCATACTTGCCCATAACTATGTGACCGGCGACATTCAGGACATCGCCGATTTCACCGGCGACTCGCTGGAGCTGAGCATCCGTGCCAAGGAGATCAAGGCTCCGGTCATCGTGTTCTGCGGCGTGCGCTTCATGGCCGAGACGGCGAAACTGCTCTCTCCGCACTCGACGGTTCTTCTGCCGAACCTCTATTCCGGCTGCCCTATGGCGGACATGGCGGATCCCTCCGAGGTCGCCGCCTACAGGAAAGCGAATCCCGACACGGTGCTTGTCGCCTATGTCAACAGCACCGCCGAAGTCAAGGCGCAGGTGGACATCTGCTGCACCTCCGGGAATGCGGAAAAAATCATCCGCTCCATTCCGCCGGAAAAGAAAATCATGTTTCTCCCCGACCGGAATCTCGGGGCGAACATGCGCAACAAGCTCAACCGCCCGATGGAACTCTGGGAAGGCTTCTGCCCGACGCACAACAAAGTGACTGTGGAGATGGTCCGGGAGGCGCGCAGACTGCATCCGGAAGCGGAGGTCCTGGTCCATCCGGAGTGCACGCCCGAAGTCGTCGCCGAGGCGGACGATTCCC
Source organism: uncultured Lentisphaeria bacterium (assembly GCA_949287225.1). GTDB lineage: Bacteria > Verrucomicrobiota > Lentisphaeria > Victivallales > UBA1829 > UBA11452. The sequence continues at coordinate 15,412 of CASEFP010000096.1, forward strand.
TCAGCACCGGCGGGATTCTCCGCCATGTGCGCGAATCGGCAAAAACGCAGTTCATCATCGGAACGGAAACCGGGATACTGCACCGTCTGCAAAAGGAAAATCCGGGCAGGGAATTCTTCTGTCTCCAGCCGGAAATGCTCTGCCCGAACATGAAGAAAATCACGCTGCGGGAGGTCGCCGACGCGCTCGCCGACATGCGCAACGTCATTGAACTCTCTCCGGAACTCATGGAACGCGCGGTGCTCCCGATTGAACGGATGCTCGCCGTGAAATAACTCCTGCCCGGGCGCAAGAAACCAACCAGGGACTCCCGCCATTGCATTTCATGGTGCGGGAGAAAAACGTGTTTCTCCCCACCAGGACGGCAGAAGCTCTCCGAGTTTCACCGTATGCGGCACGCCCTCCTGAAAGGAGACGAGAATCTCCATTTCACGGTTCGCCGGATCCAGCTGCATGAAAAATTCGCGGCATGCGCCGCAGGGCAGCCCCGGTTCGCCGGAACGCATCAGGCAGATCAGTTTCGAAACACGGGATTCTCCGGCGGAAATCATGGCACTTGCGGCGGCGCGCTCCGCGCACATTCCAAGCGAGCAGGCACTGTCAATGCAGACGCCGCGGTAAACGCTTCCGCGCTCCGTCAGAAGCGCGGAAGCCACCCCTCCCGCCTCAAGAAACGGGGAAAGCGTCCGGGGAGAAAGCCTCTGCTCCGCCGCAAGGATCAGATACTCCCAGTCCGGGAGTGTTTCCGCGCGATAGATCCGCGACGATTCTCCGGAAACCTCAAGCGCATTGCCGAGGAAGGCAAAACCGTATTTCTCATAATATCCGGTATGTCCCGTGCAGAGAAAAATCTCACGGTATCCCAAACGTGCGGCTTCCCGTTTCAAATGGGAAATCAGCATCGCGCCATATCCCCGACCGCGATGCTTTTCACCGACGAAAAGTGCGCACAGCCACGGCCAGAGATCGCCGCGCGCGGTAAAATCGCTGATGACCAGTCCCGCGCCGCCAAGCGTTTCCCCCTCTCCGTTTTCCAGCAGATACCACTGCGGCAGAGGAGATTCCGACGTCAGACACGCCTTCATGCAGTCGCGGTAAAATTCTCTTCTGCTCCAGGCCGCCGAAAAGAAATCGGCAAAGCGCTCCAGCGCCTCCGGATTTTCCCGCAGGGAGAGAATGTTTAACTGTTTTCCTCTTTCATCCATTTTCCATATCTTTCCGAATGATTTCTCCGGTCAGTCTGAGCACGGATACAGAACGCAGCAAAGATTCCGAATCATGAACCTGTGCCTGCGGCGTTTTTCATTCCGACAGGAAGGAAACGATTTCCTCCGGCTCATCCAGTCCGTGCGGATGATGTCCCCAGGACGGGCGTCTGATAACCCGGACAGAGGCTCCGTGCCGCCGCAGACGGGTAAGCAGAAGCTCGCAGTTCTCCTGCGGAGAAACGACAAGATCGTCCGCGCCGTAAATCAGAAGCATCGGGATTCCGGCAAGTCGGTCTGTACGGTTCAGAGGCATGCGCGGATCGTGTTCCGCGTCGTAATCCTCCGGGATGGCATAGGGAGAACGGACCAGATCCATGCGGTGGAATTTGTAAAACGAGCACAACGGCGCGTCCAGATAGATACGGTCAACCATCACCGGGTATTCCGCGGCATAACGCAGGCTGTAGAGTCCGCCGAAACTCAGGCCGATCAGTTTCGCTTTCTCCGCAAACCCGAGGCCGCGCAGAAAGGAGTGATACTCCCGGTAAACCGCAAGCGACTCGTCATTGCCGTATCTGCGTTCTTTGAAAGCGAGATGCACATGGTGAAAACCGCGCGCAAGAAGATCGGGCACTCCGGTCCGTCTGACAAACGCGTCCGGCCACTCCATGCACCAGGTCCACGGCATGCCCGGCGCCGGCTGTTCCGGTTCAACCAGCCATGCTTCGCATTCCCCGAACTGGAAAATGCGACGGCGGAAACCATACCATACATCAGCGGAGAGAAGGGGCAGATTCACATTCAGACTCATAGCAAGACTCCTGTTGCTGTTTGATTCAAAATACTGCTTCGCACTGCAAAATCAACCTGTTTTCATGAAAAAAATTTTTTTCTTATAAAATGCCGCGGAAAAAAAGGGAAAATCCTCCGTCCTTCCCGCGGGGATCGGAAGATGTTTTTATTGTGATTTTATTCACAGAAGAAATATTTCCGAATTTCAATCCTGCACAATCCTATGACATTGCCGCATTTGAACTGTGAATACCCCGGTCGGGAAAAGAATCTTTCCGGAAGTTTGAATTCTCCGCTTGACAAATATTTTAACGCAAGTATAGTTATTGTGTGAAATAAATCACGTTATTGTTTTACGCATGTCGCACTTCCCCGCTGGAAAGATTTCATTTCACGGAGAAAAAACGGCTGTTTTCCGTAACGGAATCAAAATGCGTCGCGGCAGCGGAAGCGGGAAGAAAAAAAATACAGATCTCAGAGGAAGCCCCGCCTTCTTGTCCCAGGAAGCGCGGGATATTGTTTTTTGCATGAAAATAAATATATGGATAATGAAAAAGAAACGCAATCTTATTATTGTCAGGAGGTAAGATGGACAAGGCAACAGTGGCAGCGGAAACCGCTGCGAGAATGCAGGACGCGGAAGAGGTCCTTAAGGAAAACAATTATGACAAGGCCCGTCTGGTCCCCATTCTTCAGGGCATCCAGGCCCGGTACAGATGGCTCTCCAAGGATCTGATCAGCTACGTGGCGAAGGCTGTGGGGCTCCCGCCGGCCCGTGTTTACGGCGTGGCAACTTTCTACGCGCATTTCACGCTCAAGCCCAAAGGCAAGTACATCATCAAACTCTGCGACGGGACCGCCTGTCACGTGAAGGGTTCCACGCCGATCCTCGACGCGCTGCGGACGAAGCTCAACATCAAGCCGGGGCACGACTCCTCCGACGACATGCTGTTCACGGTTGACACGGTAAGCTGTCTCGGCGCATGCGGACTGGCGCCGGTCATGGTTGTCAACGATGAGGTGCACGGTCAGGTGCGCCCGGCCGACGTCGACCGGATCATCGACGACGTACTCGCCAGAGAAAAACCCCAGTCGAAATAAGGAAGGAGCGCCCCTCTATTATGTGCAACAAGACCATCGACATCGACGTATGCGCGAAAGATTATAAGAACAAGCTCGACGGCGTCAAAAAGCGGATCATCATCTGCGCCGGAACCGGCTGTGTGGCGAACGGCTCCCTCGCCGTCCGCGACGCCATCCTCGAAGAGCTCGCCAGACACAACCTCAACGTCAATACCGACCTCGAAAAAGAGGAACTCAAGGAAAACTCCCACTACGTCTCCAAGAGCGGCTGCCAGGGCTTCTGCCAGATGGGTCCGCTTCTCCGCATCGAGCCGGACGGCATTCTTTATACAAAGGTCAAAGCCTCCGACGCCGCGGAAATCGTCAATGAAACAATTCTCGGCGGCAACGTGATCGAGCGCCTCCTCTATCAGAGCCCGCTCGACGGCAAACACTACCGCGGCGATCACGAGATTCCGTTCTACAAGAGACAGCACCGCATCGTGCTGGCGAACTGCACAATCGAACCTGCCAGCATCAGCGAATACATCGCAAAACGCGGATACGAGGCGGCCCGCAAGGCGTTCACGGAAATGACGCCGGAGGAGGTCTGCAAGGTGCTCGAGGACTCCGGACTCCGGGGACGCGGAGGCGGCGGCTTCCCGACCGGCAGAAAATGGAGACTCACGCTCGCGTCCAAGAACGACGTCAAATACGTGATCTGCAACGGCGACGAGGGCGACCCCGGCGCGTTCATGGACCGCTCCGTCATGGAGGGCAATCCCCACACCGTGATCGAGGGCATGATGATCGCCGCCCGCGCGATCGAGGCGACGGAAGGTTATGTGTATGTCCGCGCGGAATATCCGCTTGCCGTCGAACGGATGCTCGCGGCGGTGAAGGACGCTGAACGCGTCGGCATTCTCGGAGAGAACATCTTCGGCTCCGGCAGAAGCTTCCGGATCCACATCATGGAAGGCGCCGGCGCATTCGTCTGCGGCGAGGAAACGGCGCTGATCGCCTCCATCGAAGGCAAACGCGGCATGCCGATGCCCAAGCCCCCCTTCCCCGCCCAGCGCGGGCTCTGGGGCAAGCCGACCGTGATCAACAACGTCGAGACGCTGGCGACGGTCGCCTACATCGTGCGTGAAGGCGCGGCGAAGTTCCGCGAACTCGGAACGCCGACATCGCCCGGCACAAAAACCTTCGCCCTCACGGGACACGTCGCGAACACCGGACTCATTGAAGTGCCGTTCGGCACCACGCTCGGCGAGATCGTCAACGAAATCGGCGGCGGCGTCACCGACGACCACGGCAGAATTTCCCCGGACAACTTCAAGGCGGTTCAGATCGGCGGACCTTCCGGCGGCTGTCTCACGAAAGACATGATCAACCTCCCTCTCGACTTCGACTCCCTCAAGAGTGTCGGCGCGATGGTCGGCTCCGGCGGACTCGTCGTCATGAACCAGCAGACATGCATGCCGGCCGTGGCGAAGTTCTTCATGCGCTTCACGCAGAACGAATCCTGCGGGAAATGCGTCCCCTGCCGCGAGGGCACCAAGCAGATGCTCGCGCTGCTCGACGACATCACCAAGGGCAAGGCGGACGAAAATACGCTCGCCCTTCTCGAAGAGACCGCGAAAGCCGTCCAGATGGGCTCTCTGTGCGGACTCGGCAAGACCGCGCCGAACCCGATTCTCTCCACGCTGCGCCATTTCCGAGAGGAATACGAGACGCATGTCCGGAACAAGCGCTGTCCGGCGGGCCAGTGCAAGGCGCTGGCGGTTCCGGAAATTCTCGCGGACAAATGCCGCGGCTGCACGGTCTGCGCGAAGAAGTGCCCGGTCGGAGCGATCAGCGGCACCCTCAAGAAGCCGCATAAGATCGACGTGGACAAGTGCATCCGCTGCGGCGCCTGCAAGACCGCCTGCAAATTCGGCGCGGTAACCGGACTTTGATTAATACAGGAGCTCAAACACAATGGAAAATACAAAAAAGAAAACCCTGACCATCAACGGTCATGAAGTTGAGATCGGTTCCGAAAAGAACCTCCTTGAAGTGATCCGGAGAATCGGAATCGAGATCCCGACCTTCTGCTACCACTCCGAACTGAGCGCCTATGGCGCCTGCCGTCTCTGCCTCGTCGAGGTCGAGGGCCGCGGCATCATGGCGTCCTGCTCCACCGCACCGGAGCCGGGAATGAAGATTCACACGGACTCCAAACAGCTCCGCGCGATGCGCAAGATCAACATCGAGCTGCTGCTGGCGAACCACAAGCGTGAATGCCCCTCGTGCATCCGCAGCTATTCGTGCACATTGCAGAACCTCGCGCGCCGTCTCGGCGTCGAGGAGATCCGCTACAAGCAGATCACGGAATTCCAGCCGATCGACGAATCCTCCCCCTCCCTGACGCGCGACCCGAACAAATGCGTGCTCTGCGGCGACTGCGTCAGAATGTGCAAGGAGGTGCAGGGCATCGGCGCGATCGACTTCACCCACCGCGGCTCGCACTCGAAGGTGGCGCCGGCATTTGAGGCCAATCTCGGAAGCGTCGAGTGCATCAACTGCGGCCAGTGCGTCCAGGTCTGCCCGACCGGCGCGCTGACGCCGAAGCAGGAACGCGAGGACGTCTGGCGCGCGATTCACGATCCGAACAAGGTCGTCGTGGCTTCGATCGCCCCGGCTGTGCGCGTCGGCATCGGCGAATACTTCAATCTCCCTCCGGGAGAGAATCTCGCGGGAAAACTTGTGGCGGCGCTCCGCCTGATGGGCTTCGACTACGTCTACGACACCACGTTCGCCGCCGACATGACGATCGTCGAGGAGGCCGAGGAGTTCCTGCGCCGCGTGCAGGCGGGCGGCCCGTTCCCGATGTTCACGAGCTGCTGCCCCGGCTGGGTCAAATACGCCGAGACGAACTTCCCCGAACTCAACGCCAATCTCTCGACCTGCCGCTCCCCGCAGCAGATGTTCGGCAGCATCGCCAAGGAAGTGCTCCCGAAAATTCTCAACGTGCCGCGCGAAAACATCGTCGTCGTTTCGATCATGCCGTGCACGGCGAAGAAATTCGAGGCGAAACTCGATAAATTCAAGACCAACGGCATTCAGGACGTCGATCACGTCATCACGACCGCCGAGGTCGGCACGATGATCCATTCGTTCGGCATCCATTTTGCGGAGCTTGAAGCGGAAGCGTTCGACATGCCGCTCGGCTTCGGAACCGGCGCGGGCGTGATCTTCGGAACCTCCGGCGGCGTGATGGAAGCCGCGCTGCGCTATGCCGCAGAGAAGATCGGAGGCAAAGTGCCGCACGCGATTGAATTTCCGGCGGTGCGCGGCTCGGAACGCTTCAAGGAGACGGAAATCCAGGCCGGAGACAAGACCCTCCGGATCGCCGTGGTGAATACGCTTTCCGAAGCGAAGAAAATCGCCTCCGAAGCGGCGGCGGGCAAGTCGCCCTATCATTTCATCGAAGTCATGGCATGCCCCGGCGGATGCGTCTGCGGCGGCGGGCAGCCGATCACCAATGACCGGACCAGCAAGATCAAGAGAATGAGCGGGCTCTACAAGACCGACAAGAACATGCAGTTCCAGAAGTCGCAGGACAACCCGACCGTCATCGAGTGTTATGAAAAATACCTCGACGGGCGTCCGAACTCGCACAGGGCGCATGAACTGCTCCATACCGCGTATGAGAACCGCGACAGCGTATTCGATGCGCGCTATCTGGTGCAGAAGGGCTCCTCGCCGAAATGCGTCTCGATCGCTGTCTGCGTGACCCCGGCAAGCGACGAGGATCACAAGGCGGAACGGGTCCTGAACAACATGATTTCGCTTGCGGACGCGCTCGGAGTAGCCTCCCGCGTGGACATCGAGGCGGCTTATGCGCCGGCCTCCGCCGCGGGCCGCAAAGCGGGCGAGGTCATGATCGGCACGGTCAAGCTGGACGGCGCCGATACGGAAGCCGTGAAGCGGGTCCTCACGGAAGAGCTTGCAAAACTCTCCTGAGTCCACAATATCGCTGGAAATCCCGTATCTCCCGTTCCGGGGGGATGCGGGATTTTTTTCTGTATCCAGGAATCCGGGACGCTCTCCAGAGGAAAAAGGATGACGCATCCGTAGGAAATTGTCAGGGAGATGGAGGACGCCTGCAAGCGAGTCCGGGAAGAGAGGACCGCCGGATTCCTGGCGGAAATGTTCCTGGAAACGAGATTCCGGAAGATACCGCAACCCCGCAATCCGGGAAAGAATCAGTCGATCGGAAGCGGAAGATTGAAGAACCGGATTGCATTCTCCCTGGCGATCTTGCGGAATACTGTTTCGGAAATCTTTTTTTCCCCGCGCCACTTCAAAAGAAGATCCATCGTCTTGAACGGCATCGAGGCAAAACAGATGTCCGTGCCGAAAAAGAGGCGATCCTGAAATTCGGTCAGGAACTTTGGTCCGTAATCGTGATCGCAGTTCAGCATCCGGAACGCGTCGGACAGCTCTCCGAGCAGATTGGGATAGCAGCGGAAGAGTTTTGGTACAACGCCCTCCTCCTGAATTTTCGGCAGCGGGACCCCAGAAGCAACATAGTCTGCCTGATCATTGAAAACAGGTTTTCTCTGCGCGGGCGTCGGCAGATGACCTCCCAGCTCGGACCAGAAAATCGGTCCATGCGCAAATACGGTCAGGTTCGGGAAACGGGCAAGCGTGCGCTCGAACTGGGGAATGCCGGGATCGTCGTAAAGTCCGAAATCCCCGCCGATGCGGTCCGAACCGTCCCATGTCACGGGAAGTCCGACCTTCTCGGCACAGCGGAAAAGATTCTGGACACGCTCATCCATAGTCGGGAGATTGGGCATGATCTCTCCGACACCGCGGCATCCTTTCTCTTTGTAATAGGCAAGAACGCGATCCAGCGGCGCATGCGGGGAATCGCTCAGTGCGCGGGGGTCCACATTGCAGAAGGGAATGATCCGGTCCGGATGCTGTTCGGCCATTTCCAGAACATCCTCGTTTGCCTGCGGGAAATAGATTTCCGAATTCACAACAGGAAGAACACATCCCATTTCAATGCCGCATTCGTCATAGCGTTTCAGAAGTTCGTCCACAGAAGGGAACTGTACGACAAACGGCACGGGTTTCCGATAGGCGTGAGCATGAATGTCAACAAACATTTCTCAAATCCTTTTCTGTTTCAAAGAAAACACTGCAACGGCATCGTTTTCGGGTCATTCATAAAATTTTGCAAGCTGGATCTCATCCACTCCCTTGAAGAAGTGGTCGCGGAGACGGCCTTCTTCGACAAAGCCCATCTTCTTATAAAATGCCTGGGCGCGGATGTTGATATGTGACGTGCAGGTGTGGATTTTACGCATATGCAGATCGTGCCAGAAGGTTTCAGCAGCCTGAAACAGAGCACGTCCGCACCCCTGCGAGAAGACAGAAGGATCAACACCGATCACATGCAGGATGCCAAGCCCGGAATTCGTATCTGCCGAAACACGGATGTAGCCGATCACCACTCCATTCTCCTCTGCGACAAACGCGCGTGTGACACTGTGTCCGTTTTCGCCGGAAGAACAGTTGATCCAGTATTGTTCCGATTCCGGCTTGTCGCTCCGCATGCGCGCTCCGAGAAACGAGCGGAAACTTTCAAACATGATCTTTGCGACGCGCCCGGCATCGGAGTTTTCAAATTTTCTTACCAGCATCCTTCCGTCCTTTCGTTTTTTTCCTCGTATTTTCCACACAGCTTCCGCGCTCGATCAAGCGCGGGTGCAGATAAATCCTTGTATCATCCGGCGCCTTCCCGTTCAGAATATCCAGGAGAAGGGCAAGGCTTCTGCGCCCGCGCTCCTCAAGACCGAGATCGAATGTTGTCAAAGGGATTCTTCCCTCCGGAACGGGATAATTGCCGGCTCCGATCACGGAAAGAGTTTCCGGCACACGCAATCCGAATTCACTCGCGGCGCGTAGCGCGCCGTAGGCCATGTAATCCTCGGCGGCAATCAGCACAGTCGGGCGTTTCCCCTCCATCCAGAGGCGCCGAAATACCTGATATCCACTCTTCTCTCCCCAGTCACATGCGGCGAAAAAGCAGTCTCCGGCGTAGGGGCCGAGTTCAGCAAGCACCTGGCGATAAGCCAGATACGCATCTGTCGTAACGGCCTTGCAGGTGGGTCCGCCGAGAACGCCGATCCGGCGGTGTCCGAGGCGTGCCGCCATTCGCATGGCTTCTCCGGTTGCGGAAAAAGAGTCCCCGCTCACAGCTGCGACCGGCTCTCCGGGCAGATCGTTTCCGAGGAGAACGAACGGAACATTCCGCTGTTTCATGTAAAGGATCGAAGCTGCGGGCAGCTCGGTAATCACGATCAGACCGTCGAAATGCCTCTGGGCGACAAAGTCACGGATCGCAGTATTCCGGATGCAGAAAATGCGCAGAGAGCAGGAGAGTGTCTTTGCGCGCTCGGAAATCCCGGCGAGAATCCTCGTAATGTAAGGATGATTCAAGTCGTCCAGATCCGCAAGAAGAAGCCCGACGTCCGGACACGCATTGCGGACGCTGCGGAATACCGGAGCGGCACCGGGAGCAAGATCGTTCACAATCGTTCCCCTGCCCCGGAACGGTGTGCCGGCACCTTCACGGACAAGTTCCTCCAGCGCTTTGACCGTCGTGTTACGGCTCACGGAAAAGAGCTTCGCCAGCTCATTGGAGGATGGAAGACGGTCGCCGGGACGGTATTTGCCCTGCCGGATTTCCTCCAGGAGAATCTCTTTGATGTGCTGGTAAATGGGAATGTCGTCCATAAAGAAAACCCCGAAAAATTTACTGGTTCACCATACAACTTTAAAGTACATTATCCTCCTCGGATTTCAAGTTTATTTGTGAAATTTCCACAGAAAAACGTCTGTTTTTTCTTCCGGACCGGTCCGGAAGCGGAATCTTCCGGGGATTACCAGGGTTCTTCCCCTGGAAATCGGGAGGAAAAAAAAGAAAAATCTCTCCGCTCTCTTTCCAGACCGCCGGCATGGAAGCGCACTCGCAATCCTCCTTCCAGTCAAACACCCAGAAATCCCGGTATTCATAAATCGTTTCAGGCACTTTTCCCTGAAAAAATGCCGCGCGTACCTTTTCAAATGCTGTTTTCAAATCAATCATCAGACACTCCGTTCTTTGCAGATGTCATCCAGATTATCATCGGAATTCCAAATGTCAAGGGAAAATCGTCTGCTATTCCGCATAGGAAAAGCGTGATAGCTTCAGAACCTCTCTTCATACACCGGCAATGAACAGCGGAGGCAATCCGCCGCAGACAGCAAATACCCCCAGGCGCAGGATTCCTTGCCGGCAGATTCCCTCCTTCTCTCCGGACATCCGGGAGCGAAATCATCCCTGAGCCATTTTGAAACAATCATGTTTCTTTAGTATTACAAAAAAATTTATATTATATATAATATTTTCCATTTCAATGATAAAATGCGATACTTTTATAAAGCAATGAAGCAACTTTTTTATTCTGAAAAAACAGTTTTCCCATTGGCGTTTTCTTTTTTTCAATTATAATAACCGCAGAACAAAAAAAACAGGAATCCACAAACGGAGCGGAACATCATGAATACAGGAATCAGTACCACATACGACAGACAAGAATCCGCAGGAAAAATGAATTTCACCCTGATCGAGCTCCTCGTCGTGATTGCGATCATCGCGATTCTGGCAGGAATGCTTCTGCCTGCCCTGAACCGGGCGCGGGAAACCGCCTGGCAGATCCGCTGCACAGGCAATCAGAAGCAGATCGCGCTCGCCGCGTTTTCCTACATCGACGATTACAACGGCTATTTCCGCAGTGCGGGCGGCTCCGGAGTCTCCGTCAATCACACGCGGGAACCGGAGAACGGCCAGATGGGATGGAACGCCGTTCTGATTTACGGAAAGTATCTTCCGTATTCCGTTCCGCTGTTCTGCTGCCCGGTGAACAGCCGCTACAGCGAGGACAGCGCGGCAATGACAAGCATCTGGTACTCCTACGGGGCATTTTACGGAAGCGACGGCTATCTGAAAATCAAAGGTCCGGAATTCGTAAAAGCAGGCGTGTCGAATGTGGTTCTGACCGCCTGTTCCTGGGTCATCAACGGAACTGGAGGGAATCCGATTTTCCGTCTGAACAACTCCAATACCGCAAGCATGTCCGCGGGACGGATTCATCTTGCCCACGGGAAAGCATCCAATCTGGCTTTTTTTGACGGGCACGTCGGAAGTGTAGCCTATCAGGAAATGGGAAAGTATTTCATGCCGATTCAATGGAACGGCGCGCTGGTGAAGCTGAACCGCGTAATCGCCGGAAAAGGCAACAGCGCAGTGGAACTGGTCGTACACTGAACAGGGAAGGAGGATTGCACTATGATGCCAACATGGAAAATCGCAGGAATGCTTCCAATATTGAGTATTTGCATCCTTGCCGCCGGAAACGAAATTGAGACAATCAGACAATACCCTTTCGATTCCGGCGCGGGCAAAGTCATTCTTTCGAATTCCTTCGAGTCGCGCGGGGAGCTTCCCGCAAAACTGCCGCGGGGTTATTCATTCGTTCCCGGCGGCGGCAGGAACGGAACCGGCGCACTGCTGTATGAGCGAACCGATCCAAAGCTCTACACGTCGCTGGAATTTCCGATTCCGGAAGTTTCGGGAAATCAGACATACGAAGCGGAAGTTCATGTCCGGGGAGAAAATATCCGCACAAATGGCGACGATAAGCTCGTCGGCGGCATCTGCGTGGAGTATTTCCGGGACGGGAAATGGGATTCCGGCTATTATCACAAGGTGCGGGAAATCACCCCGGACTGGCAGAAGCTGGTTCTTCCCGTCACCGTCAAGAAGGGGCGGGATATTGTTGTAAAACTTTATCTGAGGCGCACCTACACCGGAAAAATATGGTTTGACGATCTTGTTTTCCGGACGGCGGGAAGTTCGGCATCCATTGTCCTGAACCGTCCCTGCATGTCCACCTTTCCGCAGGGAAACCGGGAAATCGAATTGAGCACTGCGCCGTCGATGCCGGAATCGCTGAAACTGCTTGTCACCGCCGAAAATGCCGGAAAGACGCAGGAGCTTCTTCTGGAGGGGAGAAATCATGTCTACAGGGGGACACTCGGGGAACTGGCACATGGTCCGGTGAAACTGACCGCGCTCGCGGCGGATACGAAGAAAAAAAGCATTCTCTGGAAGGAGACCTTTCTTCTGAACATGGCAGTGGAAGGCGCCGTGCCTCCCTATGGCTGCGTGCTGGATGCGCGCCATCGCCTGATCCGGGGCGGCAGGCCGTTCATGCCGATCGGTGTTTTCGGGTTTGCCGGAGAGGAGGATCTCCGGATCATCTCCGAAGCGGGTTTCAACTGTCTGATCACCTATGGCTCCCTCGGGCTCTCCGGAAAGGAAAAAACCGGCGACCGCATCGCCGATATCCGCGCGGGGCTGGACCGTTTTGACGCATATGGTCTGAAATGTATTTTCTCGCTCAAGGACCAATATGCGCATAAGGGAGCGGCGCTGAAACAGTTCGGGGCATATTCGGATCCCCTGTCCGTGGCAGTGGAAATTGTCCGGAATCTCCGGAACCACCCCGCAATCCTGTGCTGGTATATCAATGACGAGGAACAGCGTCCGAATGTGCCGAAGGTCAAACGTCTGCGGGAGGCATTGAATGCGGCGGATCCCTGGCATCCGACCTGGTCACTCACATACCGGAACGGAGATTTCCCCTGTTACGGCGTCACCGGGGACATCATGGGCGTGGACCAGTATATGATCCAGAACAGGAAACTGGAAGCGCAGTCGCTTGCGGCGGTCGTGGAGGGGATGGAAGCGGCGAATACGACACGACAGGCGGTCTGGATTGTACCTCAGACCTTCAGCTGGGGCGTTTATCAGACCAAAGATCCCGCCGTGTTTGCACAAAGCCGTTTCCCAACCGAGGGGGAAATGCGCGCAAATGCCTTGATCGGCGCTCTTTACGGCGCAAAGGGTTTTGTATTCTACAGCTATTTC
>CASEFP010000097.1 GCA_949287225.1 uncultured Lentisphaeria bacterium
CTGGATTTTTCAGCTTATTTCCGCATCAGGCGAACAGATGCCAGATTCAACTGTCCTGCCTCTTTTGAGTCGATCCGCAGCGTTCTCAAGGTCAGTTGACCACGTTCGCCCTTATTGATTTTCAGCATACCGAGCTTCGATACGTATCTGAGATTGTGAAAACTGGGAAGCTGTTCATCTTTATTCAGGATGTTCGAAATACTCTGACCGTTCCATGTCACTTCCATGAGGCGGCCGCCATCCCAAGGCTGACCTTTCCAGCGGGTTTGTGTGAAAAGAAAAACCTCATATTCCCCGCCTTCGGGGAATTCGATTTCCCAGGTGACATAATCCGTAGTATTTTTCCAATTCCAGATTGTGCCATCCCGGTCGTATGTGGCGTGGGTGGTGACGATATGGGTCACTGCCGCTTCATCGACGATTTCCTGCCTGCTCTCCTGTTCGTCTTTGACTTCATGAATCGTTCCGATGCTCATGCCGAGAACCATGCCGCCGTTCTGCGGGATAATTTTTTTCGTGATCTCCGGGATGCTGTCAAATGTAAGCTTCACAAGCGGAAGGAACTGTCCATGAAAATCTGGAAGTTTCAGAAAAATCTGATCGCCGTCCTGTTTGAAATCGACGCTGGCGGAGACCAGCTTCCCATGGATTCCGCTCAGAGAGAGTTCTGCGGGATTTTTTTTCAGGAAGAAATTCAGCGTTTTTTCTTTGGCAGTGCAGAATGCAAAGTCGAGTTCCTGCGGAAACGGATTCGGAGAAGTTGCGTGAATGGCATCTTTTTTATCATGAATCCAGTCGGCGATTGCGGCGAAAATCTGATCGGTTTCCGGCGTGAATTCGCCTTCAGGAGTGGGACCGACGTTCAGCAGGTAATTGGCATTCTTCTCTGTCAAGGAAACCAGCTGGGAGATGACTTGCTCAGGTGATTTCCAGTTATGATCGTCGTATTTGAACCCCCAGGTGCTGTTGAGAGTCCCCGGAGATTCGACCGGATAGTCGAGCTTGTTGGTCAGCAGCTGGTTGTCGCCAAGTCCCATGAAATCCTGACAGTCGTTACCGATGCGGCTGTTTATCATGCAGTCCGGTTGGAGTTTTTTGACAAGGGCGCGAAGCGCCTGACTGAATTCCGGTTTAATGTCCATGGGGCAGTCGCACCAGAGTTCGCAGATTTCACCGTAATTGGTGAGCAGTTCCGTAATCTGCGGAATTACTTTTCCGTAGAAATAATTTGCAAAGTTTTTCTCGGACCGGTTGGGGAAATCCCAGTCATTGCCCCAGTGCATATGACCGCAGTTCAATCCGCGTTCCGGAGCGGGATCTCCGCCGTCTTTTTCGTGCCAGTCGAGATGATGAGAATAATAAATACCCAGTTTAACGCCGTATTTGGCACAGGCATGCTGGAGTTCGCGGAGCGGGTCACGACCGAACGGTGTCATTTTTACGATGTTGTAATCGGAAACCTTGGTGTCATACATGCAGAATCCGTCATGATGTTTGGTCGTGAAGACGATGTATTTGACCCCGGCGGCGGAGGCTTTGCGGATCCAGTCGTCCGCATTGAATTTGACGGGATTGAATTTCGGAGCGAACTCTGCATATTCTGCATTCGGCATACGGAAATAGGACTGGAACCACTCACCAATGGTTTCCATGGCTTTTCCGTTGTGCCGTCCTCCGGGAAGCGCATAGAGCCCCCAGTGAATGAACATTCCAAACTTCCGGTCGCAGAAAGCTTTCATTGCATTTGTCATGATTTTAACACTTTCCTTTTATTTTTGCTTTTTTGGGGATTTCTCAGTGAATAACTATACTATGATTTGTAAAAAAGATAAATGGAGTTACTATAGAAAGAGGTGTACTTTTTGTATTTTTTAAGGAGTTCGGAAATGAGCAACAATTCCAATGCGAAACTTTGTCTGGTATGGCACACTTTTCTCGGTAGTCTTGATTTGAAAGTCATAGCAGCCAGATTCAGTGAAAATGTCAGAGGCTGGCGTATGCATCCATCATTCAGCGGTGACAACTTTTACCGGCTTTATCTGCCTGTAAAAGGATTATTTAATCTGCATTATGAGGAAAATACTTATGCAGTCGAACCCAGCAATGTATATCTGCTTCCATCGCAGACACCGTTTTCCTATGAACCGATAACGCCGTCAAGTCATTTCTGGATTCACTTTGTATCGCGTCAGCTGCGTATGCTTCCCACGATGAAACAGCTGATCCGTCTGCCGGTGAAGAATGAAAAGAAACTGCTGAATGCGTTTCGCGCAGTAGTGCACAGAGTTTCGCAGGCCCGAACGATTCCAGAGGATATTGAGATTCGCAACTGTGTTTTTTCACTGCTTGCTCCATTTCTGGAGCAGGCTCTCCAGAATATTACACCGGACTGCATTGCGAAAGGCCGGTTCGCGGAAGTACTTGATTATATTGACGAGCATCTCGGCGAACAGATCGAATCGGAAACGCTCCGGGCTATGACTTTACTTTCCAGAGCCGATTTTTCATCTCTTTTCCGTCGCACGTTCGGAGTTCCCCCGAAACAATATATTTCTCTACGCAGGATCACGCAAGCGAAACGTCTGCTTTGGCGGAGCAAACTTTCTGTGAAAGAGATTGCGGAATGTTGCGGTTATGAAAATAAATATTTCTTTTACCGGATTTTTAAAAAATATACAAAACATACTCCCAGTGAATATCGCAATTCCGGAATCATGGACTGAATAAATGCAGGGTGAATAAATAATTTTTATTTTCTAAAGAGTGCAGCAAATATGGAAGTATCGTTTTAGGGAACTTCTATCAATACCATTTTGACAGAAATTCCGTTGTTTCTATTAAAAAATCTCCGAATGAGATTTCTCATTGCTGTAATTTAGCCTGAATATTGCGTAAATCTTCCTCAAAAAAGAGACAGACTCTCGACTAACGTATTATATTGTAGTATCTTACACAACAGCTGTATATTATTGCAAAAAGGAGAAGCCAAATTGTTGATGGAGCGATTACAAACATGAACAGTAAACAAGTCAGTGAGACAGTCAATAAGCTGGTCTCTTTCATGCAGGATGTGAAAGACGGAAATCTGCGAACAATCCTTGAGAATATGCAGAAAATGAATGA
>CASEFP010000098.1 GCA_949287225.1 uncultured Lentisphaeria bacterium
AACCGGTCATGCATGTCGGGGAATAACGAAATTTGACGGAAACCGAAACAGAAATCAGAACAGAAAACGCCGGAAAATCCGGCAAAAAAACAAAGTTTGAATCCGAATGAAAAAACAAAGACAAAATTTCACGGATTCAGGAAATATATTGAACGATTCAAAGGAGATTCCGTAACCGTATGAACGATACCAGAGAAATCCGTTTAATCGACGTCGCTCGCCATGCCGGGGTATCCCGCAGCGCGGCGGGAAAGGTATTGAACGGGGGCAGCGAAGATATTCGAGTTGGAGAGGATGCCCGCAAGCGCATTCTGACGGTGGCGCGCGAGCTCGGCTATCGGCGAAATGTGGCGGCCTCGATCCTCCGCGGCGGCAAATCCAATCTAATCGGGGTGGTGATCGATGCACTGGCAAGCTATCGCAACAAACACCTGCTTGTGGAACTGGAAACCGCTGCAACCAAGCGCGGACTGCGGTTGCTCACGGGTGTGGCGCATGACAATGTGGAGAATTTCGAGCAAATCTGCCATCGGCTTCTTCAATATGGCGTGGACGGACTATTGATAATTTCCCATGACTATCCGGAATTCCGGAACGAAGTAGAGGAGTTCGAAAAAACAATTTCAGAAGCGGTTTATCTGGAAAAACCCTATTGCGGCAGTTCGAAATACGTTGAAACATCCCGTGCCAATGCCCTGAAAGAGATGGTTGCCGATGTTCTTTTCAGAGGCAAAAAACGAATTGCCCTGATTCATGGTAGGTTGGAATGTATCAGCGAAAAAATGTTGCTTTCCGAATACAAATCGGCGCTGGCGGCGAATGGTGTCGCGTTTGATCCCGCGCTGGTGAAAGAACATTCCTATTTTGCGGACGATCTGATTGCAAACGCTCACGCGGTTGCTTTGGAATTGATGGAAAAGATTCGGCCGGATGTGTTGTTTGTCGACGATGCGGAGTACGCAGTGGTAATCCAGGGTTTTCTGCAGTCCAAGGGATTTCACCTTCCTGATGATCTCGAGATTATCGGTGGGAATGCGGATCCGTTTTTCGATTATGTAATGCCCCGTATTTGTTCATTTTATCCAAGGTATGAGGTTATAGCCGAAGCACTTCTTGACAAAATTTCGGGGAAAACCGCCGCGTCGGTACCGCTCGTTATTGAAGCTGTATACCGCAAAAAATGAGATAAAAGAATGCATAACGGTGAAAAATTATTGAAATAATAGAGTTTATAGTCGTAAAGAAAATAAGGTTTTAATAGTGATGAAGCATTTCGGATTGTGGAAAATAATTGGGCTTTTATTTGCCGGCATATGGGGCGATGGGCATGTCGCAGCTATCAAAGATCAGGAACTGAACATTCGCCCCTGGGTGAAATGATGCGTATTGAATCCACTTTCAGCGTACCATATCCCGCGCTTGAAATGCGCGGTTTTATGATTACCTACCACCAGATGCACGACTTTTTGCCGTGGTGCGGGCCCAATTCAAACGGGCTCGATTATATCCTCGAAAGGATGCGGGCCGCACGGCTCAATACCCTTCTGGTCGAATATGAATGCATGTTCCCGTGGTCGGGCAGGCGCTCCGTGATCTCCGCCGGAAGCGCTTTCTCCGAAGAGCAAATCCGCTCGTTCAACACCGGCGCGGCGGCTCGTGGAATCAGCATCATTCCCCTGGTTCAGGTTCTCGGTCACGTCTACCATATCCTCATTCATTCCGAGTTTCAGGATTGCGCGGAAAAGATCGAGGTTCCCCAGCAGTTCTGTCCGCTCAGTCCCGCCACCCGAAAACTCGTTTGCGAACTCATCGATGACACCATCCGGCTCCATCCGGACAGTCCGTATATTCACCTTGGCGGCGACGAATGCGAACAGCTCGGAATCTGTCCGGAATGCGCCGCCTTTGCGCGGGAACATGGTTCCGGGAAGCTCTTCATCGACTTTATGCGGTTCGCCACGGATTATGCCATTTCCCGAGGAAAAACGCCGATCATCTGGCATGACGTGGCGCTCCGTACGCCGCAATTTATTCCCGAACTCGATTCGCGGGTTCTTTTTCATTTCTGGAATTACGGCGATTCCAGTCACGGTTCGCTCCCGGGAGAGCTTGAAAAATTGCTCCGTGTGGTTTCGGCGGACCGCATCATCGGCGGGCCTGGCGCACGCGCGGAAAAACAACATGGCATGTTGCATCATTCGCCATCGCTCGTTACCGCCAATATCCGCGAGATGAATTCCCATATGGTTGAAATCGGCGCAGCCGGCTCTATCCTTACCGACTGGTCGGATACGGGATGTTTTTATTTCGATTCGTTTTTTGCTCTGGCATATCAGGGCGTGTCCGCGTGGGAGGGGAAAGCCTTCTCCAATGTCCGCTTCCGGAGTTCTTATGCCCGCGAAACCTTCGGGTTCGACGGTCCGGAACTTCCCGACAAACTCGATGCCATTTCAGGCGCGACCGCATTCGCCAGGGGCTTCCAGTTCCGCCAGAAAACCCCGCTTAACCGCTATGCCAGGGCTGCCTATGATTTCAAGGTGGAACTCGAACTTGTCCGGCGCGATTATGAGTCCGCCGACGGCGAAACCGAATTGTACCGGCTTGTAGGGCGCTGTGAAGCCGCAAAGAATTTCCTCGAATGGCTCGATTTTCATCGCGCCGATGTCCGTACCAATAGCTCCGAATATGAGTATACGGCTCTTCTTGCCGAGCTTACGGTCATGTTTCTTGAAATTGACATCGGGATTCGCAAGGATTTTTTCATGCGCCGGTATTTTTCGGAAATCTCGGCCGAAACCGTCAAACGCTGGCAGAGCCTCGATTATCTCTCCCGTGCTCTGGAGCGTTGGCCGCGCCTACGCCGGAAATTTTCGGACTTCGCGGCAAATTTTGTACCCGGTCCTCTCTTGGAAAACTATCTGGCAGAACTCTTTCAGGACACTCTGTTCAGCAGTCTTTGTACAGTAGTAAATCATTAGGAAAAACTTGTTATGTCATTATCGAAAACAGTATCTTTGGACGGAATCTGGAATTTTTTCTATGCTCCACAAAAATTCACCCCCGGTCAGTCACTCTTGCCCGCAGTGGAACTTTTTACCGGCAAAATGGTGACTCCCGGATATTGGGATGATCATTATGAGCTTTTCGACGAGGAAGATTTTTTCGGCTTGCCGGCTCGTTTCAACCCGGATTACCGCAAGCCGCATTTTCCCATGGGCCATACTCTGACCCCGCATGCCGGCAGCTCGTTCTTAGTCGGCAGCGGCTATTACCGGAAAAATATAAGTGCGGATTTTACTCCGGGCAGCCGGGTTATTTTGACCGTTGGCCCCGCAATGTGGGGTTGTTCGGTTTATTGCGGCGGAAAGTTGGCGGGAACCGTGACGGGGTATTCCGTGGCTACCGATTTTGAACTCACCGGACTGCTGGAGCCGGGAAAGGATAATGACCTGATGATTGTCGTCTGCAATGTGCATGACGATGGCGAAGCTTATTGCCGGGTCGACGGCTCTCATGACGGAGTGGATTACGGGACACGGCCGGGACAGCATCGCGGCCTGGCAGCTCAAGGTTATCAGTCGGAACGCGCCGGGATCGGCGGCGGCGTTTCGCTCCGTATTACCGGGGCCGCGGCCTTCAAGGATTATTTCGTTTCTTTCGAAACAGGGAAGCCGCATTGGCACGCGGAGACCGTCAATGCCGTGGGGAAAACTCTGGTATGGAAATTGTTTGATAACGAAACCCTGCTTGATTCCGGTTCATTCGTTTGCGAGGCTGATAAGTTTGATTTTTTCAGGTGGAATTGCTGGCTTCGTCCGGGATGCGTGTCGGAGAACTGGTCAAACTGAACAGAACGGATATTAACTTTAACGAGCGATCCTGCATCGTTTTCGGGAAAGGCAGCAGCGAACGGGAGGTTTATTTCGATGCCCGGACAAAGATTCATCTGTGGCAATATTTGAACAGCAGAACAGACGATAACCCGGCTCTTTTTGTTTCGCTGAGATCCCCGCACAAACGGCTGGAAATCGGCGGGGTTGAATTTCTGCTCAGGAAGCTGGGGAGAATCGCTGCTATTGAAAATGTACATCCGCACCGGTTCCGGCAAGGAGATCCGCCTGAATCTGTTCCGTGTTTTCCCAGGTGGAAAAAAGGGATGCTGGAGTCCAATCTTCGTTCCGGTGCACAACACCCCGGAACGCATGGGCCGCATCGTTCTCCGGGATAATTTTTGAAAGATAATTTTTGAAAAAGGAGTGGTAAATGCTGAAAATCTGGCGCAGTCCCTACAGCAGATTCGGAATACATGTGGAATATCCGGACGATTTGCAGGATGAAACGGTAACTGCGGAAAAAAGTTATACGGATGAAGTTCTGAAAAATATCATGGACTGCGGGTTCAATGCAATCTGGATTCATGGACAGCTTCATCATATCATTCCAAATCCGCATTTTCCGGAGTTTGCGCCGCATGGCAGGATTCATCTGAATGCGTTGCGCAGCCTCTGTCTCCGGGCGGCAAAATACGGAATACGGGTCTTTGTCTACCTGCAACCGCCGAGGGCAATTCCAACAAGCGATCTGGCATTCTGGCAAAAACATATTGACATCGGCGGACAGGTTCTCAACTGCCGCGGCGATGACAATACCAGATTCGATACACGGGCTCTCTGCACTTCGACGCCGTATGTAAGGGATTATCTGCGGGAATCATTCGCGGACTTCACGCGACTGCTGCCGGAACTGGGTGGGTTCATCATTATTTCCGCCTCTGAATATCCGGCACATTGTTACGCGAATCGCAACTGCCGTCCCGGTCCCCGCCGTCCCCGGAAACTCATCATGGATCAGGTGCCGACCAACTGTCCGCGATGCGGAGCGCGGAACCCGGAGGACGTGGTGGCGGAACTGTTGAATACTGTCCGCGATGGAGTCCGCAGCATTTCTTCAAAAATGGAACTGATCTTTTGGAACTGGTCATGGACCATGTATGCCGATCCTCCGTGTGAAACCATTATTTCGCGTCTGCCGCAGGATATTACTCTGATGGTGGATTTTGAGCGTGGAGGCATTCGGCCTGACGGCATTCGCGTCGATGAATATTCGCTGGGATATGCCGGTCCCTCCGAGCAGTTTCTGGAAGTCAGAAAGGCGGCAGAACGGCATGGAATCACAGTCATGCCGAAGTATCAGTTGGGAACAACGCATGAACTGGCAACGGTCCGCACCCTGCCGGTGATTCCGAATCTGTTCCGTAAAGCGGATTATCTGCGCAGCACAGGCCTGCATGGATTCATGGGCTGCTGGAACTTCGGCAATCTCAATTCCAGTTCGCTCAAAGCATTCAATTTCTTCCTTGAATTGAAAAGAGAAACGGACTGCGATGAGGCAATGACAGCGTTCGCGCATTCAGAATATCCGGGATGCAATGCCGAAAAAATTATCGCGGCGTGGCACATATTTGCCGATGCATTGGCAATGGATTATCCGTTCTGCGTTCCGTTTCTTTACGATTCCCCGGTCAATCATTCGCTGGCTTTGATTCCGGAACCCGGTCCTTTAAGTGGCAAACCCGTCGGGCGTTCCTGGCTGCCGGACGAACGCGGCGACGTCTATCCGGAACCGGCAGAATTTCCGCTGGAAAAATTAATCCGGCGCCTGGGAACGCTGGCAGAACACTGGAAAGCGGGTGTCGAATTGCTGCGGGAGGCGCTGGGAACCGCTCACCGGGATTTCATCAATGCCGCGATCTGCGGTCTGGTCTGGCAGTCGGTCTTTCATTTATATCAAATTTACCGTCTGCGTAAAAACTGGAACGATGCACTGCTGCCGGAATACCGTATTCTTGAAAAATCGGAACTTGCGGTCGCGGAAGAAGCGCTGCCGCTGGTCGCAGCCGACACGGAACAGGGATGGCACATTGAGGGGAACTTCCATTCTTTCTCTCCTGAGCTGATCGAAAAGAAAATTGCCGTTTTGAAGGAAAGACATTCCACAGGATATCCCGCCCCTGCGGAATTGCGGAACCACTGAACGGCTGTGCTGAAAACTATGATATCACTGTTCCGGCAGCTTCATTTGAATGCACAATAGAACCTTCGGAATATCAGAGATACAAAAATGGGACGCATGAAACCGTATCAGGCCGTAAAAAAACAACCCCTGCAACTGGTAAATACCAATTGATATGAGTGATGTTTTGACAGTTGAAACAGAAAAATGTGAGTTTGATAATCTTCCAATATTTATTTAATTTTTTCAGGAGTATAAAATGCGAGAAATTACACTTGATGGGATTTGGGACTTTTTTTACAGTCCGCAG
>CASEFP010000099.1 GCA_949287225.1 uncultured Lentisphaeria bacterium
ATTCTGACAACTCCTGCTCCCAATATTCACGACTCCGTCTTTCGCGTTCCATACCTTACCTCCAGATTTGAGTTCCAGAGGCAATTTATTACAACTTTTAGACGATTTACAGATGGGCTTCACTGGTGGCATACGGTCGTCGGGCGGTCATCGTCGTCTGACGGCATTCATTTTGTGGCCATTTTCCCCTTCGAAAAAATCTCCCCTCGATCCACCATCACCATGGGGCTCGCTGGGCGCATACATACTTATGCACCCCCGTTACGCGCGCGTGAGGATTTTCGCTCTTGTCAGAAAAAATAGGGATTTTATGACAGTCTGCCAGTCTGATTTTTTTTCGTATGACAGGTCATGAGTAGAGGTCGGAAGTTCGAATCTCTTTTCTACCATTTTCGCGATGTTCAAACTCTTTTTTGAGGTAGAATGAAGTTCCAGTTTCTCACGGAGAATTTTTCGAGAAGCTGAATTTGCTCCATGAAATCAATAATCTTTCAAGCATTAAGTACGCAGTATTTTGGCTGGCAGACCTAGTTTCACATTCGGAGTCAGATTGTAGTGCATCAGACTTAAGAAAACAGCATAACTACGGAAACGGTCAGCAATTGCGGTAATTTGTACCGCAAGGTACCCACGGAGTAAATCTTTTTCGCTTCCATATTTAAATTCCTCTTATTTTCATTGTTTCATTCTTCCGCAGATACTTTTCCCGTATTGTTCCGGGGGCGGGCCGAACCCGGCACATTCCATCCCGGCATGCGGTGATTTCCGCCCGGATCAACCGTCCTTTGCGCATTATCGCGGAAACGGTAAAACCGCCCTCGGCAATCAGTCTGCTGAACGATCCGGAAAAATCTTCGGGCACTCCGGGAAACAGCCGTATCTCCCCGCCATGACTCTGCAAAAGAGCTTCGCAGGCCATGCAGAGGAAAGAGGAGCTGCCTTCCTGTACCGCCGGAGCAAGACGTTTGGCGTCACGGTTGGCGGTAACGCACATCGGCTTCGGGACTTCGGGATTGTCCGGCGTCAGAAGTGTTCCGTCACAGAATTTCCGCTCTGTCGTTAATTTACCGGCGCAGCGTCTTTCATTCTTCTCCGATTCCGCCGGATCGCCGATCAGTATGGGATCATGGGTGAAAAGTCCGTTCTCCTTGGCAAAGAGTTCCAGAAAACGTTCCAGCCCATGCCAGCCGCCCTGCCGGTCTCCCAGCCGCAGATGGGCGCTGACGGTCAGGAACATGCTCCACTCATGGTTCGGGTGCCACTCGCCGGTATGGTCGGCATAGGAACGTTCCACCGACTGAGTTTCTATCAGCTCCAGGGTTTTAAGTGCGGCATTCCGGTCATGATCCACTCCGGCAGGGAAAAAGGGATACCAGAGATGCCCCCCGAAAAAGTAATGGTCGAAAGGGATGTCCGGCCCGCACCAGTAGGCCCCCTCTGGAGTCTTGCATATCTCCGGATAGTTTTCCAGAATATCCCGCCACAATGAAAGGTATTTTCTATCCCGTTTCAGAAGCGCCGCCGCTTCCACCAGTGTCTCCAATACCGTCTTCAGCATGGACATGGTTGCACTGTCATCACGGGTCAGGGTAAATATCTCCGGGGGGACGCTCCAGTCCAGATGGTATCTGTTGTCTTCTCCCTTTCTCATGATTCCCATATAAAATATCGCCAGTTCGCGCAGAAGCGGGTAAATCTTTTTCCGGAGTAGCGTCACATCCCGGGAATATTGCCAAGCTCTGGCAAGCACCATGCCTGTATAGGCGCTGCCGCACAAGGTGTAACGATAGGAAAGCACTGGATACTCCAGCCCCAGCTGATTCATGGTCAGCGGCAGAAAAATACCGGCGCATCCGAAAAGTTTCCTGGTTTCCCGGCGCAGTGTATGACGGACGTTCCAGTAAGTATCGGCAAGAACGCCGATCAGCTCCGCCCTGCCGGAAGGGAGGAGAGCCATCGCCGGAATCTGGGCATTCTGATCATGTGTGTATCCCTGATAGGCAACTCCGGGTGCCGCATCGTCCAGCGGTCCGAAAGAGAGACCGTTCAATCCGGGCATGGGCGCCTGTCCGAAGTTGCATGCCAGCGAATAGAGACTGAAGGTGAAATACTTCTGG
Organism: uncultured Lentisphaeria bacterium; assembly: GCA_949287225.1. Lineage (GTDB taxonomy): Bacteria > Verrucomicrobiota > Lentisphaeria > Victivallales > UBA1829 > UBA11452. The sequence goes on from CASEFP010000099.1 coordinate 2,118, forward strand.
ATCTTCTTATATCTGCCGAAATCGGCGTAGGATTTATTCCACCATCGGCGCCACCACTCCCTGTTTTCCTCTTCCAGAGTGTCGAAAGTTCTGCTTTGCGCCCAGTCCAGCTCCGCAATGGCGGCAGATGCGGGATCGGCACATTCCATTGAGCTTTTGACTGAAACCAGAATATCCGCATCGCCATTCTGAAGCATCTCGCCGGCATTGCCGAAGCGGACACGTTCTTCACTGCGGTGCGGCAGGATACGGACTGCTGCGGAATAGGACATGGGGCTGTCAAAAAGCCTCTGGTTCATGACCAGCGTATTGCCGTTTCCGTGCCGCTCCGGGGCAGGCAGCTGTTCATTGCAGGGGCGTACCAGTTCCAGAATATGTATCCTGCCCGGTGCGCCGGACTCGGTGATCCGTATGCACAGGAGTCCGGTACCACGAGGAATGAACATCTTCAGGCAAGGATGGAACGAATGGGCGCTCATCTCTTCGAAGAGTTCGCCGTCATACAGGGAGAGATGCTGTCCGGTTTTCGGCATGGCGGGTGAACTCCAGCCTGTTCCCTGCCAGAACCTCAGACGCAGTATCCCCGCGCTGACCGTATCGCGGATGGCTTTGCGTGAAACCGGCGCGGCCTCCGCTTCGTTCAGGAACAAGGTGTTTTTAGGCGACATCTTTTCGATGCGGCGCAGAAAAGCCGCATGGGGGAGTCTCCTGTCCAGCAATGCTTTTTCCACAGTGGGGTCAAACACGTCTACCTTGTTCAACACCCATTCCAGATGTCCCGGCGCATAAGCCACCGCGCCGAGATTGCCGTTGCCCAGCAGCAGCCCGTCGCGCCAGTCTTTCCCGGCGTTTTCGCAACGCCAGTCCTGCCGTCTGATGATCCGTTCACGTGCGCGTTCGTTCATTTTTTCACTTCTCGAATACCAGCAGAGCATGGCCTTGCAGCAGCGGCAGGTTTACCTTGCAGTATCCATCTTCCACCGTGAACGGAATTTCCTGACGGTCCGGGGCGAGATAGACCTTTCTGAACGGTCTGCCGTCAATCCGCATGGAAAGTTCGCTGTTCACCAGAGTTCCGCGCTCCTCCAGTGCAACGGACAGCCCGCGCAGTTCAGGCGTGTAGACCAGCACGTGCAGAAGTTCCTGTTCCCCTTTGTACTGGACGAATGCGCGTGCGTAGCTCGGCAGTGTGAAGGAGCGGAACTTCGGGTTCGGCATAAAACGGCGGATGATATTTCCGAGCAGGAGCCGCGTCTGATATGGTGAACGCTTGAAATATCCCTCGAAGATTCTGCCGCTGCAATAGGCAATGCGTCCCTTGAATGCCAGGAACGGTGAATTCGTTTTTTCCTGCGGCGGCGTATACCAGTTGGAGTGAATGCCGTCCCATTCATGGTTATGGTAGGGCTTGACGCTCCAGATTTCCGTCTTCGCACCGTCCGCTTCCCGAACTTCGGTTCCTGATGCATAAACGGAAAGCGGGAAATGCGGTAATCCCTCCGCATACGGTCCTTCCGGCGCGTAATACAGCGGATTGTGCGGTGTGGGGCCAAGATAGATGACCGGCCAGGAATCAATTACGAAACCTTTCAGTTCGGGATCAAGACCGGAATTGCCTGTGGCGATCACGGAGCCACCACGCTCAAGATGAACCCGGACGCGGCGTGCCGTTTCATCGGAAAACGGGACATTGTCCGGAAAAACCAGCAGTTCGTACTGATCCCAGGCGGACTTTTCCGTTACGACATTGAATTGAAGTTTCAACTCCGACAGCATGCGCACCGCCGCTTTCAGGGAAACATCCGTCCGCAGTTCAGAGCCGCCGCTTCCATAAACCACCGCGATGGAAGGACGGTTGACCGCATCCAGGCACCACGGGTCATACTGTCTTACCGTTTCATAAGTTCTGCGGATCAGGTCGAACACTTCCGGATAGTTGTCCCCGCGCGGATGAAAATGATCGCTGATTTCCGGCCGCATTCCGTTTGCCAGTCCGTAGAGAAGATCATATTCCAGGCTCTCTTCCTTGCGGAGACCGCCGAAATCGCCCCAGTGATAAAAACGTCCGGTCATGCAGAGTACGGAATTGTCTCCCGCAATCGTGCGCAGGTAATGAGCCTGCACCGGCAGATAATCGTATCCCAGTTCCGCACATGGCGGCAGGCATTCGCATTCCAGCTGGGTATTGAGCCCGATCATTTCCTCTTCCCATGCCCCGTTCAGGAAGAAAAACAGTCCGGGATTGACGGAACGGATCACTGCATGCAGTTCCTTCGCCAGTTTCAGAATGGAATCGCAGGTGAACTTCGTGATCTCTTTTTCGTCACGGAAGTCTATTCCTCTGCGCTTCATTTCTGCCGTGCAGGTCGGGCAGATGCAGGTGTAGTAGGCGCCCATGCAGTCAAAGAAGAAACCGTCCACCGGATAGTTTTCCGCAAGCTCGCGCACCATGTTCTTGAGGTGTTCGCGATAGGGGGAATTGTAACATGCCGCTCTCATTTCCGCGGAAGGACGCTCTTTCGTGAGGCAATGTCCGTCGGGGGCAATGCGCATCCAGGAAGGATTGCGCAGAAGCTCCTCATCGCTGAGGCCTCCGTTGAGATACGCGCTGATCCGGATGCCTTTTCCATGGCAGGATTCGGCGATTCTGCCGAACAGATCAAACTCCAGCGACGGATGCCGGTAACCGTATTTCGTATCATAATAGGCATTGCCCTGATTGCAGCGTGCATGCCATGTCAGAAAATCGATCCCGCATTCCCTGAGGTTGTCGGTGAATTTTTCAACATCGAAGTTTTTTCCGACGTCGGGAATTACCGTGCTTGTGTGAAAATCGTAAAAGAGCGCATACTTTGTCTTCATGACTCAACCTTTCTTCAGATTTCAAAATGAAACTTATTCACCCTCATGCAGATGGCATTTCAACCATGCGAAAAACGTGTCTCCAAGCTGATTGCCGCCGGCGGGAGCCGGATGAAGCCCGTCTCTGGGCATGCTGATCTTTTCCGCTGCCCCCGCATTGACGGGATACTCCTGCATCGGGAAATTATATTCGCAGTCCAGATTGTGATACATCGGGATGACCCGGATTTTCGGATCCTGGCTGCCGCCATATTTGCGCATGACCATACGGCTCAGCATAAGACGGTTTTTCGCATACTGGAATTTTGTCTGTCCGCAACAGTAAACCCTTCCCATGCCGTCTTGTGATGCGCACGGCGTGGGAAGCCCGATGCCGATCACAGCATTCGGAGCCGCCTTGCGGAACGCATCCACCAGCCTCTCCATGCTGCGCTCGATATGATGCAGCGCATTGTAAATCCGGAAGTCGTCGGAACCGAAAACATCGTTCACTCCAAGCTGAAACGTAATGAAATCAGGTGCGGCGCCGTTATTGCATTTTGCAAAGTATGCGGGAATATCCAGCTCTGTTCCGCCGTTTCTGCCGGAAACAAACGGCCCGCTCCGCAGAAAGGTCTCCCATGCCCAGCCCGCGTATCCCTCATGTGCCATGGAACCGCTGCGGGACGGAGCCGGACGGGTTCCAACCATCGTCAGCTCCGGATTGCCGGGTTGATGGAACAGCGAATGTACACGTTTCGGAAATGCGGTCACATCCGTAATGCTGTCCCCGACCATCAGCAGGGAAATTCTGCGTCCTTTTCCCGCATCCGCCGGAGCCACCATGAGCCGGACGGTCTTGCAGGCCGCCATCCCGTGATCGCTGATGACCCGGAGGGTCAGGGAATGCACGCCGACATCGTTTCCGGCAGGAGTGAAACTCCATTTCCTGCCGAAATTGTTTCCCTTCGGACAGTCCACGTCAAATACGTAGGCGGACGGATTGACACTCAGAAACACATTGTCGAAATAGATGTTCATCTCAACTCCTTCCACGGCGTAAATGGTGTCAGGCAGAACCAGGCGATGCTGCATGGGCGGAACGTCCGGGCGTTTCCCCGGCGGAGCAATCGGCGCTTCCGGGTCGGGGATATATTTCCCCGTCTCATAGGAGAAATCCGTAATTTCGCCTTTCGTTCCGGGATGCGCATATACGCAGAGCAATCCGAAAAAAGGTTTGCCGTCTCCTGGGGCGTTCTCCCCGGAACAGCCGCCCGGCAACTGCACGGACTCCAATGGAACGGACTGATCCGGAGAATCAAGTTTCAGCTTTTTGCCCGGAAACGTGCAGATGTAACCTTTCCTGCCGTAAACATGAAATCCCAGCTGGATTGTTCCCGTTCCCTTGAAATTCGCGCGGATCGTCACTCTGGTGAAATCCGCGACGGGAAACTTTTCCGAAGCGGACACCATGACGGTTTTTTCCGGAGAATGGAAACGGAAGCCGCCTGCGACGCCGGATACATCCGTCTTGCCGTCTGCACGGATAGTCCAGCCCGGCACTTTCCCGTTGTTTTCCGCCGGAACCGGAACTTTGACCGGAGCTCCGGCGGCCGTCAGTGCTGCAAGCGCAAGAAATCCTCCCGCCAGTTTTCCGAACTTGAATGGCATCATCTTTGAACCTCTTTTTTCTTCTCCCCGGCAATATAGTCGTCGACCAGCCGTTTCATCAGCGCTTCCACTGTAAGCCCCCGGGCATGAGCCGCCCGGAAAATAATTTCATAATCCTCCATGCTGATCTTCCACGCCGGATCATACCAGGCATTCAGCACGGGAGCCATGGAAGGACGCCGGCGCCATTGCGCGGACAGGCGATCCGTCAATTCCTGCTCCACGCCTAATGAGGCAAGAATCGTCCGCGCCAAATGGAGATTCCCGTAACCATTCAGATGCAAACGGTCAATGGTAAGCAGGAGACCCGATTCGCCCGGGATTTTTCCCTCCGCCAGAACACGGTGCATTTCCCGGTTCCAGTCTGCAATCGGAAGCCGCTTTCCGGCGGCTTCGGCACGCAGGAAATCGCAGTATGCCGAGAGCCTGCAGTTATTTTCCGCTTCCGGATTCTCCGAGTGCATGGACGGCGTGACGAGCAGTATTCGCGCCCCCGCATTGCGGCATAGCCCGATCATCTTCCGGATATTCGTCTTGTATTGCGGCAGCCTGACTCCTCCCTGTTCGCCCCAGCCCACGTCATTGACGCCGACCTGGAGAATGACCAGATCCGGTTTCTGCGCGAGAATTCCGGGCAGGCGCTTCAGCACCAGATTGGAACGATCCCCGTTGACTCCTCCCGGAAGGAAGGAGAGATTCCGGAGTCCGGCTTGTTCCAGAGCCTCCATGACCAGATGGATGAATCCGTCCGGACGGTTGCCGAAATTGGTGATGGAGTCGCCGACAAACGCGATTTTATCGCCGTCACGGACAATCTTCCCGCCGGGGGGAGGCACCGAACTCCCCGCCGGCAATACCGGTTCCGGCGGTTTTCGGATGGAGAAATCAGACATTCTTCTGCAATCCTCTATTTTTCCTCGCTGAATGTCAGCCAGGAATAGTTGTATGCACCAATCACGATCAGCTTCAGAGTATGCCGTCCGGCAGGGAGTTCGATATTCCGCAGTCCGGTCTTGAGGCCGCCCCAGCCGCTGCCGCGACCGGGCATTTCGAAGGTGCCGAGCAGTTTTTCGTCATCCAGCAGCATCAGCATGCTACCTCCGCAGGTGTCGGGTGCCCCGTAGTCCATCTCCACCCGGTATTTTCCGGCTTTTTTGATGTCAACGGTCAGATTGACCCATTCCCCGGTAATGGTATGGCCGATCCATTCGCCGTTGGTATCCACGCCTTCGTCTTTGCGGAACCCGGCCTTTCCGTTGACATTCACATTGTCATCCAGATAACCGACTCCATTGCCGCCTTCATCATAAAAACTGGGGTTTACCCGTCCCGGAATGACCTGAGCTTTTCCCTGATACGGCGTGGATTTTTTCTGGGGGCGGGTCATCTTAATAACCGCGTTGGTATGACCGACCCTGCCGCGCGCATCCTGAGCATAGATTGCATAGGCATGCAGCACGCTCTGAAGATTCGGCTTTTCGCGTGACCTGCCGGTACGCATGTAGTTGGTGCCGGAATAGTATTTGTCATCAATGGAGACCGTGAATTTATACGGCGGTTTGTCCTTGTAGTCGATCAGGCATCCGCTGTCGAACAGGTAGACGCCTTTGATCGGGGAGTTTGTCCGGGGATTGGGTGTGACATCCGCTTCCAGTTCAAACTTTTCGCCGGGTTCGACGATAAGCGGCTGTTCCCTCCGGGTCCATTTCACGACGGGGTCTTCCTGCCGGGGATACTCCCAGACGCGCACATAATCGATCTTGAATACATCCGGAAATTCCCCCTTGTCTTCAATCGGTTTTCCCGCACCGTATTCCGCGGTGATTTTCCCATAGAAACAAAGATGGAGGGGAGCAAAGCCGTTCCGGTGATTCAATGCGTCGTATGTGATGGTTTTATGCGGGCTGTGGTTTGCCGTGGAACGGATTGCCTTGCCGTTGATGTAATAGGTAATCTCAAACGGCGTCCACTTGCAGCCGATCGTATAAAAATCCCGGCTGGAGCCGGGCAGTGTTGCCACATAGTTCCAGCTCTTCATGACTCTGCCGACAAAACCGTGAAAATTGAAATCCAGCAGGGGCTTGCCGGGAAATACATAATAATCCTCGTAAACATCAACTTCCATTCCGTCCAGATACGAGTTGCCGGTCTGTCCGCCGTAAAGCCAGAAAGCGGTGATCCAGCCGGAACAGTCGCGCACGCGCACCCGCGCTTCATAATATCCGTAGGAATATTTTTTTACGGTGGAGAAACCATTGGTTTCGTAAATGACTTTGCCGTTGCCCGCCGGTTTGCGGGTCGCCCGCAGTTCGAGAAAACCGTCTTTCAACTGGATTCCCTTCATCGCAAAGGTGCGGGTCCAGAGGTCGGGATTCAGACTGTCTCCATCGAACTCTTCATCAAGGATCAGTTTCCAACCGGCTTTTTTCGGATCGAAAGTATCTTCCACCCGGATATCCATCGGGATCATTTTCCGTATCTGGTCGGGCATGGCATAACCGCAGATCCAGTCATCCAGCAGAACCTGCGCGGATTTACCTCCAAGCGTTTCCAGAACCGCATCAATCCGGAACATGGCATCATTGATATCGGCGAAAAATGTGCTTTTGCCGGAATAATTCCGAACCGAACTGTCCACCAGTGTTTCCAGTGCGAGTTTGTATTCCCCCAGCGCCGTGGCGCTGAACATCACATCCATGGGAATCCATTTCGCGGGATACCGGAACGAACCTGCATTTTTTCCGTTGTCAAGGATGTTGATCTCCAGGTCGCCGCCTGTGCGGGAGAGGAATTCCAGCACACAGGATTTTCCGGTTTTCGGATCGGAGAACCGGAACGCAAGTCGTGCGTCGTCTTTGCCGAAACGGATCAGCCGGAACGACATCCCGAACGATTTCCCGGATGCGATCTTGGGCATCGTGTATTCACTGCGCGCAGGCTCGAATGCCAATTTCCGGGCTGTCGTATAGACACCCTGCCGTGAGGGACCGACCAGGGCGTAGCTGTATTCTCCTTGAATGATTTGCGGATTGCCGGGACGTCTGGCCTGCGCATTTTCAAAGTCGTCTTTGAACAGTTCCTCGACAATGCGTATTTTCTGTCCGACACCCCGCAGTTCATTGGGGCCTCCGAGCGCCAGAACCGAACTTCCCGCACCGGTTACGTATTTGACAGCCAGCAGATTCCGGCCTTTTTTCAGCCGGACTGTGGTCTTATGGTCGGTGATGCGCGGAGGATGATGCGTATTACCATCCTTGAGCGTGTCAATGACCGCTTTTCCGTTCACATTGACTTGCATCCACCAGTCCGCCCCCGCACCGATCGTGTAATCTTCGTCCTGCGGCGCATTGATCTCGGCAAAAAGCCAAGCGCAGTTTCCCGCGCCGTGCGGCAGCGGCCCCGGCTTGTTTTCGAAATCCGGTTTGAAGTCATGCTCGCCTCCGGCGAACTGAACCTTGCGCGGTTTCACACCGTTCAGCGCTGCGGGGATCGAAGTCAGTTCCTGTTTCGTCGGCTGATAGTCCGCATCCATCGGCAGAAAAGCCGTCCAGATATTGGGAAATGCCGTATTTCCGGCGATTTCCGCCACCCGTTCAAACTTCAGCGAACGAAGTTGAAAATCCGAACCTTTTCCGGCGCCGAACATACAGATCACACCGTCTGTCATATCCTTTTCGGAAAGATCGACGATGTCAAAGCTGACTTGAACCCTGTCCCATTCGGAAGGAACCTTGAAATCCTTGATCCCGATATGTCCCATCCATTTTTTCCCGCTGTAAGCCTGCACGGTGAATATGCCTTTGCCCTTGCCCTTGACTTCAGCGGTCAGGATGATCCTGTCGCCGTTGAGCACCGGGTAATTCCGGTAGCAGTCGAAGCGGCAGCCGTCCTTGCCCTGAACATTGGAAATGCGCATGGCCTTTCTGCCCTGTTCGACGGAATAAGTCACCGTCGGCAATGGGGTGAAGGCGGCTCCTTTGTTCGGATACCAGCTCATTGGAGTATTGAAGCTCGGATTGATCGTGTCGAGATCGATCATCTCCGTTTCCGCTGCGGCAAGACAGACGGTGGAGATCATCAGAAGGAAGTGAAACAGTCTTTTCATGTTGCTCCTCGTCATTTACCGGCAACGACATCTGAGGTCAGGGAACGTATGAAGAGTTCCGAACCGTTTTTCGCTCCGAACATGCAGATCACTCCGGAGGTCGGCGCCTTGGGATCAAGATCGCGGATGTCGAACTCAACCTTGACGCTCTGCCACTCGGCGGGAATCGCAAACGTCTTGATGCCGATATGCCCCGTCCACTTTTTTCCGCTGTAAGCCTGCACGGTGAACACGCCTGTCCCGCGGCCTTTGGCGTGGATCGTCAGAACCAGCTTGCCACCCTTTTCCGCCGGAATGACTCTGTAACTGTCGAAACGGCAGCCATCCCGCCCCTGAATATTGGAGATATGCATGGCCTTCCCGTCCTGTTCGACGGGAAATTCTACTTTCGGAAGCGGTGAAAATTCCTGGAGTTTGTTCGGATACCAGCCGGCCGGCAGTCCCTGAGAAGATTCGATCCTGTTCAGGTTCAGCATGGAAACTTCGGCGGCTCCGAGTCCAAAGGAGCACAGGGCAAACAGGGCGGTCATTTTCTTCAGATTCATCATTTTTCAGTTCCTTTCTATATGATTTGGTTTTGTGTTGTTTCTGCTGCTTACTTGCGGAGTCCGTCTTTGCCCCACAGCATTCCGGAGTACATATTGTCGTATTTGACGGCTTCGCTTCTCAATTCAGAATAGGAGATGTTGGAGGCATGACCGTCGCAGAAGACTGCATTGGCGGATTGTCTGTGCCGCCGGGTTGCGATTCCCTGGCCGTTGGGCCAAAACAGGTATACGCCGAAACCCTGCGATGTAGAGTGATCCGCCGGCGTGGTGGAAAATCCTCCTTGATGGCAATATACATAAGGATTGTGTGAGACCATGCCGGCATCCATAAGCAGGACTTTTCCCGAGACGCTCAGAATATCCGTAAATTTCCTGGGAACATAGCGGGAAAAGGATTGTCCCCATCCGTCAGATGGTACTGCGCCACCGATGAAACTATTCGGCATTCCATACGGAATATCTCCTATTGATTCGGGAAGGCGATCGATTGCCGGACATTTAAAGATTCCGTTTGCCATCGGGAACATGCCTTTCCCTTCGGATTCCGGGTAATAGGCTGCCGGATGAGACACTTTGAAAGGCAGCCATCGCCGAATTGTAAATATCCATGGCGCATTGTCCGGGCCATCCACCCCACGGGAGATTCTGGTTTCGTCATTGACCGCATAAGGCACGATGATGTCATGATTGTCCGTTCCGTAATTGATGATGCAAAGTCCCATCTGCCTGATATTACTCAGGCAGCCGATTCGTTTTGCCGTTTCTTTTGCTTTGTTCAATGCCGGAAGCAGCATTCCCGCAAGAACGGCTATGATTGAAATAACGACCAGAAGTTCGATAAGGGTAAAATATGACCTCGTTGCCCTCCGGCGTTTCCCGTGATTGAAAAACAGTGTTCTCTGTTTCATCTTTGCGAAAACTCCATTTTCGTTCTTAAATTGGTTTCAAATGATCCCAAACCAAGGTATCATCTCCGTACTGTTTTTCTCTCGTTTGCCGAAAAAGAAAAGTTGCGCATGATACCTTGACATCCTGTGTTTCATGCATATATTATAATTAGATTTGAAAAATTGTAAATGTCATATCGTATCTATTCAATGTCAAATTGTTCCATAATCAGAAAAATTGCTCCGCTGCTCTGGGAGCGTGAGGAATCGCAGAACCGGCAGGGGGCGCCGTCGTTTCCTGTTCTGGAAATCTGCAACTATTCCTTTCATATTCTCAGGGAATGGAATTATCCCCGGAATTTCGGGCAATACTGGCGTCTCTACTGGAATCAGGCAAACGGCGCAAAGATCATTTTTCAGAATATTGTTTATCCGCTGACCTCCAGGGATGTGTTCCTGATCCCGTCCCATATTGCGACTTCGACGGAACTTGATCGGGTTGTCCCGCATTTCTCTGTAAATTTCAAAATCGGAGCGCAGTTCGATAATGTCCGACGCAGAATCTATACCTTCCCGCCCGCTTTCCTCAGGTCGGAACTGGCTCATTTTCTGTCTTTGTCTGATGAGACATCGCGCCTGATGGCAATTCAAGGCATTGTATCGCATTATCTCAGTCTGATTTCTCCGGAGGATTTTCTGAATTCAGCACGGGATAACCTTGATCCGAGAATCGCAAAGGCCGTGGCAATCATGGAGAGCGAACTGGATTCACCGCCGACGAATAGCGAACTCTGCCGACGTGTTAATATGTCGCGCAACAGTTTCTACCGGCTCTTCATGAGGGAAACGAAGAAAACGCCGAATTTCTTCCTCTTTGAGCTCAGAATGCTCCGGGCGTCCTGGCTGCTCCATCATACGGAAAAAACAATGGATAAAATTGCGCAGGAAACAGGATATGCCGACCGTTATCATTTTTCCAAAGCGTTCAAAAACTTTTCCGGAGTTCCACCGGTTCATTACCGCAGAGAGAGACAGGGCACATGAAGCGCGGTCGTCAGAAAAACGGCATCGGCTGTATGAGAGAGTATCGGGCGGCGTAAAGGATTCTCAAAAAATGAAATCTTCATTTTTTGACTGCTTCTACGTAATGCCGCCTTTGAAAAACGAGGGGCATTACACCAAGGTTCACCCGTTCGTAAAATACCAAAAACGACATTTAGAAATTGTCGATTATCGCGTGCATTGCCTCTCCAAGTTCCTTTGCACCCCGGCAGCAAAAAATTGATTTTAGCCCGAGATTCATCCGATATATCATGTTGTTCGTATGCATTCGCCATTTTTCCTAATCCTTTTTGACGTTTACATAATATAGTACACATCTATTGACGGCACAACCCAGTAATGTAAGTCCCCAGTCATCCCCATGGCAGAGGCGTGCGGAGCAAAATTTTTGGTCGTGATTTTTTACCATTGAATGCACCGGAACGGATTTTTCGTCTTGACCGGAGAATGAGGGACCCCTGTTACACTTGCTCAAACGTGCGTTTGCGTGGCTTTAACGGGATATCTCGGAGCGGGGTTGAAATTTCCAGTTTTGAGGAAGCAGCGTGTCGATCAGCGATGCTGGCGTGGTATTGATGCGGATCAAAACGTCTTCCAGCCATTGACGATAGTTGACGGCATTGGCTTTGCAGGTCGCGGCGAAGGAGAAGAGGATCGCCAGATTCTG
>CASEFP010000100.1 GCA_949287225.1 uncultured Lentisphaeria bacterium
AACGGTTGAATGATTCCGAAACCATCACCTCGAAGAATGATAAAAAATAATTAGCATACCAAAACAAGTAAAATTCAAACCCAAAAGCAACCTCATATTGCAGAAACCCCTATTCCAATCTTAAAATAAAGCATAATAATACCGATTTGTCTTGCATAGTGTTAATTGGTAATAAAAAAACTTTATAAATACAGTATTGGCATAAAATGACCTAAGAAATCAGCTTTTTGAGGTCAATATAATTGCGATGATCGCAATCACGACGAGGAGCTCGATTAATGTGAAAATCCGGCATTTGCTTTTCCGGGAATGATTCAGATCCGCAAATATGTCCGCAGTGAAATTTTTTCGCATAACAGGGGTCCTTTTTGCATAATTTTCCCGGGAATTCCAGAAAAGATTATTGGTGTTTTCTATTTATTATAGTATATTTTTCTGAAATTAGAAGAGCGGAAATGATAAAAAATTTGACCGTTTTGACCAATGAGTTACTTTGATGATATCGCATTCACCTATTTCGGCGCGCTTGCCCCCTATACCCATGAGGTGCGGACGCGTGTTCTGCCGAGCTGGTTCTGGAGTCTGGAATACTGCAGGCGAGGCAGCTTCACCTTTGTCAAAAATGCGAAAGAGCCCATCCGGCTCACGCCTCCCGTCGTGTTCTGGCTTTCGCCGGGGAATTATTATGCCTACGGCACGCAGAACCGGGAGGGTCGCACGCACGCATGGACCAACTGCACCGGCGCGCGGGCGGAACGCATGATCGGCAGTCTCGAACGGATGTGGCCGCGCGGATATCTGGAACTTACAGCAGAGGACGAGGCGCAGTTCACTCCCGTATACAGCAGAATGCAGGAATATATCTCCACTCGCTCAAGAAAAGACCACCCCTGCGCGGTGCTCTGCATGGAGGAACTTCTCGCTCAGCTTACTGCGATTTATTTCCGGGAACAGGGCCAGCCGCTGATCAACGTGAAAATGGAAACCCTGATCAAGGACATCCGCTTTTCCCCGTTTTCCGACTATGATTTCCAAACCATCGCGACGGAGGATTTTCACATGTCATACAGCGGATTCCGGAAGTTTTTTAAGCGGATCAACCGGATTGCCCCTCACGAATTCGTCATGACCCAGCGGATTTACCATGCCATGGAACTGCTCCGGAACCATACGCTCCAGATCCAGGAGGTCGCCGTGCAGTGCGGATTCAATGACTTCAGTTCGTTTTCACGGCTTTTCCGGAAGAAAACCGGACTCTCTCCCTCGCAGTACAGAAAAGACTGCCGGAAGCTGGTGTTACTGCTCCCCGCAGGGAAAAAGAATGGAAAATAAGAAAAATCCGCACTGTTTTTTTCTGAAGCGGAAGACCGGTTCCCTGTCCGGAACGGCCCCCCCTGTCAGCGGTAGGGCAGTTCTCCGCGCCAGCAGCCGACGACAACCTTTTTCACAGCCTCTTTCTTGACGTCGTTGTCCGGTGTGAACAGGTGCTTGTAGCTGAAAAGGCAGACTCCGCCGATGTTGGGGCGCCGGAGCGTGTAAAGAATCTGGTTTTTCAGTTCATCCGAATTGCCCCAGCCCGATGTCCCCGGTTTCAGATTGTAGGCGCCGAGCCCGATGTAGAGTTTCGTGCGCGTTCCCGAGACCGTGTCGGACCACCAGTCCGTCAGTGCGGCATACGGGGCTTTTGCATGGGAGAAATTCCAGTAGATCTGCGGGATGATGTAGTCGAGCCATCCCTTCTTGACCCAGTAGCGGGTGTCCGCGAACTGCTTGAAATAGGATTCGCTTCCTTTCGTCGGCGAGCCGTATTTCGTCGAGGTCTGATTCAGCCAGATCCCGAACGGGCTGATCCCGAACTGAATCTGCCTGCCCTTCTCAGAGTTGTTTTTCCGGATCAGGGCCGAGACGCTGTATACAAGATCGTCCACATTGCTGCGCCGCCAGTCCTGAATTGTGAATTTCGGATTCTTGTTATAGGTGCGATAGGTTTCCGCATCAAGATTGCGGATTCCCTCGTAGGGATAGAAATAATCGTCGAAATGGATTGCGTCCACATTGTAGTTGACGACGATTTCCCGGACCGTGTCCAGCAGGAACGCCTTGACTTTCGGGTGTCCGGGATCAAGGATCAGCATGTTTCCGCCCTGCGCGGGAACGGCAAGAACCGTCTCCGGATTCCGGCGCGCGAAATTATTCGGCGCGAGCGTCGCCAGATAATCGTTCTTGCTCAGCGCGGTCGATTTCGTCACGCGGAACGGATTCAGCCACGCGTGGAATTCCAGCCCCTGCCGCTGTGCTTCGGCGGTCATGTAGTGGAGCGGATCGAAACTCTTGTAGGCGTAGCCCTCGGTGCCCCGGATGTAGCGCGACCACGGATTGTATTTCGACTGGTAGAACGCGTCGTTGGATGGCCGGACCTGAAAGATCACGGCGGTGAATCCGGCGCGTTTCAGATTGGTCACGATGTTCCGGAATTTCATTTTGAACGCGTACGGCGTATCCGTTTTCGGAAAATCCAGATTGGCAATCGTCGCGACCCACGCGCCGCGGAATTCATTGTTCTTTTTCTGATAGGTTGTCGGCACAATGACCTGACGCTTCTCTCCCGCAAGGCAGGAGTAAGGCACTGGTTTGCCGTTTTCATAGAGCACCTTGAAACTGTTCGGCGCTGCGGAAAGGCAGAGCGGAAGCGCCAGGGCGAGGGTGGAGAGGAGAAGGACGGTCTGTTTTTTCATGGGGCTATTTTCTCCGTTTTTGATTGAGCGTGTCAAGACTGAGCAGAAGATCCCTTGCCCGGTTGAGCGCCGGATCGGATTGTTTCGTCACGGGTTTGTTTTTTGATAAATCGCTGAAACTCATGCGTGGTGTACCGGCGGTCGAGATGGCGGGCGTCAGCGCGTCCGGCGTCAGATTTTCCAGCTTTTCCGGGATCAGGGGAACGGAAAAAGAGTGTCTCCAGGATTGGATCGTTCTGCGGGGGAAGGGGGCTCCCTGTGTTCTTTCCCCGATGCAGAGGCCGTAACGCGTATGCTCCAGCAGTTTTGCCAGAACCTCGGCGGCTTCGCGCGTGCGGGCATCCGTCAGGACGAGAATCGGGACGGGTTCGCGCTGGATCGCCTCTTTTTCACTGCCGAAGGAGAAAAGTGAAAAGAGATTCCAGCCATCGAGCGGATCGCTGCCGGAAGCGTCACGCAGATCCAGAATGATTCCGATCAGCGGTGTTTTCTGCGGAATCGTTTTCCGTAATATGTTTTTCAGTTCCGTTTTTGCTTGAGGCGTGAGTATGCCGGGCGCAAGATAAAGAATCCGGTTCTCCGCCAGACGGCAGGAATAAAACGGCTGTGTTTCCCTCTTCCGCCGCGGTTTTGCGGCAGGAGGATTTGTCAGCGCGGGAGAGATAGTCCGGAGAAACTGTGCGGCAAGATGATCCTTTTCCCCGCTCATCTTCCGTTCGAGCTGCCGGTAGAAAACAGGAGACTCCTTTTTCACGGCATCCAGATGGGCGGAAACCGTGTCGAGCAGAACTTCCGCAGGTGCGGGGGGAGGGGGGGGCGCTTCCTCCGTTTTTTCCGGGGGCGGCACAGACTCTTGTGCCGGAAGCGCAAAGAAGGTCAGCAGGCAGAAAAGCAGTATGGGAATGCACGGAGACAGATACGGCATGTATCCGGAACGCCTGTTGATCGGGATCTCCATCCTGTCTCCGTCCATGGCAGTCTGTTTCAGAGTTTGGCGATTTCCGCCTGCACTGCCGCGTCGGCCTCTTCCACCTGTCTGGTCTGGGCGGCGCGGAACTCTTTGAGCTTCTGCGCCAGCTCCGGATTGGAGAGCGCGAGAATCGCGACGGCCAGAAGCGCGGCGTTTTTTGCTCCCGCGGGACCCGCTGTCACGGTCGCGACCGGAATCCCCGGCGGCATCTGCACCATCGCGAGAAGCGCATCCCAGCCGTGGAACGGTTCGCTCGCCATCGGAATGCCGATGACCGGAAGCGTCGTGTGGGCGGCGATCACGCCGCCGAGGTGGGCGGCCATGCCCGCTGCGCAGAGAATGATTTTGATTCCGCGGGATTCGGCGCTTTTCGCATATTCTGCGGCGGCGTCCGGCGTCCGGTGTGCGGAAAGGACGCGCGCTTCAAACGCGAGCCCGAATTTCTTCAAGGTGTCGAATGCCCCCTTCAGCGAGGGTAGATCGCTTTTGCTGCCCATGATGACGGCAATCTCTGCACTCATGATATTGTTTCCTTTCCAAGAATAGAGCTTTAAAAACTGCCAAGGACGAGTCAAACAGCTGTGAAACTGTCGTGCTCGTCCCTGGGAATGCCTCTGCACTGTCCGCGCAGATCAGGCGTCGGACTTTTTCCCGGCCTCCGCGGCCGCCGCTGCTTTGACCGCCGCGATTTCCGACATGAAATCGTCCTGCGGCTTGTCCTCGAAACTGGCGACCAGTTTTCCCTCGGCAATTTCCAGAAGGGCGACGTCAAGGAAATTCTCATCCTTGCAGCGGACCATCGGCGCAGCGCCGGTGGCCAGAAGCCGCGCCCGCTTGGACGCCAGCACGATCAGCGTTTTGGCGTCGGGCACTTTTTCTCTTGCTCTTGCAAGATATTCATTGTTCATAAAGTGGAACTCCTTTCGATCAGTAGTCGATCACTTCACGGTGCCGGTCGATGGTCGTGAGATCGTTGCTGAGAATGATCTGGTTGTTGCGCTCGAAGTCATGAACCGCATCAAGAATGTAGCGTTCCGCGAGGGCTTCGCGCTTCGCGTCCTTCTGGGCGTCGCGGAGCATCAGGAGGCTGACCAGCACGAACGTTTCGTTCTCCACGAGATTCCGCGCGCGGAGGTTCTGGTATTCCGCGTCCTTTTTCTCTGCGACGAACTTGACCGCGGCGATCTGTTTTTCAAACATGTCGCGCACCATGGATTTGAGCCGGGCGTAGAGCCCGGCGGCTTTGATCCGGTCGAAGAGCTCGTTGATGTGGTTGTCCAGAACGCGCTGCATGACGCCGCCGATTGCGGCGACGACCTGGAGCTGCGTGGTTCCCTCGTAGATGTTCGTGATGCGGGCGTCGCGGTAGTAGCGTTCCGCGTCGAAGTCGTGCATGAACCCGGTTCCGCCGTGGATCTGGATGCAGTCGTAGGCGATCTGGTTCGCGGATTCCGTCGAGAGCGCCTTGCTCATCGGGGTGAGCGCCGCGGCAAGCTTGGAGTAATACTTCGATTTCTCGCGGACCTCGGGTGTCTGCTCCTCGGGGGTTCCGTGATCCATGATGTGATTGTAGGAGTTGCGCAGATCGACGCACTTCGTGGTCTCGTAGAGGAGGGCACGGGAGGCGGCGAGCTTCGTCTTCATTCTCGCGAGCATGTCGTAGATCGCGGGGAACTTGTCGATGCTCTGCTTGAACTGTTCGCGCTCGGAGGCGTATTTCTTTGCCTCGCGGTAGGAGGCCTCGGCGATGCCGACCGCCTGTGCGCTGATTGCGACGCGCGCGCCGTTCATCAGCGACATGACGTATTTTGTAAGGCCGCGTCTGCGCTGCCCGCAGAGTTCCGCCGGCACGTTGTTGTACTGCAGTTCGCAGGTCGCGACGCCGTGGATGCCCAGCTTGTGCTCAATGCGGCGGACAACCAGCTCGGGGCATTTCTGGCAGATGAACATCGAGAGTCCGCGTCCGTCGGTGGTTCCCTCCTCGGAGCGGGCGAGCACGAGGTGCGTCTTGGCGCAGCCGTTCGTGATGAAGCGCTTCATGCCGTTCAGATACCACTTTCCGGTCTTGGGGTCCTGGGTCGCCTTGAGGCGGACGGACTGGAGGTCGGAACCGGAATCCGGTTCGGTCAGGTCCATGGCGCCGTCGGCCTCGCCGCTGGCGAAACCGGGCAGGTATTTGGCGCGCTGCTCCTCATCGCCGAACTCGCAGATCGTCTCTCCGATGTCCTGGAGTCCGAAAAGGTTCTGGAGGGAAGCGTCGGCGCGGGAGACCATTTCCGTCATCATCGTGTAGATGGTGGTCGGGAAATTGAGTCCGCCGTACTGGCGCGGCAGGATCACGCCCATGACGCCTGCGTCGGTGAGCTCCTTGAGGTTCTTCTGCGTCAGCGGATGATAGGTGACGACGCCGTTTTCAAAATGCGGCCCTTCCTCGTCGACCTGTCTGGAACGCGGTGCGATCCGTTCGCCGGTGACGTCGCCGATGACGGCGAGCACCTTGTCGTAGCTGTCGATCGCGTCCTCGTAGTTCTCGGGGGCGTAATCGAATTTTTCCACTTCGGTATAGTTCTTCTCCTTCAGCTTGACAACCTCTTCCAGTTCGAGGTTTTTCAGCGTGAAGAGCAGGTCCGGATTGTCATTGTAGAAATTTGACATGATGTTCGTCCTCTCAGGCTTTGGCTTTGTAGGCTTTGATCATCATCGGAATGATGACATTGAGGTCCCCGATGATGCCGTAGTGCGCGACGGAGAAGATCGGTGCGCCCGGATCGCTGTTGATGGCGATGATCTTTTTGCTTTCCTTCATTCCGGCGACGTGCTGAACGGAGCCGCTGATGCCGCAGGCGATGTAGAGCTTGGGACGGACCGTGACGCCGGTCTGCCCGACCTGATGGTCATGATCAATCCAGCCTGCGTCCACCGCTGCGCGGGAGGCGCCCACTTCGCCGCCGAGGACCTCGGCAAGGTCGTGGATCAGCTTGAAGTTCTCCTTCGAGCCGACGCCGTAGCCGCCGGAGACGATGATCTGCGCGCCCTTGAGATTGACGCTCTTTTCCTGGCGGATGCGCTCGATGACCTTCATGACCGTCTCTTTTTCCGTGAGGGCGACGTTCACTTTGACGATCTCGCCCTTGAGTCCCGGCGTGGGCGCGTCCATCTTCATCACACCCTCGCGCACCGTGACCATCTGGGGATCGTCCCAGGTGTTGACGATGGTGGCGATGATGTTTCCGCCGAACGCGGGACGGATCTGCATCAGCTTGTTGGTGTAGGATTTCTTGTTGACCTTGTCGTCGAAGTCGTCGATCTGGAGGTCGGTGCAGTCCGCCGTCAGTCCGGCAAGCTTTTCGGAGGCGATGCGCGGGGCGAGTTCACGGCCCTTCATCGTCGCGCCGAAAAGCAGGATGTTCGGCTTGTGCTCCTTGATCAGATCCATGATGACTTTGGCATAGGGCAGAACCGTGAACGGTTCGAGGCGTTTGTCCTCCGCGAGGAAAACGGTCTTGACGCCGTAACTGAAAAGCGTGTCCGCGCAGTGTGCGACGTTGTCGCCGAGAAGAACGGCTTCGACCTTGACGCCCAGCTTGGCGGCAAGCTCTTTGGCCTTGCAGACGAGTTCGAGGCTGACGTCGGCGATTTTTCCGCCTTCCTGCTCGATGAAAACCCAGACGTTACCGATTTTTGTCATGTTGCTCACCCCAGTGTGTGGTCTTCGATAAGTTCATGTATAAAGTTGGAGATACCGGCCTCGGTGGGCTCGATCTTCTTGAAGTCGCTCGCGGTGAGCACGACGCTCATGATCTGTTTGACCTTGGTGGGAGAGCCTGCCAGTCCGCAGCGTTTGAGATCCGCTCCGGTTTCCACAGCGGTCCATTCCTGAATGAGAAGGCCCTTGTCCCCGTAGACCTTTTCAAATTCGGCCATCTGTCCTGCCTCGGCGTAGGTGCTGCCCTGGGCGGCGGCGAATTCCGAGCGGGTTTTGGCCTTTTTGTATTTCATGATGCGTTTCGCATTCTGGGGACGGGGTTCGTTGGCGTCGATGACGGTCAGAAGGACGGGGAGGGGCGATTCGAGAATCTCGTAGCCGCCTTCGATCGCGCGTTTCGCGCGGATGGTCCTGTCCTTGAGTTCGATGACCTGTTCGACATAGGAGATCTGCGGGATCGCGAGTTTTTCGGCGATCTGCGGGCCCACCTGCGCGGTGTCGCCGTCGATCGCCTGCCTGCCGCAGAGGATCAGGTCGAAGTTGCCGATCTTTCTTGCGCAGCAGCTGAGCGCGTAGCTGGTTGCCAGGGTGTCGGAACCGGCGAAGGCGCGGTCCGTGAGAAGGATCGCCTCGTCGGCGCCCATGCAGAGCGCGTCGCGGAGAACTCTGGACGCGTTCGGCGGACCCATTGTCGCCACGACGACTTTCGCGTCATAGCGGTCCTTGATCTGAAGCGCGAGCTCCAGCGCATTGAGGTCCTCGGGGTTGAAGATTGCCGGCAAAGCCTGGCGGTTTACAGTGCCGTCCGGTTTCATGGCCTGTCCCGTGACATTCTGCGTGTCCGGAACCTGCTTCACAAACACTATGATTTTATACTGCACTGGCTGCTCCTTGTTTGTTGGTTATGGTTTTTATTGTTAAGTAGCCGTCAAACATGTGAAATCATCCGGACGCACCGCGTCCGGCATAGAAACATACGCTCAATATAGCATGGCTTTGTTGAAATTGCAACATTTTTTATGAATGCACGGGCAAAAAATCCCCGATTCTTTCCCCGGACGCGCGGGAACGGGAGGCTTTCCGCGCCGCGTGCGCCGTGTCCGGTCATTTCTCCTCGCGCCCCTTGCCGTGAAGCACCGACGACGGATTGTCGTTGATGTACTGAATCAGGTCGGTCATCGCGTCGAGCGCCTCGTTCAGCTTGAGGATCGTCATCCGGATATTGGAGCCGCCCGTGCTGAGTGTGTCGGAGAGTTCGCGGATCGAGGCGGTCGTCTGCGGAATTTTCGAGGTCTCGAGGGTTTTTTCCAGCCCGTCGGAGAGTTCGCGGATGCTTCGGACCGTGCCGTTGAGTTCGGTCATCAGCAGATCCAGTTTCTCCGGTGTCAGCGTGCTGTTGAGCGTGTTGACGGTTTCGGACGCGTTCTTCAGGATGGTTTCCGCGTTGCCGAGCAGCTGGTCGATCCGGGGATCGTCGAGCGTTTTGTTTGCTCTTTCCAGAAGCGCGACCGCCTCCTGCGAGATCTTTTTGAAGTCGATCGTCGCGATGTTCGCCAGAATTTCGGTCATATTGAAGCGGAGGCTGGACATCAGCGACGGCGTGGACGGCATGAAGAAGACCCCGTTCCGGAGTCCCGGCTGGAATTCCGCATCGCCCAGGCGGGTGTCCATATCCTTGAAGAAATCCATCTCGATGTATTTGTTGCCTGTGATGCCGTCCGGTTCGATCCGGCAGCGGAGTCCCTTGTCGATCTCAGAATGCAGATATTTGTAAAGATCCGGGGCGGAAATTCCCGGGGTTGTGAAGATGTTTTTTCCCAGTTTTGTCTTGAACTTGGACAGGTCGATCTCCATGTCGATCCGGACGGTCCGGCTCTCCATGATGATTGTGATGTCGCTGACTTTTCCGATCGGAACGCCGCGGAACTTGACCGCCGACCCTCCGGCAAGTCCCTGCACGGACTCCTCCACGAAAGTCGCAAGATGGGCGCGCGATTTGAACAGCGAGTCAAATACGCCCATTGCGAGAACGGCGGCGGCGAACACCAGAAGCGAGATTGTGACGAAAAGCCCGAGTTTGAAATTATTGTTTTCCTGCATGGGCGCACCCTTTGTTTTGCGGATCCGCCGGATCACGCCCGGCATTCAGGAAAAGCCGGACAAACGGATTGGCGGAGTGTGTTTTGAGTTCCTGCGGCGGACCGTCCGCAATGATGCTCTTTGTACTGGCGTCGAGCATCACGGCGCGGTCCGCGATGGTGAAAATGCTTTCCAGTTCGTGCGTCACCACGACGATCGTGGCGGCGGTCTTCTCCCGGATGTCCAGAATCAGGCGGTCGAGGCTGGCCGAACTCAGCGGGTCAAGCCCGGCCGAAGGTTCGTCGAAGAACAGAATGTCCGGATCCAGTGCCAGCGAGCGGGCGAAGGCGGCGCGTTTCACCATCCCTCCCGAAAGATCAGACGGCATGTAGTCCTCATACCCGTCCAGATTCACGAGCCGGAGCTTCTCCCGGACCTTGTCGCGGATTTCCGCCTTTGTCATTTTCGTATGCTCCTCCATCGGGAGCGCGATGTTCTCCCCGAGCGAGAGCGAGCGGAACAGGGCGCCTCCCTGATACGCCACGCCGAAGCGCCGCATGATCGCGCGTTTCCGCATCCCCGTGCTGTGGACAATGCTTTTCCCGTGCAGAAGGATGTCGCCCGCGAACGGGTCGCGGAGGCCGATCATGTGTTTCAGAAGCGTGCTTTTCCCGCAGCCCGAGCCGCCGAGAATCGTGAGAATCTGTCCCTGCGGCACATCGAACGAGATATTCTCCAGGACAATCCGGTTTCCATATCCGGCGGTGAGATTTTTTACGGAAATGGCTTCCTGTGTCATGGCGTCACCCGAAGAAGATCGTGTTGAACACGTGCGCGAGAAACGTGTCGCAGAGAATGATGAAGAGGATGCTGATCACCACGGCGGAGGTGGTTGCCCTGCCGACGGCGATCGCGTCGTTGCCCGCCCGGAAGCCGCGCCAGCAGCCGGTGAGTGTGATGACAATTGCGAAAACGACGCTTTTGAAGATGCTTTCAAAAAAGTATTCCGGAGCGACCCAGTCGATTGTCTGCTGATAGTAAGTTTCGACCGGCAGCCCCAGCGAGGAGTGTCCGACGATCAACCCGCCGAGAATTCCCATTACGTCCCCGATGGTCGTCAGCATCGGGATCGTCAGAATCATGGCGATGAGTTTCGGAATGACGAGGAAGCGTTCGGGCAGGAATCCCATCGTGCGCATCGCGTCGATCTCCTCGGAGACCTTCATCGTGCCGATCTCAGCGGCGAACGCCGAACCCGCGCGGCCCGTCGCGACGATCGCGACCATCATCGGTCCGAGTTCGCGCACGACCGAGCAGCCGACGAGACCCGGCAGAAACGCGTCCGCCCCGTATTTGTGCATCTGGACGGCACACTGGTAACCGAGGATGATTCCGGTGAGGAAACAGATCAGAGCTGTGATGGGAAGGCCGTCCGATCCGCACATGTTCATGTAAAAAAGGGTTTCGCGCCAGCGGATTTTCCGGGGGCGGCGCACGGCGTCGGCACATGCAGAAGTGACCTCTCCGACAAACTGGATCAGGTTCTGTGTCTCCTCCCAGATCATCCGCGTGGCATCGCCGATCTGGAGCAATATGCCGTTTTGTCTGGCCATATCAGCGCGGCGCCGCATGAGCAATCAGCGTGATGTTCTTGCAGCATTCTCCTCTGTCGTTCATGCCCGGTTCATATTCCATCAGGTCTCCGATCTGGAGCTCGTTGAAGTCGCAGTTGCGCAGTTCCTCAATGAAGAAAAAGAGGTTTTTCGAAGGTATGTCGGTCGAGATGAATCCGTAGCCGCCCCGGAGCTGGACGATCCGTCCGCGCAGACGCGGCGGCTGTGCGGGATCTCCCGTGTTCCCCTCCGGAAGATAGGCTCCATCATCCGCGACCGGCTCATACTGGTTGTCCGGCGACTGCTGGTTCACGAACAGCATGTCCGGAGAGACCTCCGGGATTTTTTTTGTCCCGTTGATCACGTCGTGCATCCGGATCGGATATGTGGCGTCATTCAACAGTTTCGAAGACGTGCTTGTATAACGCTGGTTGCCGTTGTCGTCGGTGTATTCAAAATCCCAGCCGAGGACCATCACGCGCGTGCCGAGCGAATTGAGCTTGCGCACAAGCGGCACGTAGTCTCCGTCGCTGGCGATCAGCACCACGACATTGAACTTCTTGAAAATCGTGAGCTCCAGCGCCTCCAGCGCCAGCGAAACGTCCACGCCTTTTTCCCCGCCGCGCGACATCGGCAGATAGTGCGTCACGATCCCCTCGCGCATCAGAATGTCGTCGAACACCCGCTCGTTCAGGAGGATCTGGCGCTCGTTGGCCTCCATGGCCGGAAGCCGTCCGCGGAAGTAGTGGCAGTCGACGATCTGGCAGAACTTCGAGTTGATGTTTTCCTGGAGAGCGACGTATTTTTTGACGAATTCGTGAATGCCGGGAATGCTGAGGCGCGATTTGCGCGGATGTCCGTAGCAGTAATAATTGCTGACATGATAGAAATAATTGCCATCGTAAAAGATTCCGATGCGTAAAAGTCTCATTTCCCGTTCATTGTAGATCATTTTTCTAGAAACCATTTTTGTCGTGCCGAATCAATCTTTGGTAAAAACAGATAAAAACTTATCCCGGTACAATAGCATGGATAAAAGATTATTTCAAACGCTTTGTAAAAGGATCGTCCGGATATTCCGTTCTGAGCCGTTCCGCGAACTTTCCCGCCCGGGAATCGTTCTGCGCCTTGAGGTTTTCCCAGGTGCGGTAGAGCGCCTCGGGATGCTTTTTGCTTTTCGGAAAGAGCAGCACCGCCTGGAAATAGAGATTCGCCGCATCTTTGCGGTTGCCGCGTTCCGCAAGGATTTCCGCGCGTTTCAGGAATGCCGCCGCCGCGAGTTCCTCGTCGCGGCTCTGAGAAACCTTTCCCAGAAGCTGTTCGGCACCGTCGGAATTGTCCGTTTTCAGATACAGCTTCGCGAGCAGGAACATGGCGCGCTGATAATCGTTCTCCAGGTCCGGATTGAGAATGCGGGCTGTTTTGATCCCTTCCAGTTTGCTGATGGCGTCACGGGTCATGCCGAGTTTGTCAAGAGTGTCGGCCTCCATCCTCATGCAGTAAATGTCCCAGCCGAGATTGCGGTAGTTCAGATAAGCCTTGAGATAGAGTTCCGCCGCGCTCTTGTAATCGCCTTCCCTGTATTTCGCATCGGCTTCCGTGACATCCGCCGGTTTCGGAATCCAGGCATAGCGATAGCGTCCTTTGGGAATCCGGACGCGAAGCGCGCTGTTCTCCGGCGAAACATATTCCAGATCGCCGTTGGGTTTCGCTGTCACGGAACTTGTCGTGATCCGTTTGCCGTCCGATGTGACGATCAGGCACTCCCCCGCTCCGAAAGAGAGAAGGGAAAATGCCGTCAGAAAACAGAGTGTCAGAAGAAATTTCATGAAAAAACTCCTTGTCAGGTTGTCAGCGCGATTGTGCGCGCCCAGTTCGAGAGTGAGTTGTCGCGCGCCCCCATGACCAGAATCACGTCACCGGCGGCGCTCTGTTCGCGGAGATACTCCTGCGCGGACTGCCGGTCCGGGAAGGTCAGATAACGTTCCGGATGCTGCGATTTCTCCCGGTATTCCGCGGCGACCTCCTCCGCAGTCGGCGAAAAACTCGAGCTCCCTCCCGCGTAATAAACCGGCATCAGAATGAAACGGTCATTGCTTCCGAGATTCCTTTCCAGCGCCGAAAAGAGTTCTTCCCGCATGAAACCGAACGGCTTGTATCCGTGCGGCTGGAAGAGCGCGAACACGCGGCCGGAGGAGAGTTCCCGCCCCGCCTCGATGCACGAAAGAATCTTCTCCACATTATGCGCATAATCATCGAAGACGCGCGCGCCGCGGCTGTTGACTCCCGCCGCGTTGAATCTGCGCCAGACTCCGTGGAAGGTTTCGACGCTCCGGATCGCGTCGCATGGCGCAAATCCGAGCGTAAGGAGCGCCGTGTAAACTGCGAGCGCATTTGCCGCCGTGTAGAAGCCCGGCCCCGGCAGACGGATTTCAGCGTGTCCGTCGATTGCCGCATACGCCCCGTCCTTTGTGCTTGAGAAGCTGTCCAGACAGATGACGCGGTGTCCTCCGACAGATTCCGGGGCACCGGTTTCCGTGCTGAACAGCAGCGTCTCAAGGTGTCCCGGCAGGAAGTTGTCTCCCCGGAATTCGCAGATCGTCCGGTAGGCGCGCTCCTCCAGCACGGCGATGCGCGCGGTTTTCGCAGCGAATTCGCCGAACACGCGCGCGAGTTCCTCTTTTGAATAGTGATCCGTGCCGATGTTCAGGATCAGCGCCGCGTCGGTCGGATAGTTCAGAAGGCTTTTGTCGCTTTCGTCCGCCTCGATTACAAAATAGTCTCCCGCGCCTTTCCGGTAATTTCCGGCGAGCGTTTCGGAACGGAACGCGTTGATGAGTCCGCCGGTGATGACGCCGGGATCCTGCCCGAGATTCGCGAGCGCCTCTGCAAGCCACGCGCTGACGCTGGTTTTCCCGCAGGTGCCCGTGACCGCGAACGAGGTCTGCGCATGCAGTTCGCAAATGGAGCGTTCCAGCGCCACCGAACGGTGCATCCGTTCCGTGCCTTCCGGCGCCCGTCGGAAATCGGGATTGTCCTCCTCGATCGCGGTGGAATAGACGATCGCGTCCGGCGTGAAGCTCTCATAGACGGAGCCGTCCTGTTCGCAGAGGCGGACGCCCTGCGCGCAGAGCGCCTGAAAGATCGGCGCATTTTCCGGCGCGTGAAGCGCGCGGTCGCTGCCCGTGACCTCGTGCCCGAGCGAACGCGCCATCTGCGCCAGCGCGCTCATGCCGATGCCGCCGACGCCGACGAAATGAAGTTTTCCCGGCAGTTGATTCATAACTTTATCCGCTTCGCACATTCTGAAATCCTTGATGCAACAATCTGCAATTTACCATTTTCACCAGAGAAAGTCAAACCATGTTTTCTTTATCATGCGTTTTTCAACGGGGAGCGGGATCATGCTTGACAGGACGCAGAGTCCCGGCAGGAGCAGGATCGTTGCCGCGATGAAATAAAGTTTATAGGGTTCGGGCGCCTGCGTTTTGTCCGTGAGTTTCCCGACGAGGGCGAGGAGTCCTCCCGCAAGCAGCATACCCGCGACGCCCGCGCCGGCACCGGTGACGACGGCGATCAGAATCGAGGCCGCCACACGCCGTTCCTCCTCGACGATCTGGAGGAAATAGTGGATCATCGAATTGTTCATGGAAACATAAGTGCCGCCGCAGAGGATGAACGGAAGCAGCAGATAGAGCCAGTGGAAGCGGGTCGGTGCGAGGATCCACAGAAGTCCGGTCAGCAGCATGAAGAGATAGGTTACAATGATCACGCGGCGCGGCCCGAGCTTCCGGGTCGCTTTGACGATGAGGTAGGAGAGAAGCACCGAGGCGCCCATCTGCGCCAGCGCGAAGAGAAGCGCATTGGTGTCGCTGACGCCGTAGCCGCGCTTGAGCGTAAGCATCGAAATCGGGACCAGCATGATGACCGCTAGATTGATGACAAAGCCTCCCGCGAGCAGCCGCCGGACCGGTTTTTCTCCGCAGAGGAAACGCAGCTCCTCCAGGATCGGCTTTTTCGCCGAGTCCCGTATTGCGCCGATTTCGTCGATCCTGCGGATGAAATGCGAGGAGGTGAACCCGAACATTGCGCCGGCAACGACAATCCCTGTAAGCGCCCAGACGCTGTTTGTATAGTGCAGGACGACGCTGATGACGGCCAGTGCAAGAAAACTGGTCACGTAGAAGAGTGCGGTCGTCAGCGCGATGAACGCCGAACGGTCGCTCCTGCTGGTCATTTCCCCGAGGAGGGGCTGGACCATGACCGTGCCCGCCGCGCGGAATCCGTAGAAGAGAAACGCCCCGGTCAGCAGAATCGCGACGGCGAACGGCCGGCTGACGTAAAGCGCGACAGGAGTCGCCGCCGCCACGAGGAGCGCCGAAAAATTGCGCAGGATCCAGAAGATCCCCTGGCTCTGCGCCGCGCCGACCCGCGCCGTGACGCTTTTCCCGAGCGGCAGAAGCAGAAAACCGAAATAGAGCATCGCCCCGAGCGCGGAAACGATGTAGTCGCGGCATCCCAGGCGGACCGCCAGAAGAATGATCACGGTTTCGCCGAGGCACATGTAGGAAAGTCCGTTGATGAGAGAGAATATCTTGTAGTTGAATTTGGATGCCGCCTGTCGTTCCGGCGGCACGGGTCCGTTCATGATCATCGCTGCAGTTCCCCGGGTATTCCTGGTTGATTGTGTTTCCGGATAATATAGCCGTGAAAGAGAAGAAAGAAAGTTTGTTACGGAAAAAAATCTCTTGCTGGCATTCTCGGCAAACCAGGCCGGATTCCGGAGGAGGGTGTTTTTTATGTGGCCGGGTTGCAAATCGGCACTTTCCTGCTATATTGTAAGGCTTTTGAATACAATAAAAAACGATGGAACGGTCGCTGCTGTGGACGGCTTGCAAAAAAAAAGCGCATTTTTTGTGATTGAACACTGGATTTTCCGGCATGTCTGTGTTATAGTATGTGCTTTGTTTGCACAGATGTGTCCGACAGCCGCCGGAGCGGACTCCGGAAATCCGCCGGAATCAGATGTGCAGAAAGCTGACCGGAAAACGGTGGAAGCTCTGGAAAAAGAGCTTGCAGCCGTGAAAAGCGAAGCTGAAAAAAAACTTGCGGACCTTCAGGCGGAATTGAATCTGGTAAAACAGGGAAACGCCGTGATCCGCAGGGAGCTGCTTGAAACTCTTGATAAATTTTCGATGCTGGCTGATAGGCTCAAGCGCTATGAAATGAGCGCCGCCGCGGTAGTCGAATCCCTGAATCCGGTGTATGCCGGGGCGAGGGAGGAGGAATCAGCCGAGTCACTGAGAACTGTTATGCAAAGCTCAGCTGCATTAGCGTCGGCAAGCGCGTCATTGTGCGATGAGGTCCTGGAACTGCTCGGGAAATCGTCGCTGGACCCTGTTTTGTCCGCCAAGCTGAGATTACGAATCAACAGTCTCAAGAACGAAATCCGGAATACAGCATTCCTCACAGTCCCGCCGATCCCTCCCGAAGGATTTACCTCCTGCAGGATTTTGAATCTGGATGAGAAACTGAACGCGGTTGTGTTGTCCGCCGGTTACCGGAACGGCGTCCGCAGCGGCATGCTTCTGCGATCCCGCGACGGGAAAATCGTTCTTCGTGTGGTTGCGCTGCGGAATTTCATGTGCGCGGCGCTGGTTTCCGTGGGCGACATCAGATCAATCGGCATCGGAATGGAAGTTTTTGCGACAAGCAATACAGTCAGATAAACAAATCGACGTTTAACATAACAACAAAAAACAAGCGAGAAGAAAAGTATGGAATTTCGGGCGATTACAAGGTATGTCCGGATATCGCCGTCCAAGGCGGCCGAGATTTCCCGTCTGATCCAGGGGAAACCGGTTGTCGAGGCGCTGGCGATTGTGGAGATTAGTCCGAGAAAGGCCGCAAGGCTGTTTGCCAAGACGCTGAAGAGCGCCGTTGCGAACGCGGAGAAGGACGACAAGAATCCGACGAAGAAGGAAGCGCTGATCGTGAAGAAAGCGGCGGCGGATCCGGGGCCGATGTTGCGGAGATACCGACCGAAAGCCCGCGGAATGGCGGGAAGAATCAGAAAACGCATGAGTCACTTTACAGTAGTGCTCGCAGCCGAATAATGGAAAGGGGCAAGTTGTGGGTCAGAAGGTAAATCCTGTCGGGCTGAGGTTAGCCCTGAACAAGAACTGGAGCTCTCGCTGGTTTGCATCGAAGGCGAATTACGGCGACTGGCTCCATGAAGATTTGAAGATTCGTACATTCATCAAGAAAAACTTCAATCACGCAGGCATCTCCAGAATCCTGATCGAGCGTTACAGCAACAACGTCCGCGTCACGATTCTTGCCGCGCGTCCGGGTCTCCTGATCGGACGCAAGGGCGCTGAGCTTGAAACGCTGCGGGAATCCGTCGCGAAGCTCCTGAAGGGCCGCGAAGTGATCCTCGACGTGGTCGAGGTGAAGCAGCCGGAAACGAACGCGCAGCTGGTTGCGGAAAACGTCGCCTCCCAGCTGGAGCGCAGAATCGGCTTCCGCCGCGCGATGAAGAAAGCCATTCAGACCGCGATGGAACTCGGCGCCGAGGGCATCAAGATTCAGTGCTCCGGCCGTCTGGGCGCCGCGGAGCTTGCGCGCACGGAACAGTATAAAGAGGGCAGAACCCCTCTGCACACCCTGAAAGCCAACATCGACTACGGATTCACGGAAGCGAACACGACAGCCGGAAAGATTGGCGTGAAAGTTTGGATTTGTCACAAAGAAGCCATGGAGGATATGCAAAATGCCGTTAATGCCAAAAAGAGTAAAGCACAGAAAGGTGCAGCGCGGTAACAACGCCGGGCTGTCCCAGCGGTGCAATGAGTTGGACTTCGGCGATTTCGGACTGCAGACCATGGAACGGTCGCAGCTGACCGCCAATCAGATTGAAGCGGCCCGTGTCGCGATCACCCGTCACATGAAACGCCGCGGCAAGATCTGGATCCGCGTGTTCCCCTACAAGCCGTATACGAAAAAG
The DNA here is from genome assembly GCA_949287225.1 of uncultured Lentisphaeria bacterium. Lineage (GTDB taxonomy): Bacteria > Verrucomicrobiota > Lentisphaeria > Victivallales > UBA1829 > UBA11452. The sequence goes on from CASEFP010000100.1 coordinate 18,110, forward strand.
CCGCTTGAAGTCCGTATGGGAAAAGGGAAGGGCGCCGTCGAATACTGGGTGGCGCCGGTCAAGCCGGGCAGAATGCTTTTCGAGGTCAGCGGCTGTTCTGAAGCGGTTGCCAAGGAGGCGATGAGCCTCGCCGCCGCGAAGCTGCCGATCAAATGCAAGTTCATTATCCGCCACGGCGTCGTGGCGTAATGAGGCGAGGGTGAACCCCATGAAGATGAAATTGTTCAAAGATATGACGGATGCGGAACTCGACAGCAAGATCGCCGAGCTGCGGAAGGAGAAATTCAACACCCGCGCTCAGGCGAAATCCGGACAGAACGAGAATCCCGCTAAGATGAAGGGACTCCGCAGGGATCTTGCAAGAGCCCTCACGGAAAAGAAAATCAGAAGCGCCGCTCCTGCGAACGCCTGATTTCATGAAACCAACAGAAATTTAGGAAAACGGATACTGAGCCATGAACGAGATCAGCAGCACAACACCGAGCGTGCGCGGAAATCGCAAGACAAGAGTCGGACAGGTGGTAAGCGATGTTCAGAGCAAGACCATTGTCGTCGAAGTCGAGAGCCGCTCGCCTCACAAAAGATATAAAAAAGTCGTAAAATCACGGAAACGTTATGCCGCGCATGACGAAACGAACCAGGCTAAGGTCGGCGACATGGTCAGAATCGGAGAAACCCGGCCCCTCAGCAAGAACAAACGCTGGCGCTTGATTGAAATCATCAGCCACGCCGAATAAGGCCGTTTCCCGAAGGAGATTGAAACAATGATACAAATGCAGACCAATTTGGAAGTTGCCGATAATTCCGGAGCGAAACGGATTACCGCCATCACGATTCTTGGACAGAAGAGACGGTATGCGCGGATCGGCGACATCATCACTGCCGCCGTCAAGGAAGCGATTCCCGGCGGTGCCGTGAAAAAAGGCGACGTCGTCAAGGCCGTGATCGTCCGCACCGCCGCCAAGATCAGCCGTCCGGACGGCTCCTACCTCCGGTTCGACAAGAACTCCGCGGTGATCATCGACAACGAGAAGAATCCGAGAGGAACCCGCATCTTCGGCCCGGTGGCCCGCGAGCTCCGTGAAAAGAACTTCATGAAAATCATATCACTCGCTCCGGAGGTGCTCTGATGTTTTCTGAAAAATGCGCCAAAAAGTATCACGTGAAAAAGGGTGATGCCGTTGAGGTGATCAGCGGTGAATGGAAGAAGGAAACCGGCAAAATCGTTGCCGTTCTGAAGAAGAAGGACCGTGTGGTTCTCGAGATCGACAGCATTCCGCAGGACAAGCTTGCTGCCAGACTTGGCAAAAAGACGATCAAGAAGAGTGCTGCGAACCCGAAAGGCGGACTCGTGGACCGCGCGGTCTCCGTCCATGTGTCAAACGTCAGAAAAAAAGACTGACACGAACATACTGAGATCGGAGTAATCGAAAATGTCTGACATGAAAAAGAAGTACAACGAAGAGGTTGTACCGGCCCTTACCAAATCCCAGGGCTACACGAATGTGATGCAGGTGCCGAAGCTGAAGAAGATTGTCATCAGCATGGGCATCGGCACGAAGATGGAAAAAGACGCCTTCACGGAAGCGAAGAATATTCTTACGGCGATCGCCGGACAGCTCCCCGTTGTCACGAAGGCCAGAAAGAACGTTGCGAACTTCAAGCTCCGCGCCGGGATGCCGGTCGGTCTGATGGTCACGCTCCGCGGCAACATCATGTATGAGTTCCTCGACCGCCTGGTCCACAACGCGCTGCCCCGCGTGAGAGACTTCCGCGGCGTTCCGAAAAAGGGTTTCGACCACGTCGGAAACTACAATCTTGGCATGCCCGACGTGTCCGTCTTCACCGAAGTGGATCTTGACAAGCTCAAATATCCGCTCGGACTCAACATCACAATGGTTACCAGCGCGAAGACCGACGCAGAGGCCAGGGAGCTTCTTTCTCTGCTCGAAGTCCCGTTCGCCCGCTAATTAGGAGAAACACAACATGGCTAAGAAAAGTCTTATCGCCAAGCAGAAACGGCCTGCGAAGTTCTCTTCCCGGGCCTACAATCGCTGCCAGGCATGCGGCCGGCCGAGAGCTTATATCCGTAAATTCAAACTTTGCAGAATCTGCTTCAGAGAGATGGCGCTCAGCGGCCAGATCCCCGGAGTGGTGAAGGCAAGCTGGTAACAGAAGGAGGGTTCCATAAAATGAGCATGCAGGATCCCATATCTGATATGCTGACGCGCCTTCGCAACGGCTCCATGGCTATGCAGAAGGAGGTCGCCATTCCGTCCTCGAAACTCAAGGTCGCGATTGCGAAGGTTCTTGAGGAGGAGGGATACATCAAGGGTTTCCGTGTCGACGGCGACGTCAAGAAGACGCTCTTCGTCGAGATGAAATATTTCCAGCGCCGCTCCGTCGTCGAGGGGCTTGAAAGAGTGTCCAAACCTTCCTGCAGACTTTACTGCGGCAGCAAGGACATTCCGAAAGTGAAAGACGGTCTCGGCATCGCCATTCTCTCCACTCCGAAGGGAATACTCAGCGGCAGAAATGCCGAGAAACAGAACGTCGGCGGAGAGATTCTCTGCTACGTTTGGTAATCAGGAGAGGAGATTAGAGAAATGTCACGTATCGGCATGAAACCCATTGCAATTCCGGCGGGTGTCAAAGTTTCCGTCAGCGGCCGGGATGTCGCCGTTGAGGGAAAACTCGGCAAGCTGGGATATACGCTTCCCGCGAATATTTCCGCTGTTGTGGAAGGCTCCGAGGTCAAAGTTTCCCGTGAGCATGACGCGGATGAGCTCAAGGCCATGCACGGACTTGCCCGCAGCCTGGTCAAGAACATGGTGATCGGCGTCAGCGAAGGCTATAAGAAAGAGCTTCAGATCGTCGGCGTCGGCTACAAGGCGACGCTCGCGGGCAACAAGCTCACGTTGAATCTCGGCTACTCCCATCCGATCGTTTACACGGTTCCGGAGGGACTCAAGCTGACAGTCACCGACGGCGTCAAGATTCTGATCGAAGGCGCCGACAAGCAGATGGTCGGCGAGGCTGCCGCGCGCATCCGGAAGTTCAAGAAGCCCGAACCCTACAAGGGCAAAGGTGTCCGCTACTCCGATGAGCATGTCGTCATCAAGCCCGGCAAAACCAATGCGTAACCGCTGAAAGAGATAGTGCATCATGTATAAGACAGCAAAAGAAAAAAGAGTCAGACGCCACCTGCGGCTCCGCAACAAGGTTCACGGCACGGCGGCGAGACCGCGTCTCTCGGTCAGTATTACCGCGAACAACATGTATGTCCAGTTCATCGACGACGAGGCTGGGGCAACCCTTGCTTCCATGTCGACGCTTTCCGAGGCTTTCAAGGCTCTCAATCTCAAGAGAAACGTGGAAGCTGCCAGAGCGCTGGGCAAACTTGCGGCCGAGAAGGCGAAGGAAGCCGGGATCACGACCGTTGTTTTCGACCGCGGCGGATTTCAGTATCATGGCAAGGTCAAAGCGCTTGCGGAAGCCGCGCGCGAAGTCGGATTAATCTTCTGAGGAGCATCAAATGGCTATTGAAAAAGAAAACAAGGAAAAAGAGACCCCCGCCGAAGAGCAGTCTCTTGTCACATACCAGACTCCGGAAAGCAGCGAGTACGGGGAAATCGTCCTGAGCATCAACCGCTGCTCCAAAGTCGTCAAGGGCGGCCGCAATTTCAGTTTCGGAGCCCTGGTGGTCGTCGGCGACAAGAACGGCAAGGTCGGCTACGGTTACGGCAAGGCGAACGAAGTTTCCGACGCGATCCGCAAGGGCGGCGAGGCCGCGAAGAAGAACATGGTCACGGTTCCGCGCCGCGGCCTGACGGTTCCGCACTCCGTGACGGCGAAATACAGCGGATCGAGCGTTCTGATCCGTCCCGCCTCCGAGGGAACCGGTATGATCGCCGGCGGAACGATGCGCGCCGTCCTCAGTCTTGCGGGCGTCGTTGACGTTCTGACCAAGTCCCTGGGCTCCAGCAATCCCTCCAACGTCGTCAAGGCGACGTTCAAGGCGATCCGCATGATGCAGTCCAAGGAGCAGGTTCTTGAGAAACTCGGCAAAATCTAACATCTAAATCGGGAATATTACAATGAGACTTCATGAATTAGCACCGACCCCCGGTTCCAAGAAGCGCAGAATGCGCGTCGGAAGAGGCGACGGTTCCGGCTGGGGCGGAACTGCCGGACGCGGCCACAAAGGTCAGCACTCCCGTTCCGGAGCCGCCATCAGACATCATTTCGAAGGCGGTCAGACCCCCACGTTCCGCCGCCTGCCGAAAGTCGGATTCAAGAGCGGTGTCAAGACGATCTTCAATGTTGTCAATGTCGCCGCGATCGAGAAGGCGTTTGAAGCCGGCGCGGAAGTTGATGAGACTTCCCTTAGAATGAAGGGTGTCCTCGGCAAAGCCAAGGCTCCTCTCAAGATTCTCGCCGAAGGCGAAATCACCAAAGCCGTCAAAGTCAAAGCGAACTACTTCTCCGCCGCCGCAAAAGAGAAAATCGAAAAGGCGGGCGGAAGCTGCGAAGTAGTTGCTCTTTAACTTGCCAGCGGCGCGGTGCGCCGGGAAAGAGGATAAATGTTTTCAGCATTTATAAATTCGTTCAAGATCAAGGAGCTCAGGAACCGTATCTTCTTTACGGCCGGAATCCTGATTCTTTGCCGTGTCGCTGCCAACATTCCCTGTCCCGGCGTTGATACGGCCAATCTTGACGCTTACTTTATCAAGATGAGTGCGGAATCCGCCACCGGACAGTTCCTCGGCATGTTCGACCTGTTCAGCGGCGGCGCGCTTCTGCATTTTGCCATCGGAGCGCTCGGGATCATGCCTTATATTTCGGCGTCGATCATCATGCAGCTCCTTACGCCGGTCGTGCCTTCCCTGGAGAAGCTCCAGCGCGAAGGCGAGATCGGACGTGCTAAAATCAATCAGTACACCCGTTACCTGACGATTGTGATCTGTCTGGTTCAGGGTGCGATGGCGGCGGTCGCTATGACCAATCCCACGCGTCTGGGGCTGCCCGCTCCGTCGCTGCCTCTCGTTTCCAACGCGGGAGCCGGATTCATCATCATGTCCATGATCATTCTGACCGCCGGAACAATGATTCTGGTCTGGCTGGGCGAACGGATCACGGAACACGGCATCGGCAACGGTGTCTCCATCATCATCACGGCGAACATCATCGAGCGTCTCCCGCAGTCGCTTCTTGCTCTGTTCGAGATGATGAGCAGCGGATTTTCCGCTTCCGGCGCGAGATTCCGTCTTGTCCATCTTCTGCTGCTTTTCGTCATTTTCGCGGCGGTCACTGCTCTGACGGTCATGCTGACCCAGGGGCAGAGACGCGTTCCGATTCAGATGGCGAAACGCATTGTCGGAAACAAGATGAGCGGCGGCACGACCTATATGCCGCTGAAGGTCAATTTCCCCGGTGTCATGCCGATCATCTTCGCCGGTGCGATCCTGATTTTCCCGCCGGTGATCTTCCAGATGATTCCGAGTGATACCGTGCGTTCCTTCGCGGTTTATTTCGGGCATGAGACCTACTCCTATATGGCGATCTACGGACTGCTTATTCTGGCGTTCTCCTACTTCTGGGTCGCCAATATGTTCAATCCGGTTCAGATTGCGGACAATCTCAAGAAAGAGGGCGCCTATATTCCCGGCATCCGTCCGGGAAAACCGACAGCCGACTTCCTGGATTCCACCATGACGAAGGTGACTTTCGCCGGTGCGGTGTTCCTGACCGCCCTTGCGGTGTTCCCGATGCTTCTGACGAAGTGGCTGAAGATTCCCTATCAGGTTTCTTCGTTCTTCGGCGGAACCAGTCTGCTGATCATCGTCGGCGTGACGATTGATACGCTGAGTCAGATGGAGTCGCATCTGGTCATGCGGAACTATGATGGATTCCTGCAGAGAGGCAGAATCAAGAGCCGCCGCGGCTGAGTGTGAATCGCTTTTGAAAGGCCGGATTTGCGTCCGGCCTTTTTTTCATTGCAGAACAGGGATTTCGTGTGATATATACCCTGTTTTTGCTGCCGCGGGCGCCGGGGAGCCTTGCCCCGGGAATGGGATGGGTAACTCAGAAAGGGAAGACGATGTCGGAACAAAAGGCGGGTTTGAAAAAGCCGCGTGTCGCGGTGATTGTCCCTCCGGGAACCATTTCTTGTAACGGCTGGCGTGTTGCCCTGTATTTCAGGGCTTTGATTCGCGGCGGCGCTCTTCCGTTTGCCCTGCCGCTCACGCAGGATGAAGCCTTGCTCCGTTTCCTGCTTTCCGATGCCGACGGCCTGCTCATTACGGGCGGGTGCGATATTGATCCCTTTTTCTACGGTGCTTCTCCGGATCCCTCAGTCACTTATAATTCTGATTTCGACCGGATCGGTTTCTTTCTCTGCCGCTCCGCAATTGAAATGGGAATGCCTGTCTTCGGCATCTGCCGTGGGATGCAGCTCATGAATGTGGTTTCGGGCGGAACGCTTCATCTTGACATTCCCGGCCACAAGGACGGTGTGACGCATCCGCTGAAAGAACTTTCCGGCACGCTTGGAAGAATTCTCGGAACCTCCGGCGTGATTGTCAACAGTTTTCATCATCAGGCAGTGGACCGGATTGGAAGCTCTTATCGTGTGACAGCCGTTTCCGAGGACGGCTTCATTGAGGGAATCGAAGATCCGGATCGTCCGTTTGTCGTCGGTGTCCAGTGGCATCCGGAACGGATGAGTGATCCGGGGACTCTGGCGCTTTTCGAGGTGTTTACACGGAATTGTCTGCAATATGCGGAATCACCATATAAACAGAACCAACCTTTGGAGGCTGAACAATGAACGAATACATGGATCTTCTTTTCAGGCTGATTGAATGCCGTCCTGTGACTGCCGACGTTCCCGCTGTCAACCGTGCGGAAAACCTGATGCGCGAGTTTCTGGAAAAGCACGGTATTTTTTGTGTGATGGAGGAGGTCGAGGGCAGACAGGTTCTTTACGCTTCGACCCGGCCGGGCAAAGTGCAGGATGTGCTCCTGAATGCGCATATGGATGTGGTGCCTCCGATTGAGGAATCGCAGTTCATTCCGCGGATTTCGGACGGCTGGCTCTATGCGCGCGGGGCAGGGGACTGTCTCGGCAACGCCGTCTGCATTGCCCGTTTTCTCTGTGAGAACAAGGACGCGTTTCGCGTCGGCGCGATTTTCACTGCCAATGAGGAAACCGGTGGTGAGACCACTCGCGCGATGGTCGAGCGCGGATACGGGGCGGAAAAGGCGGTTCTGATTCTTGACGGCGGCGGAGATTACGACATTGTTTATGCGCAGAAAGGGATTCTGATCCTGAAAATGACCGCGCATGGTCACGGCGGGCACTCCTCGCGCCCGTGGGAGCTGACAAATCCGATCGACATGCTGATGGACGCGTATGGAAAACTGCGCTCCCCCTGGGAGAATCCGTGTTCCGGAGAGGATTGGAGAAATTCGATGACTCCCTGTGTCATTAACGGCGGTTTTGCCGAAAATCAGGTGCCCGATACGGCGGAGATGGTTCTGAATTTCCGTTACGTTGCGGATGAAGATTATCAGAAAATTCTTGATTTCGTCAAGAGCTCTGGCCTTGAGGTTTCCATCCTCCGGACCTGTCCGCCTGTGGCAAGTGATCCGGACTCATCTGCGCTGCTCCTGCTGCACCGCGCGTTTGAAACCGTTGTTCCGGGAAAAGCTTCTTTCACCCGCATGTGCGGTGCGACGGATGCGCGCCATCTCCGGGCTCTCGGCGTTCCCGTTGCAATCATGGGAATCGTGAGCAGCGGCGCGCATTCCGCTGCGGAAAAACTCCTGCTTGCCTCAATCGACACCTATCAGAAGATTCTCAGGGAATACATGACGCTCCTCGGGAAAAACTGAGACGCTTCAGGCTCGGTTCTTCTCAGAAGCCCGCCTTGAGTTCCTCCCTTGTGAACTCTCCGACCTCGTCCGGGCCGTGCGCGTAGCAGAACAGGGCCGCAATGTAGACCTGTTCCGCGCACTTGATGAAAGCGGTCAGGAGGAGATCGAGGATGGCTCCTCCTGCAAGACAGAGGATCACGGTGACGGCTGCCGCGTGTCCCGCAAAAAGGATTCCCGCCGTGAAAAGGAGAAACGCAAGCAGGGGAAGGCATTGCAGAGTTTCGAGTCCCCGGCAGCGTCCTTTCGTATGCCAGATGTGCTGGATGGTGGTTCTGGCCCGTTCCATGACGACGGCGGGTTCCTCGGCCTCCTCGTCGCAGAGGATGGTCGGAACGGCAAAGACATTTCCCCTGCCGTGGGTCATGAGGTGAAGGGCATAGCGCAGCAGGGCCTTCCGTTTGAGGAATGCGAAGAAGAGTCCCCGCTTGAGCAGAACGCCGTCCTCGCCGAATCCGCGGATCATTTCGCTGTAAAAGACTCCCTGGAGGAAGGTTTTGACAATGATAACAATCGGTGTCAGAACCAGAAAAAGGATCAGAAAAGGCAGCGGGGAAGGACAATCCCCGCGTGTCATTCGATAGATTGCGAAAAGCAGCACCGGAAACAGCAGCGCGATGATGAGGAGAGTGCCGAGCTGGTTGACGATCTGCAGATGCAGCAGCGCCCGGTTTCTCTTCAGAACACGCAGGGATTTCCGGAAAATATTCCATTCCAGACATAGGCGGTTCATTTTTTACCCTTTTCCCGGCAGTTTTCGAGGAGGTAGTCGTAATAGCCGGCGGCCTCCAGCAGTTCTTTCCTCCGCAGGTAGTCATGCCAGAGCTTCTTTTCCGGGAGACTCCATGCGCATTCGGCATAGGCGCCGAGACGGGGCAGGATTTTCCGCATCACGCGCCATTCCGGAACCATTTCCGTCCAGAGACACGCTTCCGTGCCGAATATGGCATCCTTTACTTTCTCTTCCCAGGTGATATAGGGATCGGTCATGTAGACCCCTTTTTCAGAAAGTTCGAACATCCAGGTTTCAAAGGGTTCGGAAGGATTCTCCGGATAGTCGAAATAGAGCGAGTTGTGGATGGAGTAGACGATTTTGTTGCCGTTCGGTGCGATGCGGAGCGGTTCGCGGATGTCTAGCCAGGACTGCAGGATTGTATCCGGCGGATAGGTCTGTCCCGAACAGGTTCCCCACAGCATTGGCGTGCGTCCGCGTTCAACAAGAAAACGCGTCATTTCGATCATGAAACGGTTTTCCAGTTCGCGCATGTCCCGGCATCCTGACGCCTTCATCGCCGCAAGGCAGCGCGGACACTTCTCCCAGTGCGCCGTGTCGGCTTCGTCGCCGCCCATATGGATGACCGGCGAGTCCGGGAAGATGTCGAGCAGTTCTGCGAATACTTTTTTCAGGAAGGGGATAGTTTCCGGATTTCCGAGACAGAACTCACTGCCCGGCGACATTGGGTCGCAGGCATATTGCGGGCAGGCTTTCAGGAGTCCGCGCGAATGGCCGGGAATGTCGATTTCGGGTACGATCCGGATCCCGTGCTGCGCGGCGAATTCCGCCACGTCGCGGAGCTCGCCGCGCGTATACTGTCCTGCGGTGAGCTCCGCTGTGTTTGCCTCAGGGGGGACCGTATCCGTGGCGATCCGCCACCCCTGTCCGTCGGTCAGGTGCCAGTGGAAGGTGTTCAGGCGGAAGTGCGCCAGCAGGCGGATGACGGCCTTGACCGTTGCCGGAGTCTGGAAATGTCTTGCGCTGTCGAGCAGGAAGGAGCGCCACGCGAAACGCGGTCTGTCCGTGACGGCCCCGCAGGGAAGCACGGCAGAAGCCGGGCCCCGGATTTCCGCAGCGAACAGCATCTGCGCAAAGGCGGAAAACGCGTAAAACATTCCGGCGCGCCCTGCGCTTTCCAGCAGAATCGAGGCTGGTTCGACGCGGATGCTCCACCCCTCCGCTTCGAGCGAGTCGTTCCGCCTGAGCACAAGATCCGCGTCCGGATCGGAGGAAACGGCGAGGCGGATGCCGAAAACGGCGGCAAGCCGGACGAATTCCTCCGCAAGACCGGAGAATTCCGGATCCGCATGGAGGGTTTTCAGATTTGCAGGCGCGATGGTTCCGTCGCGCTTTTCCACGGAGAACGGCGCGGGGATGAGTGCGTCGAAGGGATGTATGGAATTCATGATGTTCCTGTTATGTAAAATTCAAGGGACTGAACCCCAGATTTCACGTTTTTTTTGTTTTTTCACGTTTTCTAAACTCATTTTTGTCTTTTGAAGACAAAAATCCACCCTCTGCAATTTCTTGCAGTCCTTTCTATGTAAA
>CASEFP010000101.1 GCA_949287225.1 uncultured Lentisphaeria bacterium
CAGTTTCATACAGCGATGCTCTGCATCGCAAAAATGCTTCGTGCAGGACTCTCAGTCCTGCCGCGGTCCAGCTGCGTAAGCTGGTCGCCGCAGGCGAAATCCCCGATACCGCGTATGCTTGCATCGCGGTAATTCATTTGCTGATTCAGCATTTCCGAAGTGTTTTCAGAAAGCTGTGATTTTTTCCGCTGTCTCGTTCAGGACCTGAATAATTCTTTTGTTCCGCTTTTCATTTTTCACGCCCGGCAGTGTATAAACTCCAAGTGCGCCGATCAGTTTTCCGGTTTTTCCGAAAACAGGTACAGCATAGGTGAAAACTCCGTAACGTTCCCGCATGCACATGCAGAAGCCTTCTTTCCGGATGTGCACGGAGTCCGCCTCGTAATCCGGCCATGATTTTTCAGGATGGCCGTTTTCATGAATCAGTATGGAGCGTCTGGCCGGAGAGGAGTAACTGAACATAACCCGCCCTGTCGCGGTTTCAAACAGGTAGCGGCGTTCCATCTCCTCCATATTTACTTTGACAATTTTGCCTGTCGGTTCCGCTCGGACGAGGGTATTCCAGATGTTGTTGTCCAGAATGGCGAAAACCATGGATTCATTGAGATGCATCACGGCTGCCCGCATGACTGCCGTCACCTTTTCCCGGAAGTCATCTCCCCGTTGATAATTTCGGTAGGCGATTCTGCGGCAGACTGGACCGAATGTATAGCGCCCGGAACCGTTTTTCTCCACATACCCGCAGATGTGCATGGTTTTCAGAAGATTGTGAACGCTGTTCGCGGGAAAATGCAGTTTCTCCGCCAGTATCTTTACCTCGAATCCCTGTTCTTCGACATCTTCGAACAGCAGCACATCCAGGAGATGCAGGGCCTTTGCCAGTGATTTGACGGGAATGTTTTTGTTCATGGGAACGGATTCCTGCTGTTGTTTCTCCTGTAAAACGTAACCGGAAATTTCCGGAAATCAAATCTTGAATTCCATATTATGGATTTTTTTCAAAAGAAATGTTTCGATATTGATCTTTTTTTATTTTGAAATATAATTGATATATCCACAATGTGGAATAGGAATAGGGGATTAAAATAGCATATGGATGATCTCCGGGAAACGTATTGCAAAAGAAATAGTTTCATTCATCAAGGAGAATAAAAATGTCCGCAGAAGTCAGAAAAGCACCCGATTATCTGGAAAACGCCGTCATGTATCAGATTTTTCTCCGCCCCTTTACTCCGGGAGGAACGCTGAAAAGCGCCATGAAAATGCTGGACCATCTTGCGGCGCTCGGTGTGGACATCCTGTATCTCTGCCCTGTTGCGGAAGCGGACGACGATCCGCGCCAGGAGTTTTGGAGCAGCCGGCAGATGGCATCCGGACTCGGCAATCCGAAGAATCCCTACCGGATCAAGGATTATTACCGGATTGATCCCGAATACGGAACGGACGACGACTTGAAGCGCTTTACGGCATATGCCCATGAACGCGGCATGCGTGTGATTCTGGATCTGGTCTACTATCACTGCGGGCCCGGCGCAGTCTTCATCCATGATCACCCCGATTTTGTAAAACGTGAACCGGACGGAAACGTCAGGAACGGGAGATGGCATTTCCCGGAGCTCAATTTCGATTCTCCGGCTCTGCGGGAGTATCTCCTTGCGAACATGGAGTATTTCATCCGCGAATTTGATGTGGACGGATACCGGTGCGATGTGGCAGGGGAAGTCCCCATCGACTTCTGGGAAGAGGGACGGCGCCGGATTGAGGCAGTCAAACCCGATGTCATGATGCTTGCCGAAAGTATGAAACCGGAGGAGCAGCGCTATGCATTTGATCTCAATTACTTTTTTGGCTGGGGACGTTTTTACGAGGTGTTTGCCGAAAACCTTCCTGCGGCGAAAATGATGGAAATCTGGAAGGAATGCAATGCGCGTTTTCTGCCCGGAGCGCGGGTCATTCGCGCAACGGAGAATCATGATATTGCCAATGACCGGGCTCGTCCCGACAGCTCAATCGGATGGAGAGCGCATGATGCAATGCTGACGGTCAACTTTGCTCTCGACGGAGTGCCGTTTCTCTACAACGGACAGGAAATTGCCGATACCGGCGCGCATTCCATATGGGGGAACCGTTTTTACGGAAAAGACCGCCTGATCGACTGGTCCTGCGCCCTGACACCCGAAGGGAAATCGCGTTTTTCGTTTCTGCAGAAACTGATCGAACTGCGTCATACGCAGAGGGCGCTTTCAACAGGCTCCGTCACCTGGCTTTCCCATGATATGCCCGATGCCGTTCTCGCATTCTCCCGAAACTGTCCGGAACAGAATCTGATGATCGTCGTAAATTGCCGCGACATGCCGCTCCGAGTCAAAATCGTTAGTGGCATGACACGTGTTTCTCCTCCGGAGGTCCTGCTGGCCCGCGGAGCGGATTTTTCCATGGAAAGCGGAATTCTGAAAACCGATCTCCTGCCGTTCGGATTCCTGATCGCAGAGTATTGAGATGTGCGGAAATACGGCACCCGCCTTCCGGGATCGGGATGTTACGCGAGCTGGAGCTCGGTTTTGATTGCGGAATGAAACGGTCTGTGCTGTTCGGCGTATCCGTCGAGCAGCCAGCGCTGCGACTCGCGGAACATTTTCTCCAGCTGCTGATGCATCATCGCAATTCCCGGATAGGTCGCAAGTTCAGGGATCACGTCGTAGGTCAGCAGGAAGAAATCCTTGCCGGGAAGCATGCCGTAAAGACGGGCGCATGTTACAAGCGGAAGCGTCAGTGCGGAATGAAGAACGACGATTCCGCGCGGCGGTTGCTTCGAGGCGAAAAGACGGTTCCCGACTTCCGACATTTCCGTGGGAATATCAGAAAATTTCCGCATGAAGATCGTATCTGAACGCAGTTTCGCGCCCAGTTCGGCGGCGGATTCATAAAAAGCAATCAGACGTTCAGCAAGAAAGGGTTGCTTCAGACTGGATTCCGGCGAGACCAGCGCAATCTCCCGTCCCGCCTCGATCAGCAGCCAGGAAAGCCCCTCGCGGATGCTGTTCTTTGTATCCGTTGCGGCACAGTTGAACTCCTTGTAGTTCCGGTTGATCAGGAGCTGCGGGATGCCGCGCTGTTCCAGATGATCCATCATCGGAATGGATTCGATTCCCGGCGTGACCCAGATCGCCGCCGCGCCCGGCGCGCATAATGCGTCGAGCTGTTTGAGCACCTCATGCTCGCGCAGACGGTGCACGGGAATGTCGGAGGCTACTTCCGGAAAGAAGATCTCCCGGAGCGACCGGTCGTTCATGTCCGGAAACGAGCAGGAGATGATGAACAGTTCGCGGATTTTCCTGTTGTCCGCGCCTGGTGCGCTGACATAAGTGCGGCCCCCCTGATTGGAGGCAAGGCACCCGCGCTCTTTGAGTGCGCGCACTGCCCGTTCAACCGTATTCCGCGAGCAGTTGTATTTTTTGCAGAGCTGGTTGCGCGAAAGAATCGGATCGCCCACCTTGAGGCGGCCGACACGGATTTCACCTAGGATCATATTCTGAAGCATCTGGGATTTGTTCATGGACGCGGCCTTTGATTACGGAAATCATGGAAAAAGAATACAAGAAAACTCTCCATATTTTACTTCTGTCCAGCTTGGATTTCAAGGATTGTTTGAGAAATAAAAGGAAAAGAAGTCAAGTTTTTTTTCGATAAAATCCGCCCGAGGCTTGCAAGGAGCACGAATGCTTCTACATTTATAGAAAAAACAGACCAAGGAGGTATTTTCATGTTTCTGACCGGATTCGCAGACGAGGCGTCCCATGACCTGAAGGAACAGATCAGGGCGACGGAAGAGCTTGGGTGGAAGTTCATCGAAACGCGCGCCATCGGAGAAAAAAATCTCGGCACGCTTTCCGATGCCGAATTCGACGAGGTGCTTGAGACGTTGTCCCATACCGACGTCCGCTTCAACTGCTACGGCAGCGCCGTCGCCAACTGGGGGAAATCCCCCCGTTCCGACGCCGATTTCGAGGCCAGCAGAAAAGAACTGATCACCGCCATTCCCCGCATGCACAAACTCGGCATCAGGATGATCCGCGGCATGAGCTTCCGCCGCGCGGCCGACGAGACGTTCGACAATCCCGATCTGGAAAAGGTCATCTTCGCCAAGATCAAGGAACTGGTCCGCATCTGCGAGAACGAAGGCATCATCTACGGGCATGAGAACTGCATGAACTACGGCGGACAGTCCTGGCACCATACGCTCCGCCTGCTCGAAAACATCAATTCGGACAACTTCCAGCTGATCTTCGACACCGGAAATCCGACTTTCAACTTCAGCCGTCTCGGGCCGAAACCCTACAAGCTCCAGAGCTCCTGGGAGTTCTACTCCAACGTGAAGGAGTTTGTCACCTATGTCCATATCAAAGATGCCAATTGCGAAGTGCTTCCGGACGGTTCCGTCAAACAGGTCTACTGCTGGGCCGGGGAAGGGCAGGGCGACGTCGAACGCATTGTCACGGATCTGATCCGGCGCGGCTACGACGGCGGTATCTCGATGGAGCCACATGTGGCCTCCGTCTTCCATGCGCAGACGAAATCCGACGATCCCGAGGCATTCGCAAAGATCCGCTACTCCAGCTATGTCGAATACGGGAAGCGCTTCGAGAAACTTCTCGCCAAATGCAGAGAAGCGGCGAAACAGTGATTCCACGGAATCCCTGATCAGAAAACGCGGAGCGCTGCCGGAAAGCGGACTCCGCGTTTTTCCTGTAGGGACGGGATACTCAGAGAAATTCCAGCCCCGCGCCGATGAACAGCATGCCGCCGAGGACGCCGGCGAGCGCGATGTGATGTTTCCCGTAGGTTTCCGCCATCGGGAGCAGTTCATCGAAGGAGATGTAGATCATCACTCCCGCCACGATGGCGAAAAGCACGGAAAGCAGAGTCGGCGTCAGAAGAGGCAGCAGGAAGAGGAAGCCGATCAGCGCGCCAGCGGGTTCGGCAAGTCCGGAGAGCAGAGAATAAAGCAGCGCCTTTTTCCGGCTTCCCGTCGCGTAGAGAATCGGGACGGCGACGGCGATCCCCTCCGGGATGTTGTGCAGTGCGATGGCGATGGCGATCGGGATGCCGAGCTCCGTTCCGGAGAGTCCCGCCGCGAAGGTCGCGAGTCCTTCCGGGAAGTTGTGGATGCCGATTGCGAGTGCGAAGAGAATGCCCGCGCGCCCGAATTTCGCCCGTTCGTTTTCCTGCGCGTGTTCGGCGTGGCATACTTCGCTTCCGCTGCGGACATGGTGAGGATTCTCTACTTCCGGGATCAGCCGGTCGATGAGAAAGGTTGCGAAAATGCCGAAAGCGAACGCACCCACGGCGAACAGTCCCCCTGCGAGGGAGCCGTATCCGGCGGCCAAGCCGGTTCTTGCCTGCGACATGAGCTCGACAAGCGAAATATAGACCATCACTCCGGCGGAAAATCCCAGCGAAGCGGAAAGGAAGACACCTGATTCCTCCTCCTTTTTTGCAAAGAAGGCGAGAATTCCGCCGAGCCCTGTGGAGAGTCCGGCGAAGAGAGTCAAGGCGAATACGAAGAAAAACTGTCCGATTGTCACTTCCATAAAAAATCCCCCGTTCCGGGAAATATAACCCCGGAAGGGGGAAAATGCAAGAATGCGCAGGGGCAGACGATGTTTCTTCTGTTTGTCCGGCGGCCTTTATCGGTTTGTGCGATGGAGGAGGATTTCAGCGAGAACCTTGCGCATGAATGGATCTTTCTTCCGCAGGTAATCGACGGGATCCGCGCCTGTATCCGAATTCCAGTAGTCGAAAAATTCTTCTGCGGAGAGTTCGAGCGGCACTTCCACATCGCCGTGAAAGGTGTCCGCCGCCCTTTGACAGCCTGAAATGTCCGCCGCCACGGCGAGAGAGAAGACCAGTCCGGAATTCGGCAGCGCCAGATGAATCGGGTCGGGCCCTTTGCCGAGGCTGACCGGACTGGGCATTCCGATGGATACAAGCTGATCGCATTGACGGGCGACGGCGAGCAGTCCGCCCGTCGAGGAGTAGATATCCTGCGCCAGAATATAGATCGGACAGGAAAGTTTCAGGGAATCTTCCGTTGGTATGATTTCAAGCGTGTTTTCTCTCACCAGGTAACGATCCTTTCCGAGCCACGGCAGTTCCCGCCTTTCCCATGGCCGGGAGACTCCGCGGCTTTCCCGATGCTCAGGAAATGCCTTGGGCAATATCTGTTTCCTGCGTTTGAAATATTCCCGGTTTTCGGGTGAATCAATGACCGCCCATGTATTTTCCACCTTCACAGGTTCGGAAAGCAGCATCGAAAGGATTTCCTGCCAGACATGATCACTGCCTCCGCCGTTGAAACGCACGTCGAGGACAAGTGCGTCGATCTTTCCTGCGGGCCTCTTCTTCAGTATTTCCTTCTTATAAAAGTTTTTGCTGTTCAAAGACATCGAGGGAATCCGCAGATAAAGAATTTTTTCCTGCGGCAGGTATCTGGCTCCTTGCGGAATTCCTGCTGCCGGGTGCTGCGGCATCCTGATCTGAATGGGCGCATCGGTATGCAGTATGATTTCGCGTCCCTCCCGTGTGCGGAAACGGAATTCGCGCGGCGGGAGATCCATGAAAACATAAAAATTGTCACCGAGACCGGTAAATGCCGATCCATAAAAGATGCCGCGCTTGAAGTCGAAGCGGTCGAGTCGGTCCTGCAGCGCCGGAAGCAGTTCTTCTGGTTTTCTGCCGTCGACCGCAGTCAGTTCCGAGCCGTAAGGCAGAAACGTATTTCCCTGCTGATGGCTGTATTCGCTGTAATACGCTCCCGCATAATATTTCAGGCGGATGGATCGACAACGGTATGCCGGATTGCGTAATGTATTCAGCACAAGCGCATTCTGTGTGATTTTCAGCTCTTCTTCAGACACGGAAAAAATCTTCAGAATTTCAGGAACCGCTTTCAGAAAGTGGTATGGTGCACTGCTGAGGCTCAGATGATTGCCCTTGCAGGCAGCAAGAGCCTCTTGAAGAAGCGCGGCAAATTCAAGGAAAGATTCCTCTCCAGTGATCCTGGAACGGTATTCCGCAAGTTTCCCCCAGACGTCGAGGCCGAACAATTCCCGGTTTGCCAGTGTGAACGGGAATGTGTTGCGGAGCAGTGCGGTCATCCGGTCAAAATCCGCAAGCATTTTCTCCTTGTCCAGTTCGGGAAACGGAATATCCGGAAGCATGGTGCAGCTGCAAATCCTGTCGTCCGATGTTATCGTCAAAACCAGTTGCTGCGGTCCACGGCCGTGGAGACGGAAGCGGATCACCTCCACGCGGACTGTAACAGACTTTTTCCTTGGAAGTGTGCGGATTTCCGGCGTTTCCGGAAGTGTCTCAAATACATTTTGCAGGCGCTGGAGGATTCTCCGGGACAAATGCGGCTTCAATTCGTCCGCGCAGAGACTGGACGCCTTTTCCAGACTGCCTTTCCGGACGGCATCGTAAAATTGCCTCGCGATCATCTCCGTATTATCCATCTCCCCAAATGTGGAAAAGATGCCAGCCAGAAACAGGAAAATTCCGATTCCCCACATCTTTCCTGGACTCATTTCTCGTTTCCCCTTCATGTGTTCTGATATTGTTCATCGGCAGGATCACAGGAATCTCTTATGTCAAAACATCCGTTCGGAACAGTTTGCCTTGCCGCTTCACACGACGGTCTCTGCGTGAAATGAAACATTCCTTTCCGCCACCATGTTTTTGAATCACGCGATCAACTCCTCTGCTGTCCTGAAAATTGAATTTCCAGCTTGGGTAATTATGGGAGTTGTGGAGCTGATGTAAAACGCCTCCGTCCCGGGGGGAGCGGAGGCGTTTTTTGAACGGAATGGTTCAGCACTCAAATTTCTTGAGCAGCTCTTCTTCGGTTGCCGTGGTGTAGGTGCCGTCGGCGGCGAAGGTTTTCTCCAGTCCCGGAACGAGGGAGGCGATCTGATCAACCGCCGTCAGCGGCATGTCGGGGCAGTTCGGGAAGATCACGGTCTTTCCGGGGAATTTCGCTCCGGCGACTGCTTCGAGTCCCTCCTTGAGCACCTTCATGCCGCCGATTGCCGCAAGCGCGGAAACCGGATTGAGTTTTCCCGCTTCCACCAGGCGGATTGTATGGCGCAGATCCTCGGTGCGGCTTCCGCTCGAACCGATGAAGCGGAAACCCTGCGACGCGATGCCCGCGGTCGGAAGTTCGGCTTCCTTGCCCGCCGGAATGCCGGCAAAGATGTTCATGAGGCCGTCTTTTCCGAGGTGTTTGGCGGAACCGGAAACCAGCGCGGGAACCGGGACGAGCATGATGATGTCGTCAAATCCCTCCGGGGCGAATGCGGTCACGGCCGCGTCGAATTCGGCGGGGGAGGCGAAGTCGGCCGGATTCATAAGCTTGAACTCGACGCCGCGTTTTTCTGCGATCGGCCCGAGCAACTCCTTCACATGGGCGATGCGGGCGTTGTCCATATCGGTCACGAGCACGCGGGCCGGACCGTTTTCATCGGCGACGGCGAGCTGCGTGTGCATCTGTCCCATTGCACCCGCACCGCCGGGGAGCCAGCAGGTGCCGCCCTTCTTGACGGTGCTCCGGACGTTGCGGCCGTAGGCGGCGGAGAGGTCCGTGCCCGCCGTGCCCTGATAGAACCAGCCCTGATAATGGATGCTTCCGACATCGAACATCCAGTTTTCCGAAGAATAATCGCCGATGAAATTGACGCATGCGCCGAATTTTCCGGCTTTTGCCGCTGCCTCGCCTTCGGCGCGCGTGCAGGAGCAGAGGAAAATGTCGTCGTATTTCGCGCCTTCAGGAAGCGTGGAGGCTGCGCAGACCTTGACGGCCGGATACGCCTTGGCGATTTTGGATGCGAAATCGGCAGAGGCCTTCACGAGCGTGACGGAGGCGGGTTTTGCGGCGGAGAGCAGTGTGCCGAGTTCATATTCTCCCGCGTTCGAGCCGAAGACGAACAGCATGTCGCCGCCGTCGGCGGGTTTGACGCGGTTCTGGATCAGATGGCTGGCCAGCACGCAGGTCCACGGTTCGAGCAGCGCCGCGACGGCGGAGGGCATCGAGTCCGCGATCGGCAGCAGGTAGCAGCCTTCGTCACCGTTCAGGACCTTCTGATTGATGACGCTGTACTGCGCCATCCCGCCGTTCAGGGCGTAGCCGTAGGCAAAACCCTTGCCGTTGACGTAGATGTCCGCCTGAATGATATAGCGGCTGCCGACCTGGAAGTTGTCCCGGATCTTCGAGCCGACTTTGACGATGCTCATCACCGCCTCGTGCCCGGGGATCACAGGATCCTCCTTGAGATTTTTGGATATCACGCGCGGATGTTCTTCCCCAGCGCGGATCAGTTTCACGTCGGAGAAGCACAGTCCGATCGCCTCGATCTTGACCAGCAGTTCGTCGTCCGCAATTTCCGGCAAGGGGAGGACGGAAGGTTTGTTGTCTTTGCCGAAGTTTTCGAATCCGGCGCCGAACAGCTGCCACGCCAGAATCGTTTCCGGCAGTTTTTGCGTTGCTTCTTTCATTGCAGTTCTCTCACTTTCTCAGGGCACAGCCTGAAGGTTTGATATGTGTTTTGTTCTTTCCCGTTGTTGCAAATCCATAAAATGCACAAGCGCATTCCTTGCAGAGTCAAAGGAGATTTCCGCGAGGTCGATCTTCTCCGGGCGCAGACAGACAATTCCGGCGCTCTCGTCCAGCGCCCGCGCTTCGGAAAAGTCCGCGACCTCCGCCGTGAAGTAGAGATCCTGGGAAACATAAGTGACGTCCCGGTAGCGATAGCGGTTTGAGTCACTGTAAAAATAGTTCATCTTCTCCGGGGGAAGGGTGATGCCGCACTCCTCGGCGAGTTCCCGGCACGCCGCTTCCTCGGGAGTTTCAAAAATATCGGCGAATCCGCCGGGAAAGGCGAGTTTCCCTTTCGCTGGTTCTTTCGCACGGCGCGTCAGCAGCAGTCTGCCGCCCGCATCGCGAAGAAGGACTGCGACAGCGGCTGCCGCATTGAAAAAGAGGACAAATCCGCAGTCCGGACATTCCGTATGATTTCCGCAGTGTTCCGTGCGGAACGGTTTGCCGCAGTTCGGGCAGAAGCGGATTGCGTCCAGTGTCGGATGGTATTGCTTCATGACAACAGCCCGAGCTCCGCCTTCTCTTTGAGAATTGCCGCAATGCGCTCCCGCGTCATTTGCGAATCGAAATCCGAGCCGCAGCTTTTCACAAACCAGCGGTAAATCTCCTCTGCTTTCCGAAGATCGCCGCCGAACAGCGACGGCTTTGCTGCTACCTCATCCATTGCGGCAACCACACGCCGTGCAATTTCATGCAGATAGCATTTCAGAGCATCCGGTGTTGTCACGATCCGGTTGTACAGCGCCAGCGCGTTGATTTTCAACGTCAGGCTGCGCGGATAACCCGAGCACATCAGATTCCACGGATCGGCGCTTACGCTCTGGTCGCCCGCGTTTCGGAAGTCCGTTCGCAGAAGGACGCAGGGAATGTCCAGCATCTTCGCTGCCATGAATTCAACGACAGTTCCGGAATCCAGATCCGTTCCGTCGAAGTTCAGCAGCGCGAGATGGCAGCTCATCACCATTTCCAGATCACCGTTCCGGATATTGGCATTGCGCTGTTTGTTCCCCTCGTTTGACTGCGGCAGGAGGGTCCTGTATTTTCCCCCTGACACCTCCGCAATCGCCTTGCTCAGAAGCAGGTTTCCGGCCAGATGCTTGAAATCGAACAGGTCGCCCGCATGATAGACATTCATAAAATATTCCCCTCGACGAATGAACGCTCCTTGATTTTCCGCCGCCGTGTTATATGGTAACAGAACAATACGACTAATATGAAGTCTTTTCCGTATTTTTCAAGCGGAAAACCGGAGGAAAAACATGACGATTGACGATTTTTGCGCCGCAATGGGATTCGGCGCCGCCGAAAAACACCTTCTGGAGGAAATCTGGGACGAGGCAGTGAAAACCGCACCCGCCGATGTCCCGGCATTCATGACGATGGATTTCTGCCGGAATTATTACCCGATGACTGGCGGAGACCTCAAACATCTGACGCGCATGGAGGAGGTCTGCCGGATCGTCGAACAGACGCCGGAAGCCGCGCTTTACGCATGGATTCTCCATTACGGGCTCTTCCTCAGAGGCGCGCAGGCGAATCTCCGCAATCTCCCGCTTCCGTCCGGAGTATTCGGTGAAAACGCGGGAATTTTCCAGCTGATGGTTGCCGTCAGCGCCATCCCGCTGATTGAAAAGACGCTGGAACGCATGAAGATTCCTCACTCATATGCGCTGGATATTGCAAAATGGATTGGCGGCACCATCGGTCTGTTCGAGACCGGCAACAACGGCATTCCCGGGCACACCCTCCAGCAGACAAGCTGGATTCGCAACTACATCGACGGTCGTCTCTTCCGGATCGGGCGCTTTGAATTTCTGATGCACGAATATCCCCTCTGGATGCCCGCTGTCTACCGGAACAGGAAAGACGGTTCCCTGATGGTGCTCTGCCGTGACGGATGGCGCTTCCTGCCGGACGGGTGCCGTCCGAAACGGGGGACACCCGACTCGGAGGTGGTGGTCACCCGATTGAAAATCATAGACAATCACGTCACAGGCACGCCGGTCACGCCGCGCGGTGAGGTTCTGCTCGGGCGGAAAGTCACGATTGATCTTGCCGACTGGGAGGCTCTCTGCAATCCCTGGGAGCTCACGCCGAGTATTCACATCCCAGCGGGCGGCGGCATGAAGCCGGAACTGACGAAAGCGTCCCTGATCGAGGCAAAGGAGTTCTTCCGCAAATATTTCAAACAGGACATCCGGATGTTCATCTGCCATTCGTGGATTCTGAATCCCGACTGGGAGAGTGAGCTGCCGGATTCCAATCTGGCGAAATTCATGCGCGAAGGGTATATGACTCCGGGACTGGAAAGCGACGGGCGCGACGGGGTCTTCTTCGTCTTCGGGCGCACGGACAATGATGATCCGCTCACCTATCCGGCCGTCACATCCATTCAGAAGGCATTCCACCGAATTCTCAAGTCCGGCCGCCGTCTCCGGAGCGGGGCGGTCCTCTTCCTGACCGACAAACTGGACCGCTTCGGAACACAGTATTACCGGAATCAGGGAGGAACGCTCTGAATCTTTGCCAATGGCATGTTTGTTTTGTTCATATAAAATCAGCGATTATTCATATCCGGGGTATTGACGAAGTTCATATTGCCGCTTATGTTTTTTGAAATACCGGAAATTCCGGTCAGATGTTTCGAGTGCGGAAAGACAGAAACACTTTATCATAAACCCAAACAAGGAGGTAGGTCCAAATGTATCCGAAAGTTGGAATTCGTCCCGCGATCGACGGACGGCGCAAAGGCATCCGTGAATCCCTGGAAGACCAGACCATGAACATGGCGAAAGCCGCGGCAGAGCTGATTTCCGGCAACCTGCGCTACACGGACGGAACCCCGGTGCAGTGCGTGATTGCCGACAGCACGATCGGCGGTGTCGCGGAAGCGGCAGCATGCGCGGACAAATTCCGTCTGGAGAACGTCGGCGTCTCCCTGACCGTCACACCCTGCTGGTGCTACGGTTCGGAAACCATGGACATGGACCCGCACACACCGAAGGCGGTCTGGGGCTTCAACGGCACCGAACGTCCCGGCGCGGTGTATCTGGCCGCCGTCCTTGCCGCTCATGCGCAGAAGGGGCTTCCCGCGTTCGGCATCTACGGGCGCGATGTGCAGAATGCCGATGAGACGAAAATCCCGGACGACGTTGCGGAAAAGATTCTCCGCTTTGCGCGCGCCGGTGTCGCCGTTGCCGAAATGCGCGGCAAATCCTATCTCTCGATCGGTTCCGTCGCCATGGGCATTGCCGGATCCATTCTTGATCCCGAGTTCTATGAATCCTATTTCAACATGCGCTGCGAATCCGTCGATATGACCGAGATCATCCGCCGCGTCAACGAAAACATCTACGATCCCGTCGAGGCGAAAAAGGCGATTGCCTGGGCGAAGAAGAATCTCAGGATCGGCAAGGATGTCTACAACGGCAAAAAAGGTCTCTCGGCAAAAGAGCAGCAGGCGAAGTTTGAATACTGCATCAAAATGACGATGATCGCGCGCGACCTCATGGTCGGAAACGAGCGTTTGAAAGAACTTGGATTTGTTGAAGAGGGCATGGGCCACAACGCCATTCTGGCGGGTTTCCAGGGACAGCGCCAGTGGACCGATCATATGCCCAACGGCGACGTCATGGAGACGCTCCTGAACTCCTCGTTCGACTGGAACGGCATCCGCAAACCCTATGTTCTCGCAACTGAGAACGACGGGCTGAACGGCGTCGCGATGCTCTTCGGACACCTGCTCACCAATACCGCGTCCGGATTCTCCGATGTCCGCACGTTCTGGAGCCCCGAGGCTGTCAAGAAAGCGACCGGATACAAACTGCCGGTTCCGGGACTGATCCATCTGATCAATTCCGGCGCGACCACGCTGGACGCCACGGGACGCCAGACACGCAAAGGCAAACCCGCAATGAAGCCTTTCTGGGAGATCACCGCAAAAGAGGCGCAGGCGTGCCTCGATGCGACCGAATGGGTGCCTGCGAATCTCGGTTATTTCCGCGGCGGCGGCTTCTCGTCTCATTTTCTGACGAAAGGCGGAATGCCCGTCACGATGGCGCGCGTCAACCGGATTTACGGACTTGGCCCCGTTCTTCAGATTGCCGAAGGCTACACCTATGAACTGCCCGCGAAGGTTCATGCGGTTCTCGACAACCGGACCGATCCGGGCTGGCCGACCACATGGTTCGTTCCGAACCTGACCGGCACCGGCGCGTTCAAGGACGTTTACAGCGTCATGGCGAACTGGGGCGCAAATCACGGCGCGTTCAACTACGGACACATCGGCGCGGATCTGATCACGATGGCGTCGATCCTCCGCATTCCGGTCTGCATGCACAACGTAGCGCCGGAAAAGATCTTCCGCCCGGCGGCATGGGCCGCGTTCGGCATGGATCAGGAAGGCGCGGACTATCGCGCATGTGCAAACTTCGGGCCGCTTTACAAGAAATAAGCCCGGTTTTTCCTGTGAAAAAAAGGCCGCGGGAAGATGTGAAGCTTCCCGCGGTTTTTTTGTGTCCGGAAGATCATCCGGAAGGAGAAATTCCATAAAATCGAAAAAAATTTTTTCCTCCACTTTGCGAATTCGCATTTGTGTTGTATTTTACTCAAAATGAGAAACGGAGAGGTAAGGCGATGTCGGAATCGAAACTTTT
The DNA here is from genome assembly GCA_949287225.1 of uncultured Lentisphaeria bacterium. Lineage (GTDB taxonomy): Bacteria > Verrucomicrobiota > Lentisphaeria > Victivallales > UBA1829 > UBA11452. Next base: position 14,308 of record CASEFP010000101.1, read on the forward strand.
GTATAAACGGGTGCTCCTCAAGATCAGCGGCGAGGCGCTGAAGGGAAAGGAAGAACACGGCTTTTCCCGGGAGGCAGTCGCGGATGTTGTCGCAAGGGTCAGGGAGGCGCTGGATATGGGCGTGGAGATCGCGCTGGTTGTCGGTGCGGGGAATCTCTGGCGCGGGCTGGCGGGCTCGCAGGGCGGAATGGACCGCGTGACCGCCGACCATATGGGAATGCTTGCAACCGTGATGAATGCGCTCTGCCTCAAGGACGCCTTCCGCCAGGCTGGTGTGAAGTGCCATGTCCACTGCGCCGTTGCGATGGAGCCGTTCGCAAAACGCTTCGACCGGGACGCGGCGCTGGAGCAGCTTGCGCGCGGGGAACTCGTGATCTTCGCCGCCGGAACCGGTTCACCCTTCTTCACGACCGACACGACCGCCGCGCTGCGCGCGCTTGAGACAAAATGTCAGGCGGTCATGAAGGCGACGAAGGTCAACGGCATCTACACTGCCGATCCGATGAAGGACAAAAGCGCGGTTAAATTCAATACGCTCACCTTCCAGGAGGCGCTTGCCGGACACTATGCCGTGATGGATTCCGCGGCTTTTTCGCTCTGCGCGGACAACAATCTGCATATTATTGTCTTCAATTTTTCCGAGGACGGTGCGCTCTGCAAAGTGCTTTCCGGAGATTATTCCGTCGGAACCGTCGTCAGCTGACGTTTTCGACTTGCGAAATTGCACGCGGCGGTGTAAATTGAATTTCCGTTGCTTGAATATTTGGGAAAAGGAGATCAAACCGATGTCAACGACAGATGTGCCGCTGTTCTGTTATTATTCCTGGCAGTTCGTGCCGGACGTGATGATCCCGAATATTTTTGCCGAATTTGCGGCGAACGGAGTGGAACATCTGGTGTTCAGCCATATCTGGATGACGAGGATTCTGCGGGAACCGACTTTTTTCGCGCCCTTGATGACAATGGCGCGAAAGGCGGGAATCCGGCTCGGGGCTGTCCATGCGCCATGGGGAGCTGCATTCGATCTGAACTGTTCCGACATGGCTCGGCGCAAAGGCATGATTGCGGATCATAAAACGGCAATGGCCTATGCCGCGGATGCGGGATGCCGGACCTATACCATGCATGTCGGCGCATACAGCTGGGTGTTTGAGCATATTCCGATGAAGCGTCTGCGCGAACTGGCGGCGGATGCACTGGAACAGCTGCTTCCGGAAGCAGAGAAACTGGGCCTCGTCATCGCTGTGGAAAACAGCTATGAGCCGCCGAACTCCGCCTCCGAGGTGGTCGGGCTTGTTTCCGCTTTTGATTCTCCGTGCATCGGGTGCTGTTTTGACACCGGACACGCCTGTCTGATGTCGCCGTTCCCCGGAAAGGATCAGTCGAAATATTTCGATGAGATCTTTGACGCATGGTGGGAGGGAATCGTGGAAACCGCTGATACCTTTGAAATCATGAAACCTTATATCGTGACTTCCCACATGCATGACAATGACGGTTACAGCGATGCGCATCAGCTTCCGGGCACAGGGCGGATTGACTGGAAAAAACAGATTGCGGATCTGCGCAGCGCCCCCCGTCTGATCTCCCTTCAGACCGAGGTGCGGACAATCCCGCTGGCATTGTCCGTCAAACAGATTGCGGAGACCTTCCGTTCTATTTTGAATTGAGCGAATGACATATAAATCAAAAAAGGAGATCAGGAAATGGCTATTCAAGACATCCTCGACACCATGGAAGAAGGCATGATGAACGCGGAAGAGGCGATGAAGAACGACATCGCCGCGATCCGGACCGGAAAAGCCTCTACAGTTCTGGTGGAAAACCTCATGGTCGAGTATTACGGGACGAACACAAGACTCCGTGAGATTGCCGGGCTCTCCACGCCGGATGCGCGCACTGTCGCGATCCAGCCGTGGGATCAGAGCGCCGTTCATGCGATTGAAAAGGCGATCATCAACTCCAACATCGGCATTTCCCCCGTCAGTGACGGCAAGATCATCCGGCTGCCGATTCCGCCGCTGAGCGAAGACCGCCGCATCACCCTGACCAAACAGGTGAAGGCGCGTGCCGAGGAGGCCCGTGTCGCCGTCCGCAACGCGAGACGTGATGCCAACGATACTGCGAAGAAAGCCCAGAAGGCCTCCGAGATCACCGAGGACGAGCTCAAGAACGTCCTGGATAAAATCCAGAAGATGACCGACTCCTACATCGCGAACATCGACAAGCTCGCCGAGGAAAAGGAAAAGGAGCTGATGAAGGTTTGAAATCCGCCTCCTCAAAAAATGGATCATCCACCAGGGGAAACCGTTCCGTCCGGCAGGGCAGGGCGGTTTTTCCGTTTGGACGCTTTTACCGGCTGCTTCTGCTGGTTGCAGGAGCCGGTTTTCTGATCCGGCTCCTGGTTTCCGCCCAGCTTGCCGCAGCGGATTCCGCCGTTTATGCTCCGTCGAGCATCACGGATATGGCGACTTACTGTGCGCTTGCCGATTCCATCCTGAACGGAAAACTGCCGGAGACGTTTTACTATCAGCCGTTCTATTACGCAATCTTTCTGCCGGTTTGCCGTATCTTCTCGACGAGTCCGTGGTTGCTGATTGCCGTGCAGAGTATTCTCGGGGGCGCGGCCATTTATCTTGCCGGTCTTTCCGGCGCTCTGATTTTCGGACGGAAGGCCGGATTCTGGAGTGCATGTCTCTGCGCACTTTCCGCGATCCTGATTTATTTTACCCCGTATGCGCTGCTGGAAACTCTTCAGGCCTTCTGGATCATTCTTCTTTTTTTTACGCTGCTTCTGGCGCTCCGGAAGAAAAGACTTTTTTTCTGGTGCCTTGCCGGATTTTTTCTCGGATGTTCCATTCTGACGCGCGGGAACACCTGGTGTTTTCTTCCGCCCGTTCTCTTTGCCGCGTTTTATCAATGGCGCCCGAACTGGAAAAAGGCGCTGCTTCCGTTCCTGCTGTTTCTTGTTTTTGCGATTCTTCCGCAGCTGCCGTTTGCCGCCTATAACACGTTCCGGACGGGAAAACTTTCGGGGCCGTCGACGGCGGGCGGCGCGGTTCTCTGCATCGGCAACAATCCGGAATCCGCGCCCGGCGGGCTGGATCTTCCTTATCCGCCGACGTATGAGGCATGGATGAAAACAGAAAAGAGTGTTTCCATTCCCGCGCGGATGTTCGAGTGGTTCAAACGGGAACCCGGAGCCTTTCTGGAACTTCAGTTCAATAAATTCCTTCTATTCTGGGATTCGACGGAATGGCCGAACAATATCACCGAATACAATGCCCGGAAAAGTTCCCTGATGCGGGCGCTGCATTTTCTCCCGACCGGATTTCTGCTGGCGCTGGCGCTGGCGGGCGGATTCAGCGGATTCTATCACCGCATGTTCCTGCGGCGCAGGAAGTTTCTGCTCCTCTGGGGATTTCTTCTGTTCTACGCTCTTTCCGTGAGCGCGTTTTATATTCTTGCCCGCTTCCGGGTGCCGATTGTGCCGCTGCTCTGCGTGAGCGGCGGCGTATTTCTTGCACAGATTCCGAAAGACTGGAAGAGCCGGCGTGTGTTTCATCTCCTCCTGATCCTGATTCCCGCCGTGCTGTCGGCTTATTTCGTCTATCCGGTCTATTCCGGGACATATGAGGTGATGCTGATGCGCTCGTTCCGTCCGCACGGAATTCAAAGCCGGCTTTCCGATACGCAGATGCTCATCCAGGATCATACGCAGAGGATCCGCGGCGGATGGGGGACGATGGCGCTTCAGGACGGCATGACGATTGAGAAGACTTTTCTTCTGCCCCGCACGGAACAGACCGCGCGCGTGAAGAACCTGACACTGCGCCTTCCCGTGGCGGGGACAGCCTTCTCTTTCCAGATGGAACTCAACGGCTCGCGGACATTTACGGTGACGGAACATCTAGTTGCGATTCCGCTTCCGTTGCCCGGCGGAGAAGATAAAGTGCGGATTCAGCTGAAGATCCGGAATGTGCAGGGGGATCCCCAGCTTTGTTTCGACACCCTGCGTGATTACGGGCGCACTCAGGTCGACGGAAAGCCTGTTCCGTGCGAGCTGGTTGCGACACTGATTGAGGAGTTTGCCTCGGACAAGGATGGTCGGAAATGAAAACAACAATCGGAATCATTGGAGTCGGCATGCTGGGAGCCTCTCTGGCTGCGAGTCTGCCGGAGGGCCGTTACCGAAGGATCGGCTGGGCGCGGCGGCGCGAAGTCGGCGTGTGGGCGCTGAAGAACGGCGTGCTGGACTCGTTCTGCGCCAGTGCCGAAGAGCTTCTGAAGGAGGCGGACATTGCCGTGATCTGCCTGCCCGTGCCGACGATCATTGAATACATTCGGAAATACGCTTTTCTGATGAAGGAGGAGAAGGTGATTGTCACCGACATCGGCAGCGTGAAGGGGTGTATCGAGAAGGCCGCGATTGCCGAGGGAATCCGTTTTGTCGGCAGTCATCCGATGGCGGGAACGGAAAAATCCGGGCCAGAGGCGATGGTGCCGGGCATCTACGGCAACGCCACGGTGTTCATCGTGCCGCCTTACAAGCCCGATGCCGAGGCGGTGGAAAAGGTCGAGGCGATGTGGGAGAGTGTCGGCGGAAGGATTTTCCGGATTGATTCCGCCGCGCATGATCTGCTGGTCGCGCATACCAGTCATGTGCCGCACATCGTATCCTCCGCGCTGGCGCTGAGCGTGCTGGACGAGCCCGATCCGGTCGTGAAGGAACAGCGGTTCGCCGGGTGCGCCTCGGGGTTCCGCGACACGATCCGCGTGGCGGCGTCCTCCCCCCGGATGTGGCGGGACATCATCTCCCACAACAAGACCGCCGTCATCGAGGCGATCAACTCCTACGAGGAGCGCTGCACGCTGATGAAGCGCATGATCCAGAACGATGATTTCGACGGCTTCGAGCGCGAGTTCGGGCTCGGCAAGACCCTGATCGAGGAATGGCGCAGAGAAAAGAAATGGTGAATCACCGCAAGGCGTTCCGCGCCGCTTATCTCGAGCTCACGAACGTCTGCAACGGGAAGTGTCCGTTCTGCCCGGGGACGGCCAGGGAGCCGCGTTTCATGGCGCGCGGACTGTTTCGGCGCCTTGCGTCCGAAACGGCTTCTCTTGCGGAGATCGCCTATCTGCACGTCATGGGCGAGGCACTGCTTCACCCGGAATTCCCGGATCTGATGCGCGATGCCGCGGAACGGAATCTGGCGATGGGACTTACCACAAACGGCACGCTTTTTGCTTCTCCGAACGCCGAAGCGCTTTTTCAGGGGGATTTCCGCCAGATCAACATCTCGATGCACAGCGGGCTTTCCGACGGACATCTGGACGAAATTCTCTCCTTCACCTCCGAGGCTTTGCGGCGTCTGCCTCTCCTGCACGTCAATTACCGCTTCTGGAATCTCGGCGTAAAGGAAGATTCTTCGACGGAAAAGTGCCTTGCGCAGCTCGGAGAATTTTTCAACGTGACCTGTTCAACACCCACGGCAGATAAGCCCATGTTTTTTCGTCTTGCGGAACGTGTTTCCGTGCATTTTGACGTCCCCTTCAACTGGCCGGATCTGCATGCTCCGCTGATTCCCGGCCCTGTTTTCTGCCATGGCCTCCGACGGCAGTTCGCCGTGCTTTCCGACGGGCTGGTCACGGCGTGCTGTCTGGACCGTGACGGCACGATCCGTCTCGGCGATGCGAATGCCGAATTGCTCCGGACCATTCTCTCCGGCGGGAGAGCCAACGCTATGCGGCGCGCATTGGCAAAGGGGGAGGCCTCCGAGGAAATTTGCAGACACTGCGCCTATCGGGTCCGGCATTCCGCCTTATGAGGGATCAGTAACGGCTGGAAACATACTTCTGTTTCCGGCGGAGCGCAATGGCCTCCCCGCAGAGGTGAAGCGAGCCGCAGAGAACCTTTCTGTGCGGCATTTTCACTTCCAGCGCACTTTTGAGATCGGAGGCTTGGCTCGGGATATCCGGCGCGATGCCGTGCAGCAGTTCCGCAAGCGCTTCCGGCGTTCGGCTCGGGCGCGTTGAATCGACTGTCACGAAGGTGAAACTTGCGGCGAGCGGGGCGAGCGTCCGCAGGAAGGTTTCGCAGTCCTTGTCCGCGAAACTTCCGTAGACGAAGTCGAATTTTTCGCCCGGCCAGACCTCTTTCAGAGTCGAAGCAAGCACCGCCGCGCATTCCGGATTGTGTGCGCCGTCAAAGACCATGTTTTCCTCCGGAAAGACCTGGAAGCGGGCGGGCCATTGCGCTTCGGCGAATCCGGCCGACGCTTTTGCGAAATCGAAATGAAAACGCTGCGCGAGATCCTTCAGGACGCATTCGGCAAGCAGGAGATTGCTTCGCTGATGTCTGCCGGGAAGACGCAGTTTCCTGCCTGCAAAATATTGATACGGGATTCCGTTTTCCACTCTCAGAAGCGCCTCGGCAGGGGCTTCGGGTGGACGCGTCACGCATACACCGAGCTCTCTGGCGCGCGCTTCGATGACCTCACAGGCCTCCGGCGGAACACTCCGGCCGAGAAAGAGCGGGACGCTCCGCTTGAGGATCCCCGCTTTTTCGTAAGCGATTTTCGCCAGTGTGTCGCCGAGATATTCCGTATGCTCAAGCGAGATCGTCGTGATGATCGTTGCAACTGGAGTGACGATATTGGTTGCGTCGAGCCGTCCCCCCATGCCGGTCTCCCATACGACGAAATCGGTTTCCTCGTCAGCAAACAGCAACGCCGCCGCCGCGGTTGCCGCTTCAAAATAGGTGACGCGCATGGCACGTTCCGCCTGCATCGCATCCGCGGCGGCGCGGACGCGTTCCAGCGCTCCGGCGAGGCGGAGATCGTCGACGGGTTCGCCGTTGATCCGGAATCGTTCGTTGACCTCCGCCAGATGCGGAGAGGAGTAGAAGCCCGTCCGGAATCCGGCGGAGCGCAGCGCCGATTCAAGCAGCGCCCCGGTAGACCCCTTGCCGTTGCTTCCGGCGATATGAAGAAAACGCAGACGCTGTTCCGGCGAACCTATCCTGCGGAAGAGTTCACGCGTCTGATCCAGTCCCAGCTTGACGCCGAAGAATTCGCGTCCGGCAAGCCATTCCAGAAGTTCCTGCGCCTTTCCCATGATTGCGGGCGGCCTTCCTCAGTAAAGAATCGGCGACCAGTAAGCGCCGTTGCATTTGGATTTTCCGGAGACCAGCACGCGTTTCCTGTTGGTCCGGGTGTCGACCACGTAGATCGTGCCGCGGTTGGAAAGCACGACATGGCGGTTGTCCGGAGCCCAGGAGGGGCTTTCTCCCTCGACGGCGGGCGCGGAGGAGTCGGCGATGAGCGCGCTTTCCCCCTGAGGACCCGTGTAGCCCGGTATGACGCCGGAGAGATCCAGCACCTTGAGGGTGTAGGCGCCGAGGCGCGCGGCGTAGGCCAGCTTGTTGTCTTTCGACCATGCGGGCGAGACCGATTCACTCCCGAGCACGCCCGGGACGCGTCTGGGTTTGCCTCCCGCCGCGCTGATGATGTAGAGGCGCGGACGCCCGTTGACATTGGATACATAGCAGATCTCCCGGGAGTCCGGCGACCACGCGGGACTGGCTTCGACCGCACGGTCGTTCGTGAGACGTTTCAGGTTGCCCCCCTCGACGTCGCGCACATAGAGATCCATCTGGTTGCCGACCGAGACGACGAACGCGATCTTTTTTCCGTCCGGCGAGATGCGCCCGGCGTTCAGCCCGTTCTGGCGCACCAGCGCGCGGCTGCGGTTGTTCACCAGATCATATTCCACCAGCGGCGTGGAGGAGACCAGAAACTGATTGTAGAGGATCGCGCGTCCGTTCGGATGCCACGACGGTTCGATCGAAAGGGTGTTGTTGTTCGTGAGTTTTGTGATGTTCCTTCCGTCGAAGTCGCAGAGATAGATCTCCTTCTTGTTCTTTCCGACCTCGGCGGCGAAGACGATTTTCGTCCGGCAGATTCCCGGAATGCCGAATTCCTTTTTCAGAACCGCGTCCACTGCGGCGTGGGCGGTTTTCGCCGCGTCCGTGCCCTGCGCCGTGACCGTGTACATCGGAGTGCCGGCTCCGTTGGAGACCGTGAGCGAGGCGGAATTTTCCCCGGCATTGCCGCTCACGATGTAATCGCTTGTATTGCCGCGCACGACGTCGAGCCAGCCGCAGTAGCGGAAGTCCGACGCGATTTTTCCGGCGGTCTCCGCATTTCCCGTGATGTTCTGGATCCGGACCGTCGGATTCCCCTTTTTGCCTTCTCCCGTGACCGTGACCTGAGCCGCCAGCGGCAGAACCGCCAGCACCGATAAAAGAAGCATAACGCAGCGCATGAAAACTATTCTCCTGATTGCATGTTTGTATTGATTCAGGAGGTAAATTACTCCTCTTTTGCCCAAGGGCAAGCGGAGAAATGAAAAAAATTATTTGTAATTTGCCCGTTCCCGTGAAATATTATCTGCTTCTCCGGAAATTTCTCCGGAGAATTTTTCAATTACAACAAGAGGATCGCAATGGCTTTTTTTGAATGCAGTCTTTTTTCGGAATCGCTGGGGATGACCTCCGGCGTCAATGTGGTTCTGCCGCAGAACACGACGGGACAGATCGGTTTGATGGGGGTGGCGTCCGGGGAAGGCTGCCCGGTGCTGTATCTTCTGCACGGGATGTCTGACGACCACACCATCTGGATCCGCCGCACCTCCGTCGAGCGCTACGCCACACAGTACGGGCTTGCTCTCGTAATGCCCAACGCGCACCGGAGCTATTACACCGACATGGTCTGCGGGCTGAAATACTGGACCTACATCAGCGAGGAGCTTCCGCGCCTGATGCAGACCTTTTTCAAATTTTCCGACCGGCCCGAGGATACGTTCGTAGCGGGGCTTTCCATGGGCGGCTACGGAGCGTTCAAGCTGGCGTTCAACTGTCCGGAGCGTTTCGCCGCGGCCGCAAGTCTGTCCGGAGCTCTTTCGCCGCAGGGACTCCTTTCGCACATTCCGGAACGCAATGCCGAATTCCGCAATATCTTCGGCGACGCTTCCTCCATTCCCGGTTCGATCAACGATCTCTATGCGCAGTCCGAGGCCTGTGTCCGGAACGGCGTCAGACTTCCGAAACTCTTCCTGACATGCGGAACCTCCGATTTTCTTTACGAGGAGAATCAGAGGTTCCGCAGACATCTGGAATCGCTCCACGTGGATTTCACCTATGACGAGGGGCCCGGCACGCACGAGTGGGGCTACTGGGATCAGAAGATCCGCGAGATCATCCGCTGGCTTCCGCTCCGGCACGCGAAAGTCTGACGCGCCGGAGCGGATGCTGTTCCGTCACGGGATCTTTTCGATGCGGACGTCGTCGAACCACGCTTCGCCTGCGGCGTTCCAGATCCAGAGCCCGAGGCGGGGCGTATAGTCCTTTCCCGTATCCGGCGGGGTGGTGAACTCGAACGAGAGCCGATGCCACGGATGCGTGCCGGTGATGCGGGTGCCCGGAAACGCGCGCCCCTTCGTCTTCGTGAAGTAGAGGAACGCGCCCGCGCCGACCGGCGGTTGGATGTTTTCCGTCCGGATGAAATAGCTGAGGCGGTATTTTGTGTCCCCTTCCAGCTTGACGGCCTGTCCGGCGCTCATGCGTCCGCCCGGAACGTTTTTCAGATGAAGGCTCTTTCCGCCGGAGATGAAGATCCGGGAATCGAGTTCAAAACTCTGTCCTTTGTCCGGCATGCTGCGCCAGAGGCTCCACGCGCCCGCCCGGTAGCGACCCGGACTTTCGATCCGGAAATCCGGATCGGCGACGAGATTTGTATCACTCCCCTTTTTCAGAACGAGTGTCCCGTAGCGGTCCAGCGCGTGAAAACTTCTTCCCGGCATCGGGCTCCACTGATAGTAAATCTCCTTGACACGGGCTCCGTTCAGCGCCCTGTGGCGGGCGAAATTGACCGGGAATCCCGTTTTGTCGTAATCCCCGAGCGATTTCCACGGCACCTTGACGACGGCTTCCCAGGCGTCGGGGAGTTTTTTTACTTCCACGGAGGCGGAGCTGTCCCATTTCGGGTCTGAAGGTTTATTTACACAGTTGGCGGAATCGAACAGCGCGCCGTTCGTGTTGACGACCAGATGAAAATAGTGTTTCCGGTCGCCGGAGGGATTCAGGAAGATTTCCACGCAGGAGTCGGAGTAGGTTCCCGCGGCGTCGCGCGCGGTCTGCTTGGCGATCAGGTCCTTCATGCGTGGTTCCTCGCAGTGGAAGGAGAAAATCAGATTCTTGTCGTCGCATGTGATCCGGACGCGCGTCCCGACCTCGTTGACCTCTCCCTTGTAGGCGCGCAGATGGATGTCTCCCGGCACTGCGGCCGACCAGCTTCCGATGGCGTTCCGGTTGTCCGTGAAGCGCGCGGAAGCTTCCTGAATCGGGCCCAGAAGATGACGGCGCATGAAGCGGATGCGTTTGAGCGCGTCCGGCGTCTCTGCCGCCGCCTTCTCCGCACGGTCGAAGATTCCTGCGAACGATTTGAGCTTTTCCGGCGTATAGATTTTCGTCCAGACGTCGATGTCGACAGGCACCTGTGCGACCGGCCCGAGCGCTGTGTCCACGGTATTCCCGGCGATTTTACCGACCCAGAGCGTTTCCAATTCATCGTAGAACTGCCGCATCATCGGCGCGCCCGGACCGAACATCACCTTGTAGTGATCCTCCAGAAGCGCATTCACATCCGTGCTGCTGTTCCACGTCGCCTTCGCAAAGATGTAGTAATTCAGATAGTGGAAGATATAGAAGTCTGTTTCCGACTCGATGAATGCGCCGTAGAGGTGCTCTCTGCGCTCCTGGAAATAACTTCCGATATAGTGATGCATCATGGCGGGAATGCCGGGCATGGCTTTCTTCCCGTATTTTCCCGGATAGGTCCAGAGTGAAACTTTGCTGCCAAGCTTGTCAGTCCACGCCTTGATTTTCGCGTCGTCGCTTGTCTGATCGCTTTTTCCGGGTCCGGTCACGGCGACCTGCACGGCGACGTTCTGCGGGATCTCGCAATCCGGGATTTTGTCATACGGGGGATAGGCCATCTGCGTGACGGTTCCGGGGATTCCTTCTTGCTTCAGGCGCTTTGCGATCTCCGATGTGAAACGCCACATGAAATTGCTGACCGCCTGACTCTTCTCCTTGTAGGCGCTGTCCCGTCCCGGGGGAGCGGTTTTGCGGCATGTTTCACAGCCGCACCAGTAGAGCCAGTCCTGCGTCATCAGCGAAAAATAGCCCGGGCGCGCGGCGTTGAAATTCCAGTGTCTGAGTCCGCGCGACGCGGGGGCTTTGCCCGTTAGATATGCTTTTGCATCCTGAAAAATCTCCTCGCGGATGCCGCTGCTGAAGCAGAGATGCCCGGTATGCGGAAGCGCGGGATCGTTGTAGCGTTTCCCGTCCGGCATCATGGCGAAATATTCCGGATGGTCCCGGAAACGCCTGAGATAATCCATGTGCGCGAGCCCGTGCCCGAACGGAATGACATTTTCCGTCATCCGCAGCCGGAGCAGATTCAGATTGATCCCCTTGACGCCGTTGTAGCTGCCATTGTCCTCATACCACTTTCCGTCATAATGGAGGAAACGGCGGTCAACGAAGTCCGGACGTTCCAGAATGTCGATGACGGGCGGCAGGTAAAGCGCGCCCTTTTCCGGAACGATTGTCCCCGTTTCGCCGGGAAAGAAGAACCTTGCATTAGCGAAGCGCTCCAGAAAATCATAGACCGCGCTCAGTGTTCCGCGTCTGTAGCACTGCGCCCAGCTGTTCTGCGCCGGCGCGGCAGTCGGAGAATCCTTCCCGGCCAGATAGACTCTGTTCCCGATGCGCCGGATACAGTATCCCTGTTCGGGAAGCGCGGATACCTGGATTCCGGCTTTCCGCGCAAATTCATTGTCTCCGAGGATCAGGGAGAGGCTGTTTTCGCGCGGCGTTTTCGTGATTGCGGGTTTTGAACCGGTCGCTTTTTCGAGAAAGGTCTGAAGTTCCGCGGCGGTGAACTTCAGAAGGGGAGTCTCTTTCGGCACGACGATCACGGGATTGTCCGCCTTTGCGGACGTTCCCTCGATCCGGACGACCCGATCCCCCTGTTTGAACTCGATTGCGCTTCCGGTCAGGGTGCAGCAGATGAAAATCAGGAGAGCCAGTTCTTTCCGTTTCATATGATTCCTTTTCCTTTGAACTGATTTGCAGGGTTGCGGCGGCCTCATTCAAAATACCAGAAATATCTCCGGTCTCCGATCGTATAGTTCGCCTGTGTCGGGACCTCCCGGAGAGGGAGCCATTCCACACGGAAATCCGCAAACAGGACATTTGCCCCATTGGAATGCGGAGCTCCGATTTTATAAGTTGATTCGGAATTCCAGAGGGAAAGCAGCTGTGCATTGTTTCCTGCTGCGCATTCACTTGCAACCATGGTTCTGGACGGGTATTTGAAGCGGGAGAGCACGGCATTATTGATTTCTATATTGGTCTGCCTGTTGATTCCGGAACAATAGACAAACTGGCCGGGAACAGGCTTATAACTGGGACAACTGAGACGGGAACGTTTTCCTGTTTGCGTAATGATTCCAAAATTATCCTTTGCTATGTTTCCGGTTTCTCCGAGGTAGACGGCAAGATAGCCGTTCGCATTTCCACCCCCGAAGAAATATTTTTCCGGCGATCCATTGTCCCGATACGGCGGAATGTGTTCCTTGTTGTCGGACGTATACATCGCCACGGCTTTCCCGAGCTGCGAAAAGTTTGAGGTGCAGGAGATTCTGCGGGCGGACTCGCGCGCTTTGTTCAACGCAGGAAGAAGCATTCCGGCGAGAATCGCGATGATCGCGATTACGACGAGCAGTTCGATCAATGTAAAACTGTTTCTGCGTTCCATGAATTATTTCCCTTTCCTGTTTTTGCTTTTCCGTGCTTTCATGCTGTCCCGGATGACGACATCATACGGGGAATAGGCGAGCCGTTCGGATATCTCCATATTCTGCCAATCCGGCGGGATCGTCAGCAGACGGTCGACGGCATTCCTGCCGATCCGGAAGTAATGAAAATCAATCGTGGAAAGCCCGGGGGTGAGGAACTGCCCTCCGGGATATCCGCAGAAACCCATGATGGAAACATCCTCCGGCACGCGGATCGAATAAGCCTTGAGCGCCTTCATCGCCATGATCGCGAAGAAGTCGGAGAAGCAGACAATCGCCGTGAACGTTTTTTCCCCTTTTACAAGAGTGCCGACGGCTTCCATGAACTGCTCCTCCCGGTAAGGCACTTTCAGGAAGAGTCCGGGATCGGGGTCCGCTCCGGCATCTTGCAGCATGGCGGAATATTCCTCCTCGGAATAGCCGCGGATCGCATCGTAATAACTGACCGGCGCCAGCGTCGCAATCTCTCTATGTCCCATCCCGACCATGGCTTCGACGGCATCACGGAACGCCCGGCGCTCATCGACGACATTCATCGGGAACGGGATCTGCCGGAACCAGTAAAGACAGGCGTGGGGGAAGAGGAGCGGCGTATGAATTCTCCGGAGGACTTCCATCTCCTCGGCGCCCTTCCAGGAAAGATAATCCATATGCAGGATTCCGGTGAACTGCTCGCGGTTCAGGAAGTCTTCGATCTGTTCGGGCGTCTGACTGCGCAGGAAGGTCGTGGACATGGTTTCCACAGTGATCGAAAGTTCTCCGGCGCGCTGTTCGATTCCGGGCATCGTGTAGTTCCACGGCATGCTGATCTCGGTGGAATCCGGAAGCAGGACGAGAATGCGCCTGCGCTTTTCCTGCGCGGCGACGAAAATCCCCTTTGCCCAGCGGCTGACGATCAACCCCCGCTCGCATCCCTCCCGGAGCGCCTGGCGCAGCGTTGTGCGGCTGACTCCGAGCGTCTTCGAGAGATCGCGCTCGGGCGGGATCGGCGTTTCCGGCGGATTGTCGCGGCAGAAGTGTTCCAGCCCCGAAAGGAGCTGCTGGTAGATCGGCGTCGCTGTTCTCCGGTCGATTTTCAGATAGTCGTAAACCGTCATAATACCATCCTGCACCATTAAAACCTTTAATACCATTAATTATAAACAAAAAACCTCTTTTGTCAAGATGCAAAAGAGGGGAAGAAAGAGGATTCTTTCTGGAAAATTTTTTTCCGCGCACAGATTACGCAGCAGGAAAAACGGAAACGGTTTTACTTGTCCGGAGTTGTGCGAATGACGGCGATCTGGTCGATGTAAAATTCATTTTCGGGAAAGGGTTTCCCCGATTTGAAGTAATCCGGTCCGGAGATCCGGATGCTGACCCAGATGTCGTATTCCTGTCCGAGCTCGCTGTTGTCGGAAACGACCCCGTCAAGCACCAGATTGAATCCGACGAAAACGCCCATGCTGGAATTCTGCACAAGTTTTACTTTTTCAGCCATTTTATACCAGTGATACCCTGAGGGCTTTCGTTCCGGCCCGGTGATGCGCGCGGTGACGAATCCTTTCATTGTCGGGTTGATGTATCCGTAGAAGGGATAGGTGTATCTGTGTTCGCGATATGCCTGATGCGGTGTGAGTGTGATCTCCTTCATTGCCGCGTGGAGGGCTTCCCCCGCACTGCTTGACGGGTCCTTGACAAGACGCAGATAATTGATGCTGGTTGTTGCCATGTTGATGGAAAAGAGGAACAGACGGTTTTCCGGGACATTCCGGAACTGAGGCGGAACAGGAAGCTCTTTCCTTTTTCCCAGAATCCGCAGGAATTTCGTGTAATTTTCCATGCGTGTGGTGTCCGAGTCCTTCATTCCGATGCGTTTCGCCTCGCGTTCCCAGACCCGTTTGTAACGGGCGAGCACGCTGGAATAATCGGGCAGACGCGTTGCGGAATTTTGTTCTTTGAGCATCTTCTGCATGGCGGAGGCCCGGATCAGGTAGATCTTGTCCAGCGGAAGCCTTGCGTGTTCGAGCCGTTCGATCCATTCCGGATTTCCGGCGGCGAGGCGTTCGGCTTCGTCGAAGATGCGATTCCCTTCCGCGACAGTCTCCGACGTGATGTAGTGGAACGCCGAAAGCTGCGGGAACCAGCTGACCTTTGCGCCGGGAAAGCGCTCAGCGGCATTCTCCAGCAGCGTCAGATATTCCCGGACCTTTGGCCCCGCGCCGGGCCCGTAGAATCCGTCACAGAAGACGCGCAGTAGCTTTTCATAGTCCAGACCGGGATTTTCCAGAAGTTTGGTTTCGACCCAGAATTTCATGTCGCGCATGTCCGCCGCCACGGGCGCCTCGTGCTCGATGAAGAAACCGAGCCCTTTGTGTTTCAGAAGAAAACGCATGTCGGGAGCATAAGTGCGTGCCGTGGGCATCGGGTAGTTGGTCGTCAGGCCGGAGTGATAGACGATTGAATAGTCCCACACGGCGATCCGGTCGGTAAGTTTTGCCCATTTTTCCAGATTGATGCGCTGGTGTGCATTCTCTTCTGCCGTCCAGGGACGGAGCAGATCGCTGGTCGTATCGCAGAGCCGGATTCCGACATTCTGTTCCACTTTGACTGTTCCATTCGGCGGCGTCTCGGTGGAGTGCACGGCCATCATCAGAAAGATTGATCCGGGAGCTTCATCCTTGAGTTCACGCGCAACGAAATTGGTGAAATCCAGCATCAGCGCGGATTTCGCACCGCCCTTTTTCACGACGGCAAGGCAGTTCGGGCAGTTGCAGAATCCGTCATAAGCGTCGTTCTGGTCGATTGCGTAGAACATCGGAAGTCCGATCTTCCGTTCGGCTGCGCGGCGCCTGTCCTTCCGGATCCAGGCGCGCAGTTTTTCCACCCACAGTTTCCGCAGTTCCGGATTGGTCAGGCAGAACTGGGTCTGGGCGGCTGCGTTGGCCCGCCGGGAGTCGAACGCGCGCCTGCCGTCGATCAGCGGGAAATATTCCGGATGACTTTTGTAGAGGCTCCGCAGTTCATCAGGAGTTCCGATGACCGGATACATCGTATGGCAGTGGACCGGGCCGCCGAAAAGAAGACGCCCTCCGAATTCCGGGCAATCGGTGTTCAGGCGGTTTCTTGCGCGGAAGCGGTTCGCCGCAGCGCGGGGACCGGGAACGTAATAGATGTCCCGGTAGCGGAAACGGGGCTCTCCATGCAGATCCAATCCGGAGAGCGGGATGTCCGCTCGTTTCGGAACATATTCCGCCTCCGGGGTGAACCAGTGCACCCCGAGCACGTCCTCAAGATAGTGATAGACACCGCAGAGTGTTCCGCGTGGTGCACCCCCGGCAATGATCAGGCCTTTTCCCGTGCTTTTTATGAGCCATTCCTCTTCGCCGAAGCGTCCGGATTTTATCCCGTGCGCGGCGGCGAACGCCGTGTCGCCCAGATAGATCGCCATGCGATTCTTTTCCGCCTTTTGTTCCGGAATCACCGGATGATTCCGTCCTGTGATTTTCTTCAGATATCCCGACAGCTCCTCCGAGGCTGTTTTCAGAGCCGGATCCTTCTGTTCCGGAACGACAATGGCGACTTCGCCTCCATGGGATAAGAGCCCGAAGAAGATGCCTGCGCCAAGAAAAAGAGTTTTGAAGATTCGACTGTGTTTCATGATGGTTTCTCCGGGAATGTTTTTTTCAGCGAGGAATCAGATGCATCCAATGTTTCCAGTAACGTTCCTTTGTGTCGTTCCAGAGGGGATCGGGGGCCGCCTGATAAGTTTCGCCCGGCGTCATCAGTCCTGCGTGCCCGTCGGCGAATACAAATGAGGCCGAACTGGGATTGCCCATTCCCGGAAACAGGAGTTTCGTCGAGGGAAAGACCAGGAATCCCTCTTTCGCACCGTGGCGGAAGCGTGCGTCAAAACCGATTCCCGGGTCGGAGAGCTTGTCTCCCTGGAGGGACTGCGAAGGATTGGAGGCCCAGAGGTTGTTGTCTCCCGGGTGGCGGCTGTCTCCGAAAAGAATGATGTCGTTCGGCCAGCGGATGACCGACATTTTCACCGAGCGTTCTGTCCATCCCGCCAGGCCGTCGCATTTCGGAATGATTGCCATGCCGTAGTTCACATAGTCCCAGCTCTTTTCCACATTGACGGCGGCCGGGCATCCTTTATAGAGCAGTTTTTCGCTGACATTGAGCCGCTCCTGATCAAACCAGATTGTCCCGGTTGAGGTCAGCGGAGGCAGGTATTCGCGATTGTCTGTTACATATCCCATCCAGAGCACGCCGAGCTGTTTCACGCCGCCGAGACAGCTGATGGCCTGTGCTTTTTTTCTTGCCAGTCCCAGCGTCGGCAGCAGCAGCGACGCCAGAATCGCAATAATTGCTATAACAACCAGCAGCTCTATCAATGTGAACAATTTCCTTTTTTCCCGTTTCATGACTCGTCTCCCTGTTGTTTCTATTTTCAACTGTAGATTTCCGCCTGGTTTTCATGTCTTGCCCTCACCGCCTTGTCCAGCTCCATCTTGAGATAGAGCTTGGAAAGATTCAGCACATTGCGCAGAGCTTCCTGAATGCTTTTTTCAAAAAGAATGCAGTCCCAGAGTTCCACATTGACGATATTCATTCCGATATACTGCTCTTCGCGGGAGTGGAAGAAGAAAGAAACATTCTGGGTATTTTCCAGGAGTTCGCGCCCGGAGGAAAACGGCAGCGCATCGAAATCCTCTTTCCGGAGCGGAAGCAGTCCCTTCTGCGCGAAACAGCGCTGAACGGACGGACTCTGCAGATGTCTCAGAAAACGCACCGATTCCACCGGACACGCGGTCCTGGCGGAAAGCAGCAGTCCGGAAGCGTGGGTGGCGGGGCGGTTTTCGACATCCAGCATCGGATAGGTGAGAAAATCCGTCCGAGGCTTCGCTCGTCCGTAATAAAGGCTGTCGCCGAAAAAGAACGGGGTCTTTCCCTCGACAAAATTGGTCAGATTCTTTTGCGCCTGTTTCGGATGGCTGATCGAGAATTTCCTCCAGAACGCCGTGACTTTTTCAAAGACAGGCTCATACTTTTCGATGAACTGTTCCGGGCGGAGAAAGTGGCTGCGCCGGATGTCGGCAAAGATCCGGTAAAAGGTGTGGTTGAGGCGCATGACGGGCTGCTGGATGGTTCCCGGTATTTCGATTCCGGGACGGTTTGCGGCTTCCGAAACCGCCGCGTGCAGATATTCCATCTGTTCGTCAAACGTCCGCCAGGAGGGCAGGGGCAGTCCCAGTCTGTCCAGAAGCTCCGGATTGCAGAACAGAAAATCCGCGCCGTTGAGGAACTGCACGACTTTTGGCGAGAGGAGGGCAATGGAATCATCCTGAAATCCGGAGAAATCGAAGGCGTCGATCTCGTCATACTGGTATTTGTGGAACGGCGACGGGCACTCCCAGATGTCCGGCGGAGTCATGACATCCGGTGTGACGCCGAAGTCAATCGCGGCGGAGGCAAACGGAAAGCGTTCGCAGAACGATTCCTTCACATAATCCCAGCAGTCGGAAAGAAAGGGGTTTTCCGCAGTCAGAAAGCGGACGGTGTTTTCCGGCACCTCGCCGACTCTGTCCGGGAGTTCTTTGCGGAGCGGAGCGTTTTCCGGCGCCTTCACCGGATTGCCTGAAACAAAAACTCCCACTTTCGGAACAGAGTGGATCAGACGGTCTTTTTTCAGGAGAAAAAGCGCCTTCCGGACATGATAGACGCTCCCCTTGTAAAGGCGCGCAAGCTCGGTTTCTCCCTGGAGTTTGTTGCCGGGCTTCAATTCCCCGGACAGGATGGCGCGGCGGATGTCATCGGCAATCCGTTCTCCGGCTTCCTGTTTCAGCAGCGTGTGTTCCGCCATGATGATCTTTTTTTTCTGTGTCTATTCTGCGTTGAATCTGCAATTTTCTATTAACATTATACAAGATTTCAGAAAAATGTCAAGGGGGTGTTTCCAAAAATTTTTCAAAATACATCCGGGGAACCTGCAAGTAAAACGGCCGCGTCGGAATCTTCCGCTTTCCGTCGGACACAGACATGGCGGCCGATGAACGAATGAAAGCAGCATGATGGCTCCGGAAAAATCTTCCGCGCCATAGCGGAAACCATCCCGCTGAAAATGCGTATCGTGCAGGGCGGCTTTCAGCGGATCGGATTTCTGAGCATCGCCTCGGCTATGCGGATTCCGTCCACGGCGGAGGAGGTGATGCCGCCCGCCATGCCCGCGCCTTCGCCGATCGCATAAAAGTTTCCGACGGAGGTTTCAAGCGTTTCAGGACTGCGTTCGAAGCGGACGGGACTGGATACGCGTGTCTCCAGCCCGGCGACAACGCCGTTGTCCACATAGCCGGGGACAAGATTGTCGATATGTTTGACCGCGCGGCGGATGGCGCGGAGGGCTCCCTCCGGGAGCAGGGTGTCCACACGGAACTTCCGGAGCCCGAAGATATAAGAGCCGTCGTCGGGGAGCTCCCCGAGCGTGCCGCGCAGGAAATCCGAGGCATTCTGCGCGGGACAGGTGTAGTCGCTTCCGCCCGCCTCGAAAGTTTTCTTTTCCAGCGAATCGAGAAACGCGAACGCCTCCGCGGCATTTGCGAAGCGCGAAATGTCCTGTGCCGTGACGATCGCCGCGTTTGCAAAAAATCCGTCGCGGTCGGAGTTGCTCATTCCGTTGGTGCTGAGCTGTCCGCAGTCGGAAGTTGCCGGGATCAGCTCTCCCCCGGGGCACATGCAGAACGTGGTCGCACCGCCGGTCGATGTTCTTTCCGATGGTTTTGACACAAAGCTGTATTCGGCGCTTCCGAGGGCGGGCGGTGCTTTGCGCATTCCGTAGCGGAGGACGTTGATGAACTCCTGCGGGTGCTCGATCCGGCAGCCGATCTGGAAGCCTTTGAGGGAGGTTTTCACGCCCGTTTTCATCAGATTGAGGATGAATTTGCGCGCACTGTGGCCGCAGGCGGAGACGACGGCGGGCGCTTCGAGCATTTCACCGTTTGCCAGCAGGACGCCTCTGCAGAGATTGTCTTTTACAAGAATCGTTTCCGCGCGCGTATCCCAGAAGAATTCCCCGCCGAGGGCGATAATCTCATCGCGGATCGCCGAAACCAGCAGCGGCAGCTTGTCCGAGCCGAGGTGCGGATGGCTGTAATAGCCGATTTCCCGGGGTGCGCCGAAGCGGATGAAGGTGTCGAGAACATAGCCGATGCGGCCGTCGCGGACGCGCGTATAGAGCTTCCCGTCGGACCATGTTCCCGCACCGCCTTCGCCGAAAAGATAGTTGCTCTCGCTGTTGAGCTTGCGTGTCGCGTGGAAATCGTCGATGTCCTCATGGCGGCGGTCGACGTCTCTGCCGCGTTCGAGCACGATCGGGCGGCATCCGGCCTGTGCAAGAATCAGCGCGCAGAAGAGCCCCGCCGGGCCTGAACCGATCACAATCGGGTGCAGAAGTCCGTTCCGGCACTCGAAACGGGGTGTTCCGTTGTCGATTTCCTCCGGCGCGGGGACGAGCGGAAAGGATGCGTCCGCACCGTCGCGGATGTCCGCAACGAGCGAGTAGATCAGCTTCAGATCCGGTTTGCGCCGCGCGTCGATGCTCCGTTTTACAATCCGGTAGGAGAGGATGTCCGAAGCGCGGACGCCGCAATATGCGGCAATGCGGGGATGCAGTTCCCTGTCGATTGTCGCGGGCAGTCCCTTGACGGAGAGCGTGAGATTTTCAACGGATACTTTCATTTGATTCCTTTTAGCGGGGCGAGTCCGGCGGCGGCTCTTTTTCTGTTGAGCTCCTGCCACAGTTCCGTGTCCCGGAAGATGATTTTTATGAGTTTGGACGGAGTGATTCCATAGCGCGGCGCGGTCTTTTTCACATCCCACGCATCATATGCGAGGAAATCAAGCAGCTGCGCCAGCCACGGGGCATAAGCGTGAACGTTGGAGACCGACGGAATGTAGAACGGATCCGCGGCCGTGGAATCCGCGTCGGTTTCACAGCGGATCGTCATTGCGATGCGGAGACGCAGTTTGCGCAGGGCGTTGAGGCGGTTCACGGTCTGGCTCCGGTTTCCTGCTTCGGTTACGGAGACGCCGCTCGGCATGTGGGTGAGCCGGACCGCAGAGGAGGTCTTGTTGACCTTCTGGCCGCCGTTGCCGGATGCCTTGTGGAAATCCTGCACGCAGTCGCGCAGCAGATGTTCGTCGTCGGCCTCCAGCCAGCTGTTCCGCAATGTACTCATTCGTCCTTCCTGTTCAGAAGAAAATAAATTTAATTCCCGATTTGATTTATTCAAGTACCGAAGCTATATTTTTCTTCATGACAGGGTTCGGAGGGGGAACCTGCTTCCAGATACCGTGAAACACGGTCTTTCCCTCCGTCCCGTAAATCGGGCTGATTTGCAGAACAAACAAAAAGGAGTCATGCAATGTACGACGAAAACTATCAAATGGAACGTTCCGCCGCGTCTCCGGCGCTGGCGGCGTGTCTGGCAAACGTTTACTGGTGGATGACCTTCGCACTGCTGGTGAGCGGCGTTACGGCGTGGGCTGTGGGAACCTCCGAGGAGCTCAGCAGGATGGTCTTCCAGAACCGCGCGATTTTCATCATCCTGATTCTGGCGGAGCTCGGCATGGTCTTCTGGATCTCGGCGGGGATCAACCGGATGCAGGCGGCGACCGCGACCGCGCTTTTCATTGCGTATTCGGTCTTGAACGGTCTGACGCTTTCATTCATTTTCATCGCCTATTCATTAGGCTCGATTGCCGTAACATTTGCGATTACGGCGGGCACGTTCGGCACGATGGCGCTCATCGGGACCGTGACGAAAAAGGACCTGACCAGTCTGGGCAATCTTCTTTTTATGGCGCTGATCGGACTGATCATTGCTTCGCTGGTGAATATTTTCTGGGCGAATGAGACGCTTTACTGGATCGTGACTTATGCCGGCGTTCTGATTTTCGTCGGACTCACCGCCTATGATGCGCAGAAGATCAAGCAGATGTATCTTGCCGCGGGTACCGACGATTCCGAAACGGTGCGGAAGATCGCGGTTCTCGGTGCACTCACATTGTATCTGGACTTCATCAACCTCTTCCTTTATCTGCTCCGTATTTTCGGCGGCAGAAGGAACTGAATTCCGGCGAAATAATAAAAATTGCGCGCGCAGCAGCGCAACAAAAAAATAATTTGCTTTGCAAATTATGATTCGTGCTCTCCTTTCAGTCCTGCCGCGGTCCAGCTGCGTAAGCTGGTCGTGCGGAGCACGAAAAATAAAAATTGCGCGCGCAGCAGCGCAACAAAAATCAGCGCGCGCAGCAGCGCAACAAAAAATAATTTGCTCTGCAAATTATGATTCGTGCTCTCCTTTCAGTCCTGCCGCGGTCCAGCTGCGTAAGCTGGTCGTGCGGAGCACAAAAAATAAAAATTGCGCGCGCAGCAGCGCAACTAAAAAACAGCGCGCGCAGTAGCGCAAAAAAAAAGCCGCGCATTATTATTCAGCATCACATAGGGAATATAATTTCCGATCACCAGTTTCTGCCACCAGAGCCCTCCCCATTCATTCCCCTTCCAAATAGGGAAATAATCGTTGTTGTCACTCAGATAATTTTCCACGGCAATACCAAGCTGTTTCTCATTGCCGGCACAGACAATCGTCCTTGCCTGTGCTCGGGCCAAACCCAATGCCGGCAGCAGGAGCGCCGCCAGAATCGCGATGATCGCAATTACAACCAGAAGTTCGATCAATGTGAAACTCTTTCCCCGATTCCTCATTATGGTCCCCGTTGACATCTTTCCATCCTCCTGAATTTTTATTTTATTGTACAAAATCATGTTCTCGCATGTGCGATATAAGAGTGTGCGGCTCTCAGATCACGGACGCTGTTCCGAACCGTGAACATCGCCGGTATTTTCCCGATGCGGTTCTTCTCACTGACGCCGTTGAAAAAGTGATCCAGCGCCATGTCGATCGCAAGACGGCCGATCTCATACATCGGAACGCCGATCGTCGTAAGAGGCACCTCCGCAAACTCGGACTCCCGGTTGCCGTCCGTCCCGACGACGGAAAAATCCTCCGGCACATGGAAGCCGCGCTCATTCAGAAGATGACAGAGACGGATCGCCAGAAAATCGTTGCTGCACCAGAACACCGTCGGCAGATTATTCCCGCACTTCCGGAACATCGCGTCAAGCTGCCGCGCCATGAATTCATTTTCCTGAAAAAGCCAGTCGAAACGATTCGGATCACGGCTGATCCTCCTGTCGAGAATCGGACGGGAGGAAAACTCCATCGGGATTTTCAGAATCCACTCGTCACGCAGTTCCATTCCCGCCTTCCGGATGCACCGGATCCCGCAATCCGTCCGCATGCTGTAGGTATAGCGGAAAAAGGCGGGGGGATCGAACACATCGCCGATGACACCGATCCGCGAGTGGCCGCGCTCCTTCAGATAGGAGGTCATGGCAAGAAGCCCGGACTCAATGTCGCAGCAGGCGGTCCCGATCCGCGGATCGTCGGAACAGCCGGAAACGAAAATCTGCGGCAGATACGTCTCGCGCAGAATCAGCTCCAGCGGGCGGTCGACCATTTCAATGCGGTGACCGAGATGAATCAGAGCGGTCAGGCGCGAGATCGTTTCGTCCAGCCAGTTCCTTGTCTCCTCGTCACTCGACCCCGGCGGCGGAGGATTCAGCAGCATCGGCGCATATCCCTTTTCCGCACAACGGTCAATCAGGCCGCTGGTATATTTTAAACGAGATTGATCCACCGAGGAAACAAACTCCGAATACGGGCGCGGAAGTATGATCCCGATCACCGGAAACGGAGGCTTCACCTGGTCAAACGCCGTCGGCGCAATGTAAATGCTCTTCTTTTCCGGCGGCTGAATCAGGATCCGCGCGTCAAAAAGACGCTTGTACGCGCGGTTGACCGTGATCCGGTTCACCGAGATCAGATCCGCAAACTGCCGCTGGGATATGAACGGCGTCCCCGGTGCCGGACGGCTTTTGAAAATCTCCCGCGATATCCCGTCGGCAATCTGCACATGCAACGGAGTCGGACTCTCCTTGTCGAGCAGAATTTCCGGCGTATATTTTTGAGTCGCCATATCATACCATCTTTTTTAGAAAATAAATTTTGTTATAGTCAAGTATACCATAATTATAATCAATTTTCCGATTTTGTCAATAGGAAAAAGGAAAAAAGAGGAATTATTTTGAAGAAAAAAGGAAAGAGGGCGCGCAGGAACGGCTTTTTTCAAAATAACTTCTCTTTCACGCTTCCTAAATCGGAAAAAAGGTGTATATTGACTGCCTTGACAAAAGACGGAGCTAAATACAAGTCATGGAAGAGGAAATCAGAAAAATACTGCTTTCGCTCGGGGAGGATCCCGAACGCGAAGGCCTGAAAAAAACCCCGGAACGCGTGAAGCGGAGTCTGGAATATCTGACGCGCGGCTACTCGCAGGATCTGGATAAAGTCATCAACGGCGCGATCTTCGAGGTGGAAAGCCAGGACATGGTGATCGTCCGCGACATCGAGTTCTACAGCATGTGCGAACATCACATGCTGCCGTTCTTCGGAAAGTGCGCAATCGGATACATCCCGCGCGGTAAGATCTTCGGAGTCAGCAAGCTGGCGCGGATCGTCGACATGTATGCGCGCCGCCTCCAGATTCAGGAGCGCCTTTCCAACCAAATCGCGCGCGCGATTTTCGATACAATCCAGCCGGAAGGGGTCGGCGTCGTGATGGAGGCGCAGCATCTCTGCATGCTGATGCGCGGTGTCCAGAAACAGAACTCGGTCATGGTGACCTCCGCCATGCTCGGCAGTTTCCGGAGCCGTCAGGCAACGAGAATGGAATTTCTCAAACTCATCGAAAAATAAATACAGAAGGGAGACACCAACATGCGAAGTCTGAAGACAATGGCCCTGGGACTCGTTCTTGCGGCGGCGACGGTCTGTTCCGCAAAGGAGCTCAAAGTTCTGACAATCGGAAACAGTTTTGCCGACAGCGCATTCCGCTTTCTGCCGGCGGTCGTGAAATCCGTTCCCGACTGCAAAATCAAAATGGATCGCGCGAACATCGGCGGATGCACGCTCGAACGTCACTGGAAGGAACATCTCAAAGCCGAAGGGGATCCGAACTACAAACCCTACGGATGGAGCAAAAAGAAACGCACGCTCCGCGAAATCCTCAGTTCGGACAAATGGGACATCGTCACCATTCAGCAGGGAAGTCACCAGAGCTGGCGTCCGGAGTCCTATGAACCCTACGCGGAAAATCTGATCAAGCTGATCCGCGAACTTGCGCCGCAGGCTGAAATCGTCATTCAGGAAACATGGGCCTACCGCCCCGACGACGGCCGCCTGAAAAGCTGGAAGATCGGGCAGACCGAGATGTACGACCGTCTGACGAAGTGCTACCGCGACCTGGCGAAGAAATACCAGCTCCGCGTCATCCCGACCGGAACGGCAGTCCAAATCACCCGCGCGAAAACGCCGGACAGTGAAAAATTCAAGATCACTCCCTCCTCGGAGCGGAAAGCCCTCAAATGGCCGGATCTGCCGAAACAGGCTGGCGATATCGTCGGGCAGGCATACTGGATGAAAAACAGAAGAACCGGAGAAATGGAGATCCGGATCGATCCATCCCATCTGAACAGGCGCGGCGACTATCTTCAGGCTTGTCTCTGGTTCGCCGCCCTTTACGGGAAAAAAGCTTCGGAAGTCAAGTTCATTCCCGATATGATCGGGAAAAGCGATGCGGCATTTCTCCAGTCCTGCGCACAGGAGGCGCTGGACACCTTCCCGCAGGTAAAAAAATAATTTCATGAAAGCACTGGTTCAAAGAGTTTCGGAGGGGTCCGTCACCATTGACGGGGAAGTCGTCGGAAGCATCGGCAGAGGGCTGGTGATCCTCTTCGGCGCGGGGCGCTCCGATACGGAAAAGGACGTCGCTTATCTGGCGGAAAAATGCGCGAATCTGCGGATTTTCCGGGATGAAAACGACAAGATGAATCTCTCGCTTCTGGACATCGGCGGCGAGGCGCTGATCATCTCGCAGTTCACGCTCTACGGCGACTGCCGCAAAGGACGCCGTCCCGGATTCAGTGACGCGGCCGACCCGGCGGACGCCGAGAAATTCTACGGGAAATTCGTTGAGCTCATGCGCAGGCAGAACATCGTAAAGGTGGCGACCGGACGTTTCGGCGCGGATATGAAGGTGAAAATCCTCAACGACGGCCCTGTCACCTTCCTGCTGGAGAGCAAGGGGGGCGTCGGCGTATGAAACGCGTTGTGATTCTCGGCTCGACCGGCTCGATCGGGAAAAACGCATGCCGCGTCGCGGAAACGTTGCGCGACCGCGTGCAGGTGGTGGGAATCGCCGCGAACTCCAATGTCGCCGCCCTTGCAGAGCAGGCGCGGCAGTTCGGATGCACCCATGCGTGTGTCGCGGACACCTCGCTGTATCAGGAACTCTCCGGCGCCCTGCCCCGGGGATGCCGGGCGCTCGCGGGGCCGGAAGGACTTCTGGAGCTGGCGCGCCTGGAACACGCGGACATGATCCTCTGCGCGATCGTCGGAACCGGCGGACTGCTTCCCGTAACGGCGGCGCTGGAAGCCGGCAAGGAGATCGCGCTCGCCAGCAAAGAGGTTCTTGTGATGGGGGGCGCCATCGTCATGCCGATGGTGAAACGGTATAAATCCCGGATGATTCCGGTCGACAGCGAACATAGTGCCGTTTTTCAGTGTCTAGGGAGTCGTGTGCCGCACCATGCGGCGCGTCTGATCCTCACGGCGAGCGGCGGCCCGTTCCGGCACGCGTCGCGCGCGGAGATGGAACGCGCCACCTGGGAGCAGGCGCTGGCGCATCCGACATGGTCGATGGGGGAAAAGGTTTCGCTCGATTCGGCAACTTTGATGAACAAGGCGCTGGAGATGGTCGAGGCTTCGTTCCTGTTCGACGTGCCGGAGGATAAAATCGACGTGGTTGTGCATCCGCAGTCGATCATGCATTCGATGGTCGAATTCACGGACGGCGTTCTCCTCGCGCAGATGAGCATGCCGGACATGCGGTTCCCGATTCAGTATGCGTTCACCTTCCCGGAACGGTGTCCGGGGGGACTGGAAAGGCTGGATCTGACGCAAATCGGGAAACTGGAGTTTGAAGCGCCCGATACGGCGCGTTTCCCGTCGCTGGATTTTGCGCGGGCGGCGCTGCGCGCGGGCGGCACGATGCCGTGCGTCATGAACGCCGCCAATGAAGTGGCGTTCGCGCGTTTCAGGAAAGGGGAAATCCGTTTCACCGGAATCTGGAACGTGATCGAAAAGACGATGGAGGCGCACAGGGTTGTCACGGAAGCGGGTCTTGCCGATATTCTGGCGGCGGACCGCTGGGCACGGGAAAAGGCCGCGTCCGTCGCGGCGGAATGAGAAAGTTGCAGACAGGAAGAACCGGAACGAAAGGAGATGCCGGATGTTGACTGACATATTGTTGAAGATAGGCGCGATCGCCTTCATGGTGTTCTTTTTCGGCTTTTGCATTTTCATTCACGAGCTGGGACACTTTCTCGCGGCGAAATGGCGCGGACTGCACGTGATCGCGTTTTCCATCGGCTTCCGCAAGATCTGGAGCAAGAAGATCGGCGGCGTGGAATACCGGATCGGCTGGATTCCGTTCGGCGGCTATGTGGAGATCCCGCAGGTGGACGCCAGCGGCGAGGCCGTCGACGAGAACGGCAAACCGCTGCCGAAGGCAAAACCGCTCGACCGGATGATCGCGGTGGTCGCGGGGCCGCTGTTCAACATTCTGTTCGGCTTCGCACTCGGAACCGTGATCTGGATCTGCGGCGTGCCGCAGGACACCCCGACGCTCAAGGAGATCGAAGTGGAGAGCATCGAGGAGAAAAGTCCCGAATACAACGCCGGACTCAGGCAGGGGGACGTAATCTACAAGCTCAACGGCGAAGCGTTCGACACGACATGGAACGGATTCGTCAGTAAAATTCTTTTCACGATCGGCGAGGTGAAGCTCTCCGTGCGGCGCGACGGGCGTGAATTCGAAGTTGCCTATTTCCCGGCGGTCAACCGCAAGGTCAGTCCGGCGGAAGGGATCGCCTACCCGTTCTTCTTCCCGAAAATTCCGGTTTACCTCTATCCGGAAAAAGGGTCGCAGCTGGCGAAACTCGGCGTGAAGGACGGCGACCGCCTGATCATGGTGAACGGCAGGAAAATCAACGAGGTCGGCGATCTCTCCAGCATTCTGCTCTTTGAAACGGGCGGCAAGCCGGTGACCTTCACCGTGCAGCGCGGAGACAGGGAGCTGACCTTCCGGGGGATTGAACTGACGCCGGTCAAGGACGCCGACGGCACGGAGGGCAACTACTATCTGCGCATGAGCGAAAATCCGCTTCTGCGCGTCCCGGAAAACTCCCCGCTGGAAAAGGCGGGATTGAAAAAGGGCGACCGCCTCGTTTCACTCGACGGCGTGAAGATTCAGGACATCGAGGATGTGCGCGCCCTGCTCGACAGGACCGCGGGCAAAACGCTCAAAGTAGTCTATGAGCGGGACGGGAAACAGCTGGAAACCGAAATCACGCCGCAATACGTGCGCTACTACGATCTCACAGGCGTCCGCTTCGCGATGCTGCAGCACCCGACGCCGTGGGCACAGTTTGAGAACGTCCTCGTCATGACATGGAAGTCGCTGCGCGGCATCTGCGTGAGCATCGGCAAGAAACTGAAACTGACCGAGCAGTACACGACGATCGAACCCAAGCACATGAGCGGCCCGATCGGGATCGGGCGCTATCTCTACACCTCGGTCTACTACGGCTCGGTGATTCAGGGGCTGACGCTGGTGGTTCTGATCACGTTCAACCTCGGGCTTCTGAATCTGCTGCCCATTCCGGTGCTCGACGGCGGGCATATTCTTCTGGCGCTTCTGGAAATCATCTTCCGACGGCCGATGCCGCAGAAGATCCTCGAACCGATCACCATCGGCTTCGTCGTGCTCCTGATCAGCTTCATGCTGTTCGTCTCCTTCTATGATGTGAAGAAACTGGCGACGCCGCTGATCAAATCCATTGAGAAAAACAAGGCTCCGGCAGCGGAAAAGGTGGAGGAGGCGGGAAATGACAAGGCGCAGCCCGTCCCGGCAAATTAAGGTGGGCTCCGTCGCGATCGGCGGCGGGGCGCCCGTGTCCATCCAGTCGATGACGAACACGGACACGCGCGACGCGGGTGCGACACTGGCGCAGATCGGCGAACTGGCATCCGCGGGATGCCAGATTGTCCGCGTCACGGTGCCGGACAGCCGCGCGGTCGAGGCGCTCGGTGAAATCCTCGGAAAAACCCCGATCCCGGTGATCGCGGACATTCACTTCGACTACCGTCTGGCGATCGCGTCGATTCTTGCGGGCGTGCACGGCGTCCGGATCAATCCCGGCAACATCGGCGGGCGCGGGAAGGCGGAAAAGGTCGCAAAGGCCGCGGGAGAAGTCGGTGTTCCGATCCGGGTCGGCGCCAATTCAGGGAGTCTGCCCAAAGGGCTTCTGGAGTCGAAACTGCGTTCCGGCATGACGCGTGACGCGGCAATGGCGGAATCGCTGGTCGAGGCGGCGCTCGAAGAGGTGAAAATTCTGGAGGATTTCGGATTCCATCAGATGAAAGTCTCTTTGAAGGCGAGTTCCGTTCCGGTGACGGTCGCGGCCTGCCGCATGTTCGCGGAACGGTCGGACCTGCCGCTGCATCTCGGCGTGACCGAGGCGGGAACCGCCTTCCGGGGCGCGATCAAGTCCGCAGTCGGGATCGGCGCTCTTCTTCTGGACGGGATCGGCGACACGATCCGGGTGAGTCTGAGCGCGCCGCCCGTGGAGGAGATCCGCGCGGCGAAGGCGATTCTCGAGGCGGCGGGCCTGCGCGACTCCGCGCCGGAGATCGTCTCCTGCCCGACCTGCGGCAGAACCTCCTACGATCTGATTTCGCTGGTTTCGCGTGTGGAGAGTTTCATTGATTCGATCCGGGCGGAAGGGAAGAAAATCCGTCTGCGCAAAGTCGCCGTGATGGGATGCGCGGTCAACGGCCCGGGCGAGGCATCGGACGCGGACATCGGCATTGCGGGCGGCGCGGGCGGCGGAGAACTCGTGCTCTTCAAGTCCGGGGTACGTTTCGCGATCCTGCCGGAAGCCGACGCGGTCCGTCTGCTGGAGGAGGAGATCCTCAAAGCCGTCGAACAATAAGGAGGAACAGGGGATCCCCTCTGTTTTCCATCCGTTCCTCCTGCTCAGGAAACAGGAATGCGCCATGGAAATGGATGCGAAAGAGAAGGCCATGAACTATTTTGACGGTTTGCAGTTTTTTTATCACGGCATTACCCGGAAAAACACCCGGATTCAGCGGAATTATCCGCGTTTTCATGGAATCCAGTATCTGCTGTCCGGGGAAATTTTCCTCCGTTTGAATCATGGTCCCAGCCTTCGGGTGACCGGCGGACATGCCTGGCTGACCTATCCAGAAGGATATTTTGAATACGGTTCCATTGACGGAAAACCATATGACAATCTATTTCTCTGTTTCGAAGGTCCTCGCGTGCAGAAATTCATCGAATCCGGCCTGTTTGTGAAGAATCCGGAAAAACCGCTGATCCAGATCAACAACACGGAAAAATTTTTCAAGACGATGATGGATGCAATCAACAGCCTGGACGCTCCCAATGCCGGAAGCAGCCGCCCGGTTCTTCTGACAGAGGATCTTCTTCTACAGCTCCATGAACAGAATATTCCTTCGCAGCAGATTCCGCGGCACCAGGTCGATTTTTTTGAAAAACTGACGGCAGCGATCTGCCTGACTCCGGAGAAGCGCTGGGATTTCGATCTGGAGGCACGAAACGGGAATATGTCGCCGCTCCATTTCCGGAAATTATTCAAGCAGTATATCTCGATGCCCCCGCAGCAGTTTGTCATCATGAGCCGTCTCCAGCGCGCCGCCGCACTGCTTCTCACGACCGACGAACAGGTCAGCGAAATCGGCTCTCAGGTCGGAATCGAAAATGAATTTTATTTTTCCCGTCTTTTCCGGAAAAAATACGGCGTTTCCCCCGCGGAGTACCGCAGGACCTTTTACAAAAAACAATAAAAATCCCAAAATTGTGCATATAAAAACCAAGATTGTGCATTCCATAATTCCCGGAATCGAGTATAATATTTAGAAGTTTTGCAAGCCGTTTGCCAATCAAAACAGGAGACTTTTATGCAAATACAGAAAAAGGCATTGCATTTTTCAGGAATAGCATACGCCTGGCGGAAATACGGAAGTTTTACCTTGATCGAACTCCTCGTCGTGATTGCGATCATCGCGATTCTTGCCGCCATGCTTCTTCCGGCACTGAACAATGCAAAAGAAACGGCCCGGAAAATATCCTGCATCAACAACTTCAAACAGATGTATCTGCTCTTACATGCCTACAGCGACATGAGCGGGGACTATATTTTCCCCGCGGTTTATCTTGGAGGCTCTTATTGGGGAGGAGTCCTCCGGAACGCCGGTTTGCTGGCCCGGCAGGCCAATTACGGAAATGTCTATAATCCGACAGGCACCAAGACGGAAAACTATCCGGTCATTCTTTCCTGTCCTGCGGAACAGCGTTTATACAACCGCACGGGAATGCAGCCGGAGCGTTTTACAAGACTGGATGACGGACGAACTTACCACTATTCCGTAAATGAAGAGTACAGCGACCTGCCAGCCAGTGCCGCCGTCATGAAATTCTATAAACGCTCCGAACTCAAAATGCCCAGCAGAACCTTCCATATCACAGAAGCCAAACATAAGGACAACGACAACTCCTACTTCGTTCAGCCATGGGAATACAAGACACGAGTGCTGGAAATCATCCCGCGTCACAAAAGCTTCGCCAATTCCGTCTATTTCGACGGTCACGCGGATTCGCATAAAATCCCGGTCCGCCCGCGTGATTTCTTCTATGCCGGTTCAACAGCACTCTGACACCAGATAATACACAGGAAAAATCAGCAATGATGAAGCACATTCTCCGTATCATTTTACTTTGCAATGTCTCAACCCTCTTCTCTATGGAGATCTCTATGGAAAACCAGGAAAAAAAACATGAAATCAGATTCTCCTCGGAAACAATCGCGTTTACGGTTTCCGACGGAATTATAAAAGGGATTCCGGACTTCGGCATTCCCGGCAAAGCAGTGAAATTTCCAGCAGGACTTGGAATTCTGAGAAATACCGGAGAACTCCGTTCCGGACACATGCCATGGGGAGAACCTACCCTGAAGCAGGAGCTTCCACACACCTTTCCCTTTACCAATTATTTTATTCCTTCGAAACAATCTGTGTTCAGCATGAGAAAAGCCCCGGGAAAAATCACGCTTTCCTGGAAAGGACTTTCCAACGGAAGCGAATTCCTCCCGGATGCCGTTCTGGAAATGGAGTTCTCCGAAGGAACGGACGGCAGAATCCTTGTCGCGGCATCCGGAAGCAATCCTTCCGGCGGAGTCTTTTCGGTCACCGTCCCCGTGATCGGAACCGGAGCGGAAAGTGCTGTCATTCCCTCCTTCGGAGGAATGCGTTATGAACTGAAAGACAAAGCGGACATACTGGTATTCGGGCGGCCGCCGTTCCTGGAAGCGCCGCTCGTCATCCTCGAGAAAGATCAGAAACGAACACTTGGCATCTGGATGGAAGATCCGACATCGCGTCCGCATCATCTCTTCCTTTCCCGTTCAGGAGAAGATTTTTGTGCGGCACTGGAAATCAATGCTCTCATGCCCTTTGAAAACCGGACAAGAATCAGTGCGCCGCCCGTTTCGATCCAGCATTTTCATGGAGACTGGCTCTGCGCCGCACGTCCTTATCGGAATTGGTATGCGCAACAGTATGCAAAGGAAATCGCAATACGGGACGCCGTCCACTGGACACGGAACATCCAGGTCATCTCCGGAACCGAAGTGCTGCGCCCAGTCCCGCGGGATTTGGAACTGATTGCAAAAATTTTCGGAAAGGATACCGTTATGCTGATGACCTGGAACGCACGCAAACCGGCCTGGGATGCCGAACTGCCGGACTGGACGCCCCGGAAAGGATATGCAGAAGGAGTCCGCCTCGTCCAACAATATGGAATCAGGACGATGGCATATGTCAATATCTGCTGCGCCAATTATCTTTCCCCGGTCTGGAAACGGGACGGGCTGGATGATATTTTTCTAACGCGCAAGAACTCGATCCAGCAATATAAGGAGAATACGAAGGACTCTTGCGGCAGCAAAAGAAACACGTCCGGCAGCGACAATTACCTGGATACGCCCGATCTCCGGAAGGAAATCCGTCCGAACAGCCTGCTTTACGGAGACCTCCTTTCTCCGCGATGGAGAGAATATCATCTGCAAATGATGAAACGCTGGCGCGAGGAGACAAAAACCGATGCAAATTATGAAGATACCGCGGGCACAACGAATGACCACGGCAACGGAATCATAAACGGTTTGAGCGCCGGAGAGGGGGATACCGCTCAGATGCGGCTTCTTCTCGCTGAAAATCCGAACGTCCCAATGGCAGCGGAATTCGCTCCGGCGTCCATTGCATTCGGTATAACCTGGGCATTCAACTATCCTTCGGTTTACGGAAACAAGGCATTCCAGGAATATCGGAGCGTGAATCAGCTGCCGCTTTCGGCCTTCCTCTTCGGATACCGGCAGTGGATCACGGATTCGAGAGGTTATTCCGATGCACTGAAATACACGCAGTCTGCCGTGGCGGATGCCAGCGGCGGGTTCGGATTTCTGCCTTACGGATACTTCAGCGGAAAATCTCAGGCGGACCTGGAATCCGACCGGACTTTCAGCGGACACCTTTATCAACGGGCAAAACTCTTCGCCGCGAAACAGCTGCATCCCTGTTTTCCGGAAAACGGCTATCCGGAAAATATCGCAGGCATGTATCAGGGCACAGACGGCATCTACTCTTATTACAGCGACAAATCTCTCCAGGAAATGCGCGATCCTTCCGGAAAGGCTGTTTACGGCAGAATCCACAATGCGTTTCAGGCGGAAACCTCTCTGCTCCCGGAAAACTGGCCTTTTTATGCCGGGAATCGAATCCTGGGCTTGAATCCGGAAAAGTATTATCCGCTGTTCCCGCGCGGAACGGAGACAGCCCTGTATGCGGAAAACATCCCTGACAGGGTTTACCTGAAACGCTATTTCGAAACGGACGGAGCCGTTTATCTCGAACTGGATTCCGCGGATAAGGACTTGAAACGAATCGAGGTGGATATCCGCGGCCGGGTGCCGTTCACAGAATGCACTCTGAACGGCAAAAGCGTGACATTGGGAAAATTAAGCGCGGAGTTGCCGTTCCGCCTGGTCTGCTTCACCGGAAGCGGAAAACCAGCTGCGCTTTCTCTCGCCCCCAACGGATGTTTCAACGGGAAAGCCGTATCTCTGGATGCCCTGCCCAGGCGGCGTGTCGGGAAGGAGATTCTCACGCCGCTTGCGATGCGCAATGAAATCATTACTCTGCCGCTCAAAGCTCCATCGGATGCCACAGCCCTTGAAGTTACGGTGAGAGACATGGCAGACATCTTTGCCTATCCGCATGACGGAACGGTTTTCCGCCTTGCCGTCAACGGCGTCATCATCAAGGAGTATGACACGGGCATCAATGGGGAAACGCGATGGACCGCAGACCGGGAAGCAAGAAAAAAGATGTTTGATCTCCGCCCGCGAAAATGGACACTGCCTCTCGCCCTCTGCAAAGGCAGGAACGTTCTTCTGACCATTGAAGCGGACAATAAGGAAAACACACAGGGCGATCATCCCGCAATCGGCCCGCTGCAAATCATTCCGTCCAGGGAAACGGAACTCAAAGAGGAAATCCTGCAATGAAAAAAACAATCGGATTCATCGACAACTTCATCGACGAATGGCACTCAAACAACTATCCGGCTATGATTGCGCAATCATCACTGAAAGACGAGTTTGCGCTCTCCTATGCCTGGGAAGTCGCGCCGCATCCCGAACGGCGGCCCCTCGGAAAATGGTGCGCCGACAACGGCATGATCCCCGCCCGAAGCATGGAGGAGGTCGTGGATCAATGCGACTGCATCGCCGTCCTCTCACCCAACAACGCGGAACTGCATGAACAGCTTGCCGACCTCGCACTGCGCAGCGGCAAGCCCGTCTATGTCGACAAGACCTTCGCTCCTGATCTCAATGCCGCAAAACGGATGTTTGCACTTGCGCGGAAGCACAACACGCCGCTCATGTCCACCTCCGCACTGCGCTACGCACCCGGACTCACAGCGCTGCTCCGGGAGAAAGTCGCCGGAGAAAAAGTCAATTACGTCTGCACCTTCGGCAACGGTCTGTCATTTGAATTCTACGGCGTGCATCAGGTGGAAATGCTGGTGCTCGCAATCGGAACGGGAGCAAAACGCGTCATGATGAACACTGCCGCGCGCAACCGTTCGCTGACCGTTGATTACAACGACGGCAGACTGGGAGTTGTCAACTATCTTCCGGAACTCAATTTCCGCGTCGTGATGCAGTATGGGGAAAGCGCATGCGCCGACACCGGAGATCTCGGAATCGGACATTTCCCGGCATTTGTCGAACATATGCTGACTTTTTTCAAAACCGGTGTCCCGCAGGTGCCGGAAGAACAGACGCTTGAAGTCATGGCGATCCTTGAGAGCGCGTTCCTTGCACAGAAAACACCGGGAAAATGGATCCCGCTTGCCGAAACGGAATCCTGAACCACGCAGAATCCTCCCCCAAATTACTTTTTCCAGCTTGCAAAAACGACCACAGAGCTGTATTTTTACCTCATCCAGTTTTGCCAACGTTGGCAAAACATAAAAATAATAAAAAAAGGGACAGGAAAGAAAATGCCGGAAATCACATGGTCGCTGATGCATCCGACTCCGCTGGATGTGGGTTATATGAAACGGGTCGTCATGGAAGCGGGATCCCGCAAGGTGGACAGTTTTGAAATCTGCGCGGCATGCCACACCCTGCTCGGAGGTCTGGACGGTCTTGTGCTGTATGAGGACTATCCGGCGGTGGCGGCGACACTCGAGTGCGAAGGAATCCTGTCCAACCGGCGGAAACTCAAGGAAATTCTGACGCTTGCTCACGACAGCGGCCGCCCGGTTTATTACTGGCACCGCGAGGTGACAGTCTGGCCGCAATTCCTGAAGACAGTTCCCGAACTGCGCGACGCCGACGGAGAATTCAATCTTCTCGGCAACGCCTTCGAATCTCTGCTGCGTTACAAGCTCAGGAAGGCATTCGAAGCCGTCCCGGAACTCGACGGAATCGTCCTCACGCTGACCGAGGCGGATTTTTCCGCCATTCACAATTCGACACCGTCGGTATATCCGCCGGAAAAGGTTGTGGAAAAGATTGTCCGCATTTTCGCGGAGGAACATGCCGCGCGCGGAAAACGCTTCATCCTGCGCTCTTTCGGCTCGATTGCAAAGGATTACGAAGATATTCTCGCCGGAGGTGCACGCGCCGCAAAGACCTTCTCCTTTGAAGTCGAAACAAAAATCACGCCCTATGATTTCGATCCCTTCCTGCCGGACAACCCGTTTCTGAAGCGGATTCCGAATCTGACGCTCGGCGCGGAGTGCGACAGTCTCGGCGAATTTCTCGGCGCGGGTTATCTTCCCGCCGAAAATGTGGAGAACATCGTCCGCTACGTCCGGTGGGGGCAGAAGTGCGGCGTAGACCGTTTCACCATCCGCCTCGACCGGATCGGCAACAACATCTTCGACTGCTGCCCCATCAATCTTTACGCCTACGAACAGGCGATTCTGCATCCGGAAATCAGCGCGGAGGAGATCCGGGAGCGTTATGCGCAAGAACATGTTCCAGCCTCCTGCCGGAAGGAGCTGCGGGAAATCGGCCTGGAGGGTTATCAGGTTGTGACAAAACTGCATTACATTGATCATCATCTGATCTTCCACCAGTTCCCGCTCCAGCCTGATCTGAAATGGATCAAGGCAGGCGGCATCTTCGCGGTTTTCAAAAACGGGGAACACCTGAATCTCCTGCATGGCATCTGGTCGATTCTAAGTGAAAAAACAACACCCGGACGCGACTTCATTCTGCGCGAAAAGAGCGAAGCTCTGGCGCTGGCGGAAAAGGACCTTGCGCGGGTGGAAAAACTGCGCGGAGAACTCCCGGAACAGGAATATTGCCGTCTGAAACGGCTCTGGAGCAACGCGGTAATCGCATGCAAGGCGATCTCCTCTTTTGTGCGTGTGGTCTGCGCGTATTTCGACGACATGGAAGCGAAACGGGCCGGCGCTCCGATGATGGAGGCGGCAATCTCGGAAATGAAGGAGCTTCTGAAGCCGCTGATGACCACTCCGGAGGAAACTCCCGTGATGTCCGGACGCGAATTTGTAAACGGGATTGATCATCATGTCTTCACATCCGCGGGGGACGATCTGGAGCGGGTTTATCTCAAACCGCTTCTCGGCGTCGTCCGGCTCCTCCGAGAAGAATACCGGGCGGAATTCGAGTCTAGGAAGAAATATTCCACGCTTCCGGGAGTGATTGATTTCATCGTGCCAGGCGGGATCACGGACGAGATCCGCTGCGGACGTTTCATGCATGCAAGTCACGCACTGCTGAAAGACGGAGCACCGGGCCGTCTGGTCGGAAATCAGGTATTTCCGAACGGCTATCTGGAATTTCTCCTCAAGGGGGACGCTTCCGCACCGCAGGTTCTGTTTCTTGAGGGAAGCGGCGAGTGCCGCGTCACGGTGAACAATCAGAACTTCGACTGCTGCCTGGATAACGGTGTGCGCCTGGAACTCGCCCCGGCCGGCGAGGTGCATGTGATTCTGCATAAAGTCGGGAATCAGTATCCGCTGATCCGTTGCGTCGCCGTCTTCCGGAAGGACTGAATTCCAGACAATACTTGGCATCATACCGGGATCGGAAGATTATCTTTTGCATCCTCCGGTCCCAGGAATGATAGAATTCCATAAAAAGAGTTATTTCCAGTTTGGCAGCAGCTCAAACTCTCTTGCTGTCGGCAGTGTCTCCTGATCGCCCCCGCAGTGATCCAATCGGAGAAAAAGCTGACAGCTGCCAGGCGCCGCAGTTCCCGGATTGAAAAGAATTTCCCATTCGCCAGGAGCCTGAAGCGGAGTTTTCCCAAGAACATGCCGTACACCTTTTCCATCAATCAGTTCTCCCGTGAGCATAGGAGATTTCATTCCATTCGCAAAGCGGAAATCCCCCTTCCCTGTAACCGTTTCGCCGCACAGCATTATGCCGGGAAAAAGGCCCGGGACAACACCGGGAGCAGGATCCCGCACAAGGAAACTGATGGATTCCAGAACCTTTCCGTTTTTTTCTATGGAAAGAGACCACTGTGTCTTGATTTCATCAGGCTTGACCTTGAAATCCAATTTAAAGTTTCGCGCGTTTTCCCCACGACAGGAGGCAATGATCTTTCTTTCGGCATCTCGCAAAATAAGACAGGTTCCCCCGGGAATTCCCTTCTTCCATTGACCGGAAATGATATTTCTGTCCGGATAGATGTCAGGCAAATCAAGTTTTTGCAGGGAATTCAGTTTTCCATGACCGGCAAAAAGAATTTCCCCCCAGCGCTGATGTTCCAGAAAGCTGGATTCCACCGGAGCCCATGAAGTAAACTGGTTCATTGTATTATATTCCCTGGCAAAATTGAATTTCCAAAGTGTTCCCGGGGCAGGAATCCTTTCCAGCCCGAATACATGCCATGGAATCAGGCCTTCGTGAGCAGTCCCCCCGCTTTTGTTGATCGGAGAACGGGAAGCCAGGCAAACTGGGTCCGGGGAAATGACCTGTCCATTTCTCAGCAGAGTTTTTTTCCCTTTAGGATTCATGATGAGCTGTATGTTGTTCCGAGACGAGGGAACAAGAAAAAAAAGCTCGACGACATCATCCTTGTAAAGCTCCGGATCACTGTTCTGTCTGCTGAAGCGGAATTTCCCAGTGGGCATGACATGGTTCTGTTCAATATAAAAGTAGATTCCCTCCGGAGAATAGGCCAGGAACGCTCCGGAATAACTCGGTCCATAACGTTCAGCAAATTCGCGCTCGGAACTGCATTTGGCGCGAAGCATATTTTCATAATTAGTCATATAGGAAATCGGCCCAGTCCCCGTACCATAACAACCTTCTTTCTTTTCAGCGTCAAGAGTCATCGGAGAAATTGTCTCTTCAAGCAACAGCCTTTTCGAAAACGCGCTTTTTGTATTCCGAACAGGCTTTCCGAGCTTGATCCACGGGGCAGCCATTTGTTTTGCTGGCGCTGTTTGTTTCTGTGAAAACACAGCTTCAGCACGGTTTATCGCACAGAATAAGCGATATCGCCGCAATGCCAGATCATTTTCAGTTATCAGTTTCGCATAGGAACGAAAGGCATTGCCGCGGACAGGAATGTCCGATATGACGGAGCGCAGATCGCGCATTGCACGTTCAGCCTCACCGTTGCGACCTTCCCTCTTCAGTCTTCCAATCAAAGTTTCAAGCATTTTACATGCCGCCAGATCAAGATGCCCTTCGTGCATTGCCTCGACTGCACGGGAAGACAGGACGCCATCCGGTGTGATTCTTGTATAACTCCATTGATAACGTTTCCCCTGGAAGGTTTCGTCATGCTGATCCGCCCACTGGTGAAACGCGGAAGAACCGAGACGCTGCTGAAGGAATCCGGCAGCAAGACGGGTTGCATCCCAGTTGTAAGACCAGACTTCAGCTCCGTCTTTTCTTGCGTCTTCCAGCGCTTTTTCCGTCCAGCTATTATAGGAACGGAAACGAATATGATCCCGATGCCCGCGGTCAATATCCAGATGCGGGGCAAAACCATAGCCAATGGCATTATCAATAATCAGGGTCCGCTCCGGACACAGTTTCATCAATACCGGATTGAAGAAATCGAATGGCTTGCTTTTCCAGGGCCCATTGACCATTTCCTCTTCCGCGATATAAAGCGCCGGCCACTTTTCCCTTTCCGCGATTGTCAACATCTCCTTCATCGCGGCTTCATAATAGACAAGTGCCCGCGGATGCAGCGGCTGGGATACCCATGGGAAGAAGTTGATATCAATCCCGAGGTCTCCGGCAGGAATTTCTCCGCGTTTGTCTATTTCATGCGCAACACGGTTTGCCCAGCGATGAAGTTCGATAGTCGACACAATAATTTTTCCACTCATCCCGGCATTCCGAAATGCCTTTACAATTGTAGAAACCCGCGGAGTAGCAAGTTTTACTTTTCCATCCACCAGATGCACATCCGGGTAAACACCGTAAAGGGCAATGGAATTGAATCTGCGGCTTTTCAGGAACAGGAAATATTTTTCGAGATTCTCCGGCATCCATTCTTTTCTTGCCGCAAGATTGCAGGCCCTAGTTGCTCTCCAGTTTGAGAAATGCCCCTGGCTGAAAAACCCCCGTGAACCCTTTAATTCCGGCAGTTGAAAATCCATAACACGCAATGTTATCGGAAGGGAAAGCTTCCTGGCATTGGGAAAACACGCAGTGATGGAACCGGAATAAAGTCCCCCCGGTGCATCATGCGGAATATCAGCACGCAGCAGAAAAGCGGCATAGCAGTTCTTCCTGATTCGTTTCAAATCGGGCGGGATCAGCAAATCTGAGCGGCATAGATTTCCGGGATTTTCTCCTCCTGGCACAGCTTGAAGCAATTCCAGTTTGATTTGAGTATTCCCACAGCGAAGCGCAGAAAGCTGAAACGTAACTCCAGGAACATCATTAAGGGCATAAAGCAGCAGAGATGCCGTATAATAATCTCCTTTCGTGCCGACGATCTCAATTTTCCGCTTGATTGTTTCCGGAAATACAAATAAGCATCGTTGCATAAATTTCTATATCAATAGATTCCAGATACCCAGCCCGACATTGAGAGGCGTTGCCAAGCGTCCGTTGATTCTTGCCGACATGACTTTTCTGACGCGGCTCAGAAGCTCAGAAATTCCGCCGTTGA